>NZ_CP051651.1:2708653-3009615 GCF_012848175.1 Xanthomonas campestris pv. badrii | reverse complement strand
ATTTTCCAACGGCCAGCGCCGCATCTACGAACGCCAGCTCAGCCAGGGCCATGGCGCGGTGGTGGTGGTGCCGATGCTGGACGCACAGACCGTGTTGCTGGTGCGCGAGTATGCCGCCGGCGTGCACCGCTACGAGCTGGGCCTGGTCAAGGGCCGCATCGATGCCGGCGAGACACCCGAGCAGGCCGCCGACCGCGAGTTGAAGGAAGAAGCCGGCTACGGCGCGCGCCAGGTGCAGGTGCTGCGCGCGATGACGCTCGCTCCTACTTATATGAGTCACCAATCGTGGCTGGTGCTGGCGCGCGATCTCTACCCCGAACGCCTGCCCGGCGACGAGCCGGAAGAGATGGACGTGATCCCCTGGCCGCTGGCACGCCTGGACGAGTTGATGCTGCGCGACGATTTTTCCGAAGGCCGCTCGCTGGCGGCACTGTTCATTGCGCGCGAGTGGCTGGAGCGCAACCCATGATCCGCATCCCGATGGAATTGCGCGAAACCGTGATCGCCATCGCCCGCGAGGCCGGCGATGCCATCATGCAGGTGTACGCACAGGACTTTGCGGTCCAGATCAAGGACGATGCCAGCCCGCTGACCCAGGCCGATCTGGCCGCCAACCGCGTCATCGTCGAAGGGCTGCGCCGGATCACCCCGGACGTGCCGGTGCTGTCGGAAGAATCCGCGCACGTGGCATGGGCGCAGCGCCAGCACTGGACCAGTTACTGGCTGGTCGATCCGCTCGATGGCACCCGCGAATTCGTCAAGCGCAATGGCGAGTTCAGCGTCAACATCGCGCTCATCCATATGGGCGCGCCGGTGCTGGGCGTGGTGCAGGCGCCGGTGGATGGCCGGGTCTGGTATGCCGCGCGCGGCGAGAACGCCTACCGCCGCGATGGCGATCGCGACGAGATGCTGCAGACGCGCACGCCGGCTGCGTCACCTCTACGGGTGGCGGCCAGCCGTTCGCACCGCGATGCGCGCACCGCCGCCGCGTTGGAGCGCATGGGCGAGATCGACGTGGTGGCGCAAGGCTCGTCCTTGAAGTTCTGCCGCATCGCCGAAGGCGATCTGGATGTCTACCCACGCTTCGGCCCAACCTCCGAATGGGATACCGCCGCGGGCCAGTGCGTGCTGCACGCCGCCGGTGGCGTGCTGCTGGCCGGCGCCAGCGGCAAACCGTTCCGCTACAACCGTCGCGACACCTTGCTCAATGGCGATTTTATCGCGCTGGGCGACCCCAATCTGCCGTGGCGCGATTGGCTGGCATGAGCGTGCCCATCGGTCGTGCCTGTGGCGCGCGGCTGGCAGGCAGGGCCGTCATCGGCTGACCGCTACACTTCGGTAGCTTCCCTGCGTGGCATCGGTTGCGGCGATCGGCGCTGCAGCGCACCGTGCCGGTGGGTCGCCGACGGCGCTTTCCCCACATCCCGTTTCAGGAATCCTGCATGTCCCAGACCCCCTCCACCGGCGATCTCCAAGGCCTGCTGCAGTTGATGGCGCGCCTGCGCGACCGCCAGCATGGGTGTCCCTGGGATGTGCAGCAGACCTTCGCCAGCATCGCCCCGTACACCATCGAAGAGGCCTACGAAGTGGCCGACGCGATCGATCGCAACGACCTGCCGGGACTGCGCGACGAACTGGGCGACCTGCTGCTGCAGGTGGTCTTCCACGCGCAGATGGCGGCCGAGCAGGGCGCGTTCGGGTTTGCCGATGTGGTCGCCACGCTCAGCGACAAGCTGGTGCGTCGCCACCCGCATGTATTTGCGGCGCAGGCAGCCGATGACGCGCAGGCGGTCAGCGCCAATTGGGAGCAGATCAAGCGCGACGAACGTCGCGCCGCCGGACACCTCGACGACTCGGCGCTTGCCGGCATCGCTCGCGGCCTGCCGGAGTGGCAGCGCTCTACCAAGCTGCAGTCGCGCGCGGCACGGGTCGGGTTCGACTGGCCGGGCCCGGCGCCGGTGCTGGAAAAACTGCAGGAAGAAATCGAGGAACTGCGGGTGGAATTCGCGCGCGGCCCAGTGGCCGACAACCAGGCGCGCCTGGAAGACGAACTCGGCGATGTCCTGTTCGTCTGCGCCAACCTGGCGCGGCATGCCAAGGTCGACGTCGGCGCCGCGCTGCGGCATGCCAATGCGAAATTCGAACGGCGCTTCCGTGCGATGGAAGCCCGCGCGCAGGCGCAGGGCACGGCACTGGACGCGCTCTCGTTGAGCGCACAGGAAGCCTTGTGGCAACAGGTCAAGCGGGACGAAGCGGCCGCAGCCCCGATGCCCGATTCCGACCCTGTGGCACGCCGATGAACTCCGCGCCGGGCACGCTGCTGCTGTTCGTCGCTACCGCCGTGGCCGAGCTGGTGGGTTGCTACTTACCTTATCTATGGCTGCGCAAGGGTGGCAGTGCGTGGTTGCTGCTGCCCACTGCTCTTAGCCTTGCGCTGTTCGTGTGGCTGTTGAGTCTGCATCCCACCGCCAGCGGACGCACCTACGCGGCCTACGGCGGGGTCTACATCGCCAGTGCGCTGCTGTGGTTGTGGTGGGTGGACCGCATCACGCCCACACGCTGGGACCTGCTCGGTGCCGGCTGCTGCCTGTTGGGCATGGCGGTCATCATGTTCGCGCCACGCAACGCCTGAGCCGGGGAGGCGCTGCTCGCGCACGCCGTCCTATGCCGGTGCGCGACGGCAGGGGCGGCGCCGCGCAGCGTTGTCCGTTGCCGCCGGTGTGGTGTGTGCAGCGGGTGCATACTTCGCGCAGGACCGACTCGTCACTGCAAAGGGGCTGCACATGTTTCCAACTTCGTTTCTGGCCATCGCCGTGCTGGTGGCCGGCGTCATCGTGTTGTTCAAGACCGTACGCATGGTGCCGCAGGGATTCCAGTGGACGGTGGAGCGCTTCGGCCGCTACACCCACACCATGAGCCCCGGGCTGCACTTCCTGGTGCCGGTGGTCTACGGCGTGGGCCGCAAGATCAACATGATGGAGCAGGTGCTGGACGTGCCCAGCCAGGACGTCATCACCAAGGACAACGCGGTGGTGCGCGTGGACGGGGTGGTGTTCTTCCAGGTGCTGGATGCGGCCAAGGCCGCCTATGAAGTCTCCAACCTGGAAATCGCCACGATCGCGCTGGTGCAGACCAATATCCGCACGGTGATCGGCTCGATGGACCTGGACGAATCGCTGAGCCAGCGCGAAACCATCAACGCCCAGCTATTGAGCGTGGTCGACCAGGCCACCAATCCGTGGGGCATCAAGGTCCCCGCATCTAGAGCGTGTTATGGGCGTTGAGACGAGTGCGAAGCGTCCTGTGGCGCGTCGAGATAAGGCGTGCGCTGCAGCCCAGGCTGGTGGCCTGGGCAAAGCGCGCAACGCAGTATCGGCGCGCCACAGGGCGCTTGCCGGAGGGTTGGCCGTCAGCGGCACGGAGCGTGCGCCGCGCGGCTTGCCTTGGCGCCAGCCAAGCCAGCGCCACGCAGCATCCGCTCCGCACCGCTGACGGCCAACGCATCTCATCTCAACGCCCATAACACGCTCTATATCCGCGACATCCAGCTGCCGCGCGACCTGATCGATTCGATGGCGCGGCAGATGAAGGCCGAGCGCGAAAAGCGCGCGCAGATTCTCGAAGCCGAAGGCTCGCGGCAGTCGGAGATCCTGCGTGCCGACGGCGAGAAGCAGGCCGCCGTGCTCGAAGCCGAGGGCCGCAAGGAAGCCGCCTTCCGCGATGCCGAAGCACGCGAGCGCCTGGCCGAGGCCGAAGCCCGTGCCACCCAGGTGGTGTCCGATGCGATCGCCAACGGCAGCGTGCAGGCGATCAATTACTTCGTCGCACAGAAATATGTGGAGGCGTTCAAGGCGCTGGCCACCGCACCCAATCAGAAGTTCGTGCTGATGCCGATGGAATCCAGCGGCATCATCGGCTCGATCGCCGGCATCGCGGACCTGGCGAAGGAGGCGCTGGCCAAGCCCGATACCGCCGGTGTACGCGTGCCGCCGATGCCGCCGCGCGCAGGAGTCTGAGCCATGCGTTGGGATGTGGTGGTATGGGCGGTGCTGGCGCTGCTGTTGATCGCCGCCGAGACCTTGGTGCCGGGTGCATTCCTGTTGTGGATGGGGATTGCCGCGGCGGCGGTATGCGTGCTGGTGCTCGCAGTGCCGGGCATGTCGCTGCTGGTGCAGATCGTGGCGTTCGTGCTGCTCAGCTTCGTGTCGGTGCAGGTCTATCGCAGCTGGTTTCGCGGCAAGGGGCGGCAGAGCGACCGTCCCTTGCTCAACCGGCGCGCCGAGCAATTGATCGGCCGCCGCGTGCTGCTCGATCAGCCCATCCACGATGGCCGCGGTCGCGCCAAGGTCGACGACGCGTTCTGGGTGGTCAGCGGTCCGGAGCTGCCGGCCGGCGCACCGGTGCGTATCGTCGGTGTGGATGGCATGACCTTGCTGGTGGAAGCGGCCGGCTGATTGGTGTGCAGCGGTCCCGTGCTGCGCTGGATGTTGCAGTGCGGGGTGGCAGTGTCAGGCGTGCGCGCCTTGGAGTCCGGCTGTGCGTCTGCACGGCTTGCCCGCAAGTGCGGCCGGGCGGCGATAATGGGCGTCTTTCCCTTGGACCGGCGCTCATGACCCAGAAGACCATCCTCAACGACACCCATCGTGCGCTCGGCGCCAAGATGGTCGACTTCGGCGGCTGGGACATGCCGATCCACTACGGCTCGCAGATCGACGAACACCACCAGGTGCGTCGCGACGCCGGCGTGTTCGACGTCAGCCACATGACCGTGGTCGACCTGCACGGCGCGCGCGTGCGCGAGTTCCTGCGTTACCTGCTGGCCAACTCGGTGGACAAGCTCAAGGTCGCCGGCAAGGCGCTGTACACCTGCATGCTCAACCCGCAGGGCGGGGTGATCGACGACCTGATCGTCTATTTCATGCGCGAGGATTTCTTCCGCCTGGTGGTCAATGCCGCCACCCGCGAAAAGGACCTGCAGTGGATCGGCGCGCAGGCCGCGCGCTTCGAGGTAAAGGTGGAAGAGCGCGGCGACTTCGCCATGGTGGCGGTGCAGGGCCCCAACGCGCGTGCCAAGGTCATCGCCTTGCTGGACCCGGCCGACACCGCGGCTGCCAGCAAGCTCGGCCGTTTCGCCGCGCTGCAGACGCGCTCGCGCGATGGTATCGACCTGTTTCTTGCGCGCACCGGTTATACCGGCGAAGACGGTTTCGAAATCGTGCTTCCGCAGGACGCGGCGGTCGCATTCTGGAATGCGCTGCTCGCGCAGGGCGTCAAGCCGGCCGGCCTGGGCGCGCGCGACACGCTGCGATTGGAAGCGGGCATGAATCTTTACGGCCAGGACATGGACGACGCGGTCAGTCCGTTCGAAGCCGCGCTGGCCTGGACGATCGCCCTGGATGAAGGCCGCGACTTCATCGGCCGCGACGTGCTCGAATCGCAAAAGGCGCAGGGCGCCCCACGCCAGATGATCGGCGTGGTGATGGACGAGAAGGGCGTGCTGCGGCACGGCCAGACCGTGCTCACCGCGGCCGGCCAGGGCGAGATCCTGTCCGGGACCTTCTCGCCCACGCTGGGCAAGGCAATCGCTTTTGCACGCGTGCCGGCCGGCAGCATCGACGACCTGCGCGTGGACATCCGTGGCCGCCAGGTGCCGTTGCGCGCGGTGAAGTTTCCGTTCGTGCGCGAAGGCCAGGCGCAGCCCGGCGTACTTGGCGAATGAGCCGGGTGATGTCGGCTGCAGACCAGTCGGCATCCTGTAACCGCATGCAACCCAGCCATGCCGACGCGCGTGCACCTGTCTCATCGCGCGGTCTAAACTAGCCACCTGTCCCCAACCCCAAGTTTCCCCGGAGCACACCCATGAGCGAGATTCCTGGCGACCTCAAGTTCCTCAAATCCCACGAGTGGGCCCGCGTCGAAAGCAACGGCCGCGTCACCGTCGGTATCTCCGACCACGCCCAGGGCTTGCTGGGCGACCTGGTCTATGTCGAACTGCCGGGCGTCGGCGACACCGTGCAGGTCGGCAACGGCGCGGCGGTGGTCGAGTCGGTCAAGGCCGCCTCCGACGTGTATAGCCCGGTCAGCGGTACCGTGGTCGAGGTCAACAGCGCGCTGAGCGACAAGCCGGAGACCATCAACGAAGACGCCTACGGCGAAGGCTGGATCTTCGTGGTCGAACTTGACGACAAGGAAGAGCTCAACGATCTGCTGTCGCCGGACGACTACGCCGAGCTGCTCGAAGACGACGACCACTGAGTCCACCTCGTTTGCCGCAATACCGATGGCCGCTCTCCGAGCGGCCATTTTTTTGGGCGGCAGCGCTGCGCGATGCACGCGCTGGAGCGTGATCGAGTGGGCAATCGGACCTGCGCGCTCGGATCGACGCCATCGCTGCAGCCGGTGCTGCCGCGCGACGAGCTTCGCGCTTGCGTGCATCGTCGAAAGCACTCCGCGGCAGGAGCAGCTGGATGCCGCGTCGGATTTCTGGCGTGAGTCAGTCGTGAGGGTCTGGCGTGCGCTCGGTGAAAAGGTTTGTCGGCGACAACGCGCGTCGATGATCCTCTCCACCTCCCGCGCGTTGCCTTCGACGTCGCGCAAGAGCGCAAGCATGGCGATCGAATGACGCAATAAGTTTGCGCATTTCTGCTCGTGCGACGCCGGAAGTGGAGTTGGCGGATAAAAAATTTTCAGCTGGCGGACAGGCGGCGGGCGATGCCGCAACGCATGCCACGCTGTGCCGGCAATGCGGCTGCTCCAGCCGCGCACCTTTTCATCGCTTGCAGAAAACAGCGGAAAAGAAGTGTTTTTTTGAAAACGCTGTCGTGCTGGCGCGCGCCACGGACATGCCGCGCTTGCCGCGCGCGACGCACTTGCCCGGCGTCGATGCCGCACATTGCGATGGCTGGCTGAAAAAAAATTGCAAAAGAGTGTTGACAGTAAAAAAAAGCGTGATTAGGTTTCGCCCAGCAGACATTGCTGCGAAAGAGAGTGAGCAGAATCGACACCAAGCCGACCAGCTTGTTCAAGACGTCCGCCGAAGCACGATCGATGGTGGAGTCGGGTCCGCTTCTCTCCAAGAAAACAGCAGTCGTCCCGATCACGCACCCGTGTCGCCGTTCGATGCGGGTGTTTCTGTATCCGTCCCGTCGCGCATCACCTGCGGACGGTTCCCGACGACGGCATGCCGGCGCGGGGTTTGGTTCAACTGGGCGTTTCACCTCCATAGTTCACTGACGAGGAGCCAATTACATGGCCACTAAAAAAGCTGCGAAAAAGAAACCCACTGCCAAGAAGGCAGTGAAGAAGACCGCCGCCAAGAAGGCGACCAAGAAGGTCGCGAAGAAGGCAACCGCCAAGAAGGCAGTGAAGAAGACTGCTGCCAAGAAGGCCGTCAAGAAGACTGCCAAGAAGGCAACCGCCAAGAAGGCAGTGAAGAAGACTGCGAAGAAGGCAACCAAGAAGACTGCCGCCAAGAAGGCTGTGAAGAAGACCGCCAAGAAGGCGACCAAGAAGACAGCCGCCAAGAAGGCCGTCAAGAAGACTGCCAAGAAGGCCGTAGCGAAGAAGGCAACCAAGAAGGCGGCCACCAAGAAGTCCGCTGCCAAGAAGCCTGCCGCGAAGAAGGTCGCCAAGAAGAAGCCGGCCGTTCGCAAGAAGAAGGCCGCTCCGGTCGCGCTGCCTGCAACCCCGGCGCCGCTGATCTGATCTGCAACACCCGATCGCCGTAAACATCGAGCTCTCTCCCCGACGCCCAGCGGGGAGGGAGCTTTTTTATTGGGCGGCCCTGTTCAATTCCCAGCGTATCGGGCTCATGTCGCCAGGGAGGTCGAAGCGTGTCGTCTGCCTTCCCCCGCCTGCGGGGGAAGGTGCCCGAAGGGCGGATGGGGGCGTGGTGAGCGCGCTCCGCCGAGCCGCTGCAACAACTGCGCGGCTGTCCCGTGCGATGCCGCGAGCGCGCGCTTCTCGCATCGTCCTGGGTTACAACGTGGGGGCGGCCCGCGGCGTGTACGCGGGCGGTGCGCCGGGCAGAAACGACACAGGCGGCCGAAGCCGCCTGTGTGTGAGTCAGTGCCGGTGCAACGGCCGGCTCAGCGTGGCGAGGCCACCGACTTGCCGGACGAAACCCCCTTGCCCGCCGGATCGGGTTTGTCGGCCAGCATGTTCTCGCTGCCGAAGTCGCCATCCACATCGATATCCAGCCAGCGCTTGGCCGGCAATCCGAGTGCACGGTCCAGAATGGTCGGCATCATGCCGGAGGGCAGGCCGCTTTCGCCATTCCACATGATCGCGATGCCCAGGTCGCGCTCGGGCAACAGGGCGATCAGGCCGCGGTAGCCCTGCACGGCACCTGCGTGGAACACCACCTGGTGACCGGCGTAGTCGAATACGCGCCAGCCCAGCGCGTAGCTGGCGGCATCCACGCGCTCGTGGCGCCAGCCCGAGCGCATTTCGCCCGGGGTAGAGATCAGCGGTGCGTGCAAGGTGGCCAACAGCGGGGCGGGCAATACATCGGTGCGATGGCCGGTATGCGCGAGCAGCCACTGCGCCATGTCGCTGGCACTGGCATTGACGCCGGCGGCCGGTGCCAGGCGGTAGTAGGTGGGCTTGGGCGTCAACGCCACCCAGCCGTTGCGGCTGCGCACATGCGGGCGTGCCCAGTGCGGGCTGGCCTGGATGCCGGCCAGGCCCATGCTGGCATCGTTCATGCCCAGCGGTTTGAAAATGCGTCGCTCCACCGATTGCTCGTAGAAGCTGCCGGAGGCGGCAAACACCACATCGCCAACCAGACTGAAAGCGACGTTCTGGTAGGCATAGCAATCGCCCGGCGCACAGCGCAGCGGCGCGGCCGCCAGCTTGTGGCTGAGCGAGTAGTAGTCGGCGTTGGACTCGACGTCGCGGTCGTAGGCATTGCGGGTCAGGCCGACGCGATGGCTGAGCACTTCGGCGACGGTGAGGTGGCGGGTCGCCGCGGTGTCGCTGAGCTGGAAGCCCGGCACATAGTCGACCACCTTGCTGTCCCAGCGCAGCACGCCGTCGTTGACCAGCAGGCCGGCCATGGTGCCGGCGAAGGCCTTGGACAGCGAGGCCAGGCGAAACACGGTGTGGGCATCGACCGGTTGCGGATGATTGACGTCGGTAACGCCATAGCCGCGCGCGCTGAGCACCTTGCCGCCCTGCACGATGGCCATCGCCATGCCGGGCACGCGGTTGCCATAGGTCAGCTGGTCGGCCATCGATTCGAATGCCGCCACGTCGAAGCCGGCGGCGGGCGCCAACACGCTGCTGGCCGGCAACGACGCGCGGTACGCCAGCGGGGCAGTGGGAGACTGCGCGGGCTGCAACGCGTTGGCAATGGGCGCAGGCGTCTGTGCCGTGGAAGAGAGGGCCAGAGGCAATAACGCCCCAAGCAGCCCGATGGCCAACGGACGGAACCGTCGGCGCCTGCGCATTTCTGTCATGGTTGTCCCGCCTGTTCCACTGCTTGGAGCGATTCTAGCGCCGCGCTTCGCAATAGCACAAACTGCCAGAAGATGAATGGGCATCATATTGATCCTATTGACGATTTTGATTCGGAAATCCGGTCGTTGCGCGTGCCGGCAACGTAGTAGATGGCCTGTGTGTGGGCCTGTACGCGAATGCTGCAAGCCGCGTGCCGGGCGATGGCGCCATGACAGTCGCGTCCTGTTGCCGCTGGCCGTGCTGCGCTGCATCGGCTAACGTGCGCGCTCTTCCGCCGGGTGCTGTGGCTGCCATGTTCTTGCTGTCGGGCTCGTTCGTGCGGGGATGCTGACGCCATGACGCATTTGCCTGCGCCGCGTTATGCGCTTGGTCGGCTAAGCGCAGCACTGCGCGGTTCGCCGCCGCTGGCGTGGTCGTTCCTGTATTTCTTCTGCCTGCTGAGCGGCTATTACGTCTTGCGCCCGGTACGCGAGGCGATGGGCGCCTCGGCGGATGTGGAAGCGCTCTTTCCCACCGGCATGATCGCGTTCTTCGCCGCACACGGCATGCCGCTCAAGGACTTCACCTTGCAGGTGCTGTTTACCTGCACCTTCCTGATCATGGTGCTGGTGCAACCGCTGTACGGTGCGCTGGTCAGCCGCTACCCGCGGCGGGTGTTCCTGCCGGCGGTGTATGGCTTCTTCATCGCGACCTTGCTGTTGTTCTACGTGCTGTTCGACAGCGGCGTGCCTGGTCGCGGCATGGCGTTCTTCTTGTGGGTGACGGTGTTCAACCTGTTCGCGGTGGCGGTGTTCTGGAGCTTCATGGCCGATGTCTTCAGCAATGCCGAGGCGCGCAACTACTACGGTTACATCGGTGCGGCGGGCACGCTGGGCGCGTTTCTCGGGCCGGTCCTCACCCGCACCCTGGTGGAGCGGATCGGCATCGCGCATCTGATGCTGGTGTCGGCCGGGTTCCTGACGGTGTGCGTGGTGTGCGTGCTGCGGCTGCGGCTGTGGGCGGTGGCGCGCGAGCGGCAGTTCCGGCTGGATTCGGGCGAAGTGCCGATGGGCGGCGACGTGTTTGGCGGACTCAAGCTGATCATGCGCGAGCCGCTGCTGCGCTGGCTGGCGCTGATGACCCTGTTGGGCGTGGGCGTCGGCACCTTGCTCTATAACGAACAGGCTGCGTTGGTCCGCCGGCTGTATACGGATGCGGCGGCCAGTACGGCGTATTACGCCAGTATCGATCTGGCGGTCAACGCACTGACGCTGGTGCTGCAATTGCTGGTGACGCGCGCGCTGTTGTCGCGTTTCGGCATTGCGCCGGCGCTGCTGATTCCGGGTGTGGCCATCACCCTGGGCTACGCCGCGCTGGCCGCCTCGCCGTTGCCGATGATGATCGCGATCGTGCAGGTGATCACGCGCTCCAGCGAGTTCGCGCTCGCCAAGCCGGCACGTGAGACGCTGTACACGCGGGTCAATCGGCAATGGCGCTACAAGGCCGGTGCGGCGATCGATACGGTGATCTACCGGGGTGGCGACCTCAGCTTCGTGTGGATCCACAAGCTGGTCTCGGCCTTGGGCTCCAGTGCGGTGTTTGGTGTGGGCCTGCTGGCGGCGGTAGGCATGACCGTCGGGGCGTTTGGCTTGTTGCGGCAAGCGCGCAAGCTGCCTGCAGAGCGCGATGCGGCTGCGGAGCAGACCCCGGCCGGTTCGCCGCGCTGATCGATGGGGTCGCGTGCGCCTTGCCGATGGCGCAGGCAGATTGGGTAATCAACACAATCTGGCTGCGGTTGTGCGCGCTGGTCACACCCATGCATCGGAGTTGTCTGCGTTGCCTGGGTCCATCGGAGGTTGCCTGACCACGACTGTGAGCGCCCCTGCCGTGCCGGGCACGCCTTCTCGGCAGCGGCCAATCGCCGGCCTTTGAATGGGTTCCCCGGCAGAGGGAATGTCATCGCGGCTATGCTTGCCGCCACGTTCATTACTCCTGCCTGCCATGTCCCTGTTCGCCATCGTTGCCGGTCTGTGCGTCGCCCTGCTGCACGTCTACATCCTGGTGCTGGAAATGCTGCTGTGGACCCGCCCACTGGGCCTTAAGACCTTCCGCAATACGTTGGAGAAGGCACAGGCCACGCGCGTACTGGCGGCCAACCAGGGGCTCTACAACGGCTTTCTGGCCGCCGGCCTGTTCTGGGGCGCACTGGCCGAACGCGCGGACGTGCTGAGCTTCTTCCTGGGCTGTGTGGTGGTGGCGGGCTGCTATGGCGCCTACAGCGTCAACCGCCGGATCTTCTTCGTGCAGGCCTTGCCTGCGCTGATCGCACTGGCGCTGTTGTGGTTGCCGCTCTGAGCGAAGCCGTTGGCCGTCGTCCTCGGGCGCGCTAGCAGCAGACCTGTGCGCTAGCGCCACGCGTGTTCCGCGTGGCGTCATCGGCCTGCGAAGCCTGCGTTGCAGCGCGCCCGCCGTGCCCTCAAACGCAAACGGCGAGCCGAAGCTCGCCGTTTGTTCTTGCCTTGTCGACGAACGCCGAATCAGGCCGCTTCGCGCGGCTGCTGTGCCTGCGGCTTGTCGTAGAAGCTGGCAGCGCGCAGTTCATGCGGATCGAAGTCGTCCACGGTGATGGTATCCATCATGATCTCGCGCAGCTCTTCCAGCAGCTTGCGCTCGTCCAGCGTGAGCACGCCTTCGGCTACCGCTTCGTCCAGCTGTGCGGTGAACTCCAGCGCCTCGATGCCCTTGGTCTTGAGCGCCTTGAGGAACTTGCGCTCCACCGGCTCGGCCATCACCGCCTTGGTCAGGTAGCTGGCGATGCGGCCACCCGGGTTGTTGGCGCACGGGGTCAGGAACACGCCCTGTGCCAGGCGATCGCGTGCTTCGTTGGGAGCCATCAGGATCGAGGCCACGCGGTGGCCCAGGCGGTCGCCCGGTGCTTCGGCGCGGCGGCCCAGCGGGAAGATCAGCACCCACATCAACCAACCCACCGGGCGGATCGGGAAGTTGCGCAGGGCGGCCGACAACGCGGTTTCGATCTTGTGCACGCTGTCGTGGAAGGCCCAGGCCAGCAACGGCTGGTCGGTGGCCGGTGCGCCTTCGTCGTGGTAGCGCTTGAGCATCGCGCTGGTCATGTAGATGTGGCTCAGCACATCGCCCAGACGCCCCGACAACGACTCCTTGAACTTCAACTTGCCGCCCAGCATCAGCATCGACACGTCGGCCATGAGCGCCAGGTTGGCCGAGTAACGGTCCAGCTTGCGGAAGAAGCGGCGGGTGTAGGCATCGCCCGGCGCTGCGCCAATGCGTGCACCGGTCAGGCCGAACCAGAACGAACGCACGGCATTGGAGATGCCGAAACGGATGTGCCCGAACAGGCTCTGGTCGAACGCTTCCAGGCCGCGACGCGTGTCCGGATCCTGCGCTGCCTGCATCTCCTTCATCACCCACGGATGGCACAGGATGGCGCCCTGGCCGAAGATCAGCAGGCTGCGGGTCATGATGTTGGCGCCTTCCACGGTCACGCCGATCGGCGCGGCCTGCCAGGCGCGGCCGGCGAAGTTGCGCGGCCCCAGGATGATGCCCTTGCCACCGATCACATCCATCATGTCGCTCACCACTTCGCGGCCCATGGTGGTGCAGTGATACTTGGCGATCGCCGACGGCACCGACGGCACATCGCCGCGATCCACCGCCGCCGCCGTGGCCTGCGACAGCGCACTGATCGCATAGGCCTTGCCGCCGATCCGTGCCAGCGCCTCTTCCACGCCTTCGAAACGACCGACCGACAGGCCGAACTGCTTGCGGATGCGCGCATACGCACCGGTGACCACCGCCGCAGCCTTGCTGCCGCCGCTGGCAGTGGAGGGCAGGGTGATCGAACGACCCACTGCCAGACACTCGTTGAGCATGTTCCAGCCCTTGCCCACCATCTCCACGCCGCCGATCAACTGGCTCAGCGGGATGAACACGTCTTCGCCGTGGATCGGGCCGTTCTGGAACGGCGAGTTCAACGGGAAGTGGCGGCGGCCGATGTCCACGCCGGGCGTTTCGCGCGGCAGCAGGGCCAGGGTGATGCCGATGTCCTTCTTGTCGCCGATCAGACCGTCCGGGTCATACGCGCGGAAGGCCAGGCCGATCAGCGAGGCGACCGGTGCCAGGGTGATGTAGCGCTTGTCGAAGGTCAGCTTGACGCCGAGCACGTTGGCGCCGTTCCACTCGCCCTTGCACACGATGCCGTAGTCCGGGATCGAGGTGGCATCGGAGCCGGCAAACGGGCCGGTCAGGCCAAAGCACGGGACTTCCGCACCCACGGCCAGACGCGGCAGGTAATAATCCTTCTGCTCCGGAGTGCCGTAGTGCAGCAGCAATTCGCCGGGACCGAGCGAATTCGGCACGCCGACCGTAGAGCTGACCACGCTGGAGATCGAAGACAGCTTCTGGATCACCTTGTGGTGCGCCAGCGCGCTGAAACCTAGGCCGCCATACTGCTTGGGAATGATCATGCCGAAGAACTTGTTCTTCTTGATGAAGTCCCACAGCTCCGGCGGCAGGTCGGCGTGGACGTGGGTGATTTCCCAATCGTTGACCATCTTGCATAACTCTTCCACCGGGCCATCCAGGAAGGCCTGCTCTTCGGCAGTCAACTGCGGCTTGGGGTAATTGAGCAGCTTCTGCCAATCCGGGTCACCGGTGAACAGCTCCCCCTCGAAACCGACCGATCCGGTTTCCAGCGCAATGCGCTCGGTCTGCGACAGCGGCGGCAACACCTTGCGGAAGAATGCCATCAACGGAGTGGTCAACAACGGCTTGCGCAGGAACGGCAACAGCACCGGCGCAGACACCAGCACGACCAGCACGGCCGCAACGATGGTGGCGGTGAGATTGGCACCCAGCAGCCAGCACGCCACCAGCACGCAGGCGCTGATCGCAACCCAGGTGGCCAGGCGCATGCGGTGATAGGCAGCGATACCCGCCGCCAGGATGACGAGGAGGAACGGTGCAACGATGCTCATGGTCTTGCTCCAGTGACATGCTCGGTGATGTTGGACGCTGCGATGATGCCAACCGAGGGTAATGCGTCCAGGTACTGCAACACGGTGGCGGTAAACGTGGTGTTGTCGTCGCCGGCCAGCATGTGCGTGGCCTCGGGCAGATGCACATGCTGTGCATGCGGCACGATCGACAGGAACTCGGAAATGGTGGCCGGCGTGACCAGATCGCTGCGGCCGCCACTGATCAACAGCACCGGGCAGCGCACCTGTGCGGCGGCTTCCAGCAGAGCATGCTGCTGCAGCTGCGCATTCTGTCCGGCCAGTTCTTCGACCAAACGCGGATCCCAATGCCACTTCCAACGGCCGTCGTCGCGCTGGCGCAGCAGCGCCCGCAATTGGGTTGCCGTTTTGCGCGGCCGATGCGGCAGGTAATGGGCGATTGCATCGGCGGCGGCCTCCAGTGAGGCAAAGCCGTCCGGGTGCGCGGTCATGAAGCGCAGGATGCGCTCCACGCCGCTGGTATCCCAGCGCGGCGTGATGTCGACCAGCACGATGGCGCGAAACAATCCCGGCCAACGCGCTTCCGCAAGCAGGCCGAACAAGCCTCCCATCGAGGCGGCGACCAGCACTGGCGGTTCGGCATGTTCGCCCGCCACGACAATCAGGTCATCGGTGAACTGCGTCGGCGAGTAGCGCACCTCGGCGGCATTGAAACTCGAGTCGCCATGCCCGCGCGCATCGTAGGACAGCGCACGGTAGCCAGCCTGCGCCAACGCGCCTGCAGTCGTGTCCCACGCGTGCCGCGTCTGCCCGAACCCATGCGCCAGCACGACCGTCTGTGCGCGTTCTGCGCCTTGCACCGACACCGCCAACTCGGCATCGCCAGCGCTGATCAGCGGCGCAGACGCAGTGCGGGCGAGGGTAGAAGGAAGAGTGACCATACCTAATGGTATGGATGCGTTCCGCCGCCTGTCAATACTCTCTGGTATGGACGGTTAAGCCATTGAATCGTGGCGATTGTGCGTCGTTTTCGTGACGCATACTGCAACTGACCCAAGCGTATGGTTAAATCGCGGCATGAACGACATTACCGAATCCAGCCCCACCACTCCCCGCGCCAGTTCCGGCCGCGGCAACCGCCTCAGCGCAGACGACTGGGCGCAGGCTGCGCTGGACCTGATCGCCGAGCAGGGCGTGGGCGCGGTCGCCGTAGAACCGTTGGCGCGCCGGCTCGGCGTTACCAAGGGCAGCTTCTACTGGCACTTCCCATCACGCGACGCACTGCTGCAGGCGGCCCTGGAACGCTGGGAAATTTTCGAACAAAAGGAAGTGTTCGGCAGCCTGGAAGATGTTCCGGACCCCAGTGCCCGCCTGCGCGCGTTGTTCCAGTTGGTCGCGCATGAGGTCAAACCACACGTTATCTATAGCGAACTGCTCAAGGCGCTCGATCACCCGGCAGTGCGTCCGGTCATCGACCGCGTCTCGCAGCGCCGCCTCGATTACCTGATCGCCTCGTTCCGCCAGGCCGGCCTGTCCCGCACCGACGCCCAGCACCGCGCCCGCCTGGCCTACGCCGCCTACGTCGGCTTCCTGCAGCTTTCGCTGCAACTGCAGCAACCCAAGCAGGCCCGGGAAGATTTCGAGGCCTACGTCGAGCATGTGATTCAGACGTTGATTCCGGGCTAAACGCAGCACCGATATCCGCTTGGGCTTGCTTGATCTATCGCTGGAGCGCTTGCTCGGAAATTCGTAAGTTTTTGTTTTTAAAGATAATTCTTTCGTTATGCTTGGGGCCGCTTGCCTCAAGGCCGTGGTTTGCAGCTTTAGCGGCAGCTGTGCAGGGAACTTTAGCGATCTCCAACGGCGCTTGAGAAAGTTAAGCTCGCCCTGAATTCACGGAAAGACAATTTCTTGTTAACGCATCTTTAATTTTTCCAACTTGATAGCTACTATCGGCTCCACCTTTCGTTTTGGGTTCGCTTTTTCGATCCCTCGAACGGTTGTTCATCACGCCACTACCAAGATCTTGGAGAGAGAGCTCAATGATTTACAAGACCAGCAAGCTTCGCGACGCGATTTCATTCGCCATCGCGGTTGGCGCTACTGCCTCTGCACTGCCTTCGATCGCCATCGCCCAGGACACCGGCGCGACCAACCTTGATCGTATCGAAGTGACCGGTTCGCGCATCCGCCAGGTGGATACCGAAACCGCTCAGCCGATTCTGACCGTCAGCCGCGCCGACATCGAGAAGCAGGGTTTCTCGTCGGTCGCCGACATCCTGCAGAACATCAGCGCAGTCGGCACGCCGCCGATCAGCCGCGCGTCGCCGCTGTCTTCCGGCGAAGCAGTCGGTGGTACCTATATCAGCCTGCGCGACCTGGGTGCAGCGCGTACGCTGGTCCTGGTCAACGGCAAGCGTCTGGGCATCACCACTGACGGCCTGCAGGACATCTCCACCGTTCCTGTCTCTTCGATCGATCGCATCGAGGTGCTGAAGGACGGTGCGTCCTCGATCTACGGTTCGGACGCGATCGCCGGTGTCATCAACATCATCACCCGCACCAATTTCGATGGCGCGACCGGCAGCGTTTACTACGGCCAGTACTCGCAGGGCGATGGCGAAACGACCAATGCCGACTTCGTGATGGGTGTGACCGGCGAGCGTGGAACGCTGACCGTCGGCATCGAATATGCCAAGGAAAACAAGGTTGCTGCTTCTGACCGTCCGTATTCGGAATTCCCGCGTTCGTCCAATCATCCGGACTTTGGCTGGACTGCCGTCGGTGAGTTCGGTGGATTCGTCAGCCGCCCGACGGATGCGCTGCCCAATGTTGCTTACCCTGCGGTAGCCACCCCAGCCAATCCGAATCGCGAAGTGCGCGTATTGGTGCGCGACGGCGGCAACCCGGACAACCCGGCGGACTACCGGGCCCAGAATACAGACCAGTTCGTTACGCAAGACAAGACCAATACCAACCGTTGGACTGACCTGCGCACCCCGCAGGAACGCCGCTCGTTGTTCGTGGACGGCTCCTATGATCTGACCGACAACGTCCGTTTTCGTACCAACGTGCTGTACAGCAATCGTGATTCCGAGCGCCAGATCGCGGGCTACCCGTACCAGGCACTCGCATTCGGTTCGCCGATGTCGGTGGATAGCGCATTCAATCCGCTCAATCGCGAAATCCCGAACTGGTGGCGTCGTACGACCGAAGTACCGCGCACCACGCGTGCGGAGCTGACCACGTATCGCTTCTCGGGCGCGTTTGACGGCTCGTTCAATGTTGGCGACCGCATCTTCGACTGGGATGTGGGTTACCTCTATAACAACAACAAGCTGGTGCAGAGCGGTTACGGCGATCTCAACCTGACCTCGTTGCGTGCAGCTGTGGGTCCGTCCTTCATCAATGCATCCGGCGTTGCGCAGTGCGGCTCGGCTGCTGCTCCGATCGCTCTGGCGCAGTGCGTGCCGTTCAATCCGTTCATCGCCGCTGGCCTGACCGGTCCGGGTGCACTGACCGGCAATCAGGCCCTGCAGGACTTCCTGATCCCCACCACGCACGCGACTGCAGACACCAAGACG
Source organism: Xanthomonas campestris pv. badrii (assembly GCF_012848175.1). Taxonomy (NCBI): domain Bacteria; kingdom Pseudomonadati; phylum Pseudomonadota; class Gammaproteobacteria; order Lysobacterales; family Lysobacteraceae; genus Xanthomonas; species Xanthomonas campestris. The sequence goes on along the minus strand of NZ_CP051651.1, from coordinate 2,991,602 downwards.
AAGGTCATCACGGCCAACTTGTCGGGCAGCCTGTTCTCCCTGCCTGCTGGCGATCTCGGATTCGCCGTGGGCGCTGAGCAGCGTAAGGAAGAAGGTGAGTTCAGCCCGGACGCGCTTACACAGTCGGGTAACACTTCTGGCTTGGCCAACTTCCCTACCAGCGGAAGCTACAAGGTGGAAGAAGTCTATGCCGAGCTCAACGTGCCGATTCTGGCTGATCTGCCGTTCGCCCAGGAGCTGAGTCTGAGCCTGGCATCCCGGTACTCCGACTACAACACCTTCGGCGATACCGTGAACAGCAAGTTCGGTTTCAAGTGGAAGCCGTTCCAGTCATTGCTGGTGCGCGGTACCTGGGCCGAGGGCTTCCGCGCCCCGACCATTTCCGATCTCTACGGCGGCGGTTCGCAAAGTTTCGACTTCTTCACCGATCCTTGTGACGTGCAGTTCGGTGCTTCCCGAAACAGCGCTGCTGTCCGCGCTCGTTGCGCTGCAGCACTGCCGGTCAACGCGGCTACCTTCCGTCAGCAGGCGCAGGGTTTCGTGCCGACCACGGCAGCCTCGTCGCAGACGCCACTGGCGTTCCTGTCCGGCTCCAATGACGAGCTGACACCTGAAACTTCCACCTCCAAGACCCTGGGTTTTGTATGGAGCCCGGGCTTCGTCAACGGCTTGAACGTGTCGCTTGACTGGTGGCAGATCCGCGTCGAAAACACCATCATCGGCGACACCGCCAATCTGATCCTCAACGACTGCTACATCAACGGTATCGCCGAGCGCTGCAACGCGTTCACCCGTGATCCCGTCACTGGCATCGTAAACACCTTGAACCGCACTTCGATCAATGCGGGTTACCGTGAAGTCGAGGGCTACGACCTGGATCTGGGTTACCGACTGGCGACCGATACGGCCGGAACCTTCGGCGTCAAGTGGACGACCACCTACACCAGCCGCGACGAACTGGTCACCACCCGGAACTCCGTCACCAATCCGAACCCGTTCACGGGTGTAGGCTGGGCCGGTACGACGACCGGTACCCATTTCCGCATTCGCTCCAACGTCGCACTCAATTGGGATAAGGGCGACTTCGGTGCCAGCTGGACGGTGCGCTACTTCTCCGGGCTGAAAGAAGCCTGCCTGAATGCGGCTCAGTTCCCGGACGAGTGCAGCGATCCCAACTACCGCGCTCCGAACAATCAGGGCGTTTCGGTGGGTAACCCGACCAACGAGCGTGGCGCCACCGTCTTCAATGACGTCCAGGTGCGTTGGAATGCCCCGTGGAACGCGACGATTTCTGCCGGCGCCAACAATGTGTTCGACCGCGTTGGTCCGACCCTGTATAGCCAGCCGAGCTCCAACGTGTCCTACTTCGGCGGCTTCGACATCGGTCGTTTCCTGTACATGCGTTACACCCAGCGTTTCTGATAGGCGTTTGATCGTTTGACCTAAGCTACGCCCCCGATCTCGGGGGCGTAGCCGTTTATGGGCCTTGGTCAGGCGGACCGGGGCATTGTCCTGGGCGGATATTGAAGGTGCCGTTGCCGAATCAGTATGCGGTGAGCATGCTCGCCAGCAGAACGGAAAGCACTCTGACTGATTGGGTATGCGGCGTCTGAAATCGTTTGGTCGATGGTCCCATAGCCCCGCTTGCCCGGCAGCCAGATAGGCCCAGCAGTTAGATAGAAGGCGTAAGGCAGTGCGGGACGTTTTAACCGTGCAGGCTGATTGCGATGCTGGTGCGCTGCCGATGACGGGCAGCGTCACGCCACGCCATGCTGGAATCCTGGCCAAGCGTCACTTCGCTGCGTGCAGCTCAAGGCAAAGTAGAAAACCCTGTACTGGGATCGAGCGACTTTTGAGGTCTTCGAGAAAGGTTCAGTATTGCGTGGAAGCAGTGACAGTCGGCCAGAAAAGTGCGTGCCTGATTTTCCATTGCTTGACGGCTTGCGATACCAGATGCGCTTTCCCAATACCTGGCGACGCGCCCTGAGGGCAGCTGTTACCAAACAATTAGGTTCTGCAGGTACCAAAACAAAAACGCCACCGTCTATGGCGGTGGCGTGATCGTTTGGGGCAGGAGGAAGGCTTACAGATCCTGCTCGTACCGGACGTACGGAACCGTGCCGTCACTGTTGCTGTCGTTGTTGGGCGCGAAGGGGTTCTTGCCGCGCGAGATGACGTTTTCGGCGCCGACGGTGAGCTGGCCGCTCCAGGGGGTGCGCCAGGTCAGGCCCAGGCCCAGGCCTTCCCACTTCTCGGGCTGGCCGGGAACGTCCACCACACGGCCGATGACGTTGGCGCTGAAAGCGCCGTAGCCGCCGCCAACGCTCAAGGTCTTGCTGTCCCATTGGTCGGCAATTGCCGGTGAGACGTCCGCCAACGGAACCAGCCGCGCACGGGCGTAGGTGCCGCCGATCGAGACGAAGCCTTCGCGGCCGATGTTCTTCTGGCCGAATACGGTCAGGTCGTTCTGTTCGACACGCGTCAGCGGTGCCTTGCCGGCGCCGATGAGCCAGGCAGGCAGGGTGTCGCGACCGGTGCCGGCAGTGACGCCGACACGGCCACCAGCGCGGTTGAAGCCCAGCGTTCCGGACACACGACGCGACGCGGCGGCGCTGTCTTCCTCGTCGTCGCCGATGCCGGCCAACAGGCAATGGCTGGCCAGCCCGCTGATATTGGTGCCGCGGCTGCTGTTGCACAGCAGGCCCAGCGAATCGCCGGAGGTCAGGCCGAACGCCGCATCCAGCGAGTTGCGACCGAAGTGCCAACGCGCACCGGCCTTCTGCTCACCGGTGGGCTCCAGATACAGGAACGCCTCGACCTTGCCACTGCCCTTGTTCCACACCGGCAGGATCGTGCTTTCGCGCACTTGCTGCGCCGACTGCGCGTACACACCCGTGGCTGCCGCAAGGGCAACCAGCAAAGCGAGCGGAAGGCGCAGAAGGTGTCGCATACCGGAGATCAGACCCAGGAGTGATTGTTAAGTTCCCGAGAGCGGGCAGGGAGAATGCTAGGGTGTTTATGATTATTTAACAAGTAGTCACGTTCCCCGGAACGCACCCGTAATGCTATCTATTGCAACCGTTCCGGCGCCTGCTGGGAGGGCTGCGCTGCACTGAAAAGTACGGCCAGATCGGTCAACGCAAAGTGATACTCACGGCCGCAGAATTCGCAGCGCACGTCCACGCTGCCGGTCTCTTCTGCTGCGGCGCGGGCCTCTTCTTCGCCCAGCGACTGCAGCATCGAGGCGACCCGTTCGCGTGAGCAGGAGCAGCCGAAACTGAGCGGCTTGCTGCCCATCAGCTGGGTATCTTCGTCGTGGAACAGGCGGTGCAGCAGGTCGTCGCCGGCGACCGACAGCAGTTCCGGCGCGCCGAGCGTGTCGAACAGGGCGCCGATGCGGGTCCAGCCGTCGGTGTCGCCTTCGTCGCCGGGCAGCTTCTGCAGCAGCAGGCCGGCGGCCTGATCCGGGCCGGCCGCCAGCAACAGGCGGGTCGGCAGCTGTTCGGACTGCTGGAAGTAGGTCTCGAAGGCTTCGGCCAGGTCCGGCGCCTGCATGGCGACCAGGCTCTGGTAGCGCTGCGGTTCGCGTGGGTCCAGGCCGGGGTTTTCGATGGTGATCGCCAGCAGGGCGGCCTCGCCCAGTTCGCGCAGGTCGGTCGGCGCATCGGCGCCGTCGGCCAGCTGCACGATGCCGCGCAAGGTGCCGGCGGCGGTGCATTCGGCGAACAGGGTGCGCAGCGTGTCGTTGCCGCGCAGCTGCACGGACAGGCGACCGTCCACCTTGGTGTGGCCGGTGAACAGGGCGGCCGCCACGGCGGCTTCGCCGAGCAGCTGGCGCGCGGCTGGCGGGTACGCGGCGGCGCCCTGGATGTCGTGCCAGGCCTTGGTCAGACGCACATGGACTCCGCGCACGCCGGCGGCAGGCAGCAGGAAACGGGACAGCTGATCGTGATCGGTCATGGAGACATCGGACGTAAGGGACGCCGGTTGCCGGATAATGCGGCAGGCATCGGGATCGAAGGTCGAAGCGAACTAATGGGGACGGATGCATTGGATGGCAAGCAGGGGACGCCACCGCGGCGCAGACGCTGGCTGCGCTGGCTATTGGCCGCACCACTGCTGTTTGCCGCCGCGAGCGTGTTGCAGGTGCTGGTGCTGCGGGTGGTCGACCCGCCGATCAGCAGCATGATGGTGGGGCGCTATCTGGAAGCGTGGGGCGAGGGCGACGTCGGGTTTTCCCTGCATCAGCAATGGCGCGACTACGAAAAGATCGCCGCCAGCCTGCCGATCTCGGTGGTGGCGGCAGAGGATCAGCAGTTCCCGATGCATCATGGCTTCGATCTGCAGGCCATCGAAAAGGCGCGCGATCACAATGCGCGCGGCGGGCGGGTGCGTGGCGCCAGCACGATCAGCCAGCAGGTCGCCAAGAATGTGTTCCTGTGGCAGGGCCGCAGCTGGCTGCGCAAGGGTCTGGAGGCCTGGTACACGGTGCTGATCGAACTGTTCTGGCCCAAGCAGCGCATTCTGGAGATGTATCTCAACGTGGCCGAGTTCGGCGACGGCGTGTATGGCGCGCAGGCGGCTGCCCGGCAGTTCTGGGGCAAGGACGCGGCCGGGCTGTCGCCGACCGAGTCGGCGCGTCTGGCCGCGGTGCTGCCATCGCCGCGGCGCTATGACGCGCGCCGGCCGGGCGCCTACGTGCAGCGGCGCACGGCGTGGATCCATCGGCAGGCACGCCAGCTGGGCGGCGCGGCCTATCTGCAGGCCAGGTGAGCATGAGCACGACCGACACCAGCGCCGCCCCTGCCGTTGCCGTTGCCGAGCGCCTGACCGTGGTGATCGCGGCTTATAACGAGGAAGCCAGCATCCCGTTGCTGCATCCACGGCTGTGCGCGGTGCTGGCACAGCTGCAGGGGCTGCAGACGCAGGTGCTGTATGTCGATGACGGCAGCACCGACGGCACCTGGGACGTGGTGCAGGCGCTGGTGCAGGCCGATGCACGGGTGGGTGCGGTGCGGCTGTCACGCAATTTCGGCAAGGAAGTGGCGGTCTCGGCGGGACTGGATCATGTGCTGCCCGGCGCGGTGGTCCTGCTCGATGCCGATGGCCAGGACCCGCCGGAACTGATTCCGGAATTCGTCGCGCTGTGGCGGGCGGGCTACGATAATATCTTCGGAACGCGCGTGTTCCGCGAGGGCGAGAGCTGGCTCAAACGCAGTGCCGCCCATGCGTTCTATCGGGTGATCCGGCGCCTGTCGCGCACGCCGATCCCCGCCGACACCGGCGATTTTCGCCTGCTGTCGCCGCGGGTGGTGCAGGCGTTGCAGCAATTGCGCGAGCGGCATCGTTTCATGAAGGGCCTGTTCGGCTGGGTCGGGTTTCGTCAGGTGGCGCTGCCGTACCGGCGCGCGCCGCGCCTGTCCGGGACCAGCAAGTTCACGGTCTGGCGGTTATGGAATTTTGCGCTGGACGGCATCACCAGTTTTTCCACGGTGCCGCTGCGGGCTGCGACTTATCTGGGCCTGCTGACGGCGCTGGCGGCGTTCCTGTTCGGGGGCTGGGTGGTGATCAAGGCGGCGCTGGTGGGCGACCCGGTCGCGGGTTGGCCGACGATGATGTCGGTGATCCTGTTCCTGGGCGGCATCCAGCTGATTGCGCTGGGCCTGATCGGGGAATACCTGGGCCGGTTGTACGACGAGGCCAAGCAGCGTCCGCTGTACCTGGTCGATACCCAGCGCGGCGCGGTGGGAGTAGGCTGCGATCACCAGACCAAGCGCGGAGCGGGCCATGCAGACCGTACGACAGCTGTTGGGGACCAAGCAGGTTGAGGTATTCGCCGTTGCGGCCGATGCCGCCGTGATCGAAGCGATCCGGCTGATGGCCGAGAAGGGCATTGGCGCGGTGTTGGTGATGGACGGCGCGCGGCTTGCCGGGATCGTGTCCGAGCGCGATTACGCGCGCAAGGTGGTCCTGCGCGAGCGTTCGTCCCACAGCACCAGCGTGGCGGAGATCATGAGTTCGCAGGTGGTGACGGTGTCGCCCTCGGACACCGTGGAGCGCTGCATGCAGCTGATGACCGACGGCCGCTTCCGGCATCTGCCGGTGGTCGAAAATGGGCGTGTGCAGGGAGTCATCTCGATCGGCGACCTGGTCAAGGCGGTGATCGAAGACCAGCGGCGCGATATCGATCAGCTGCAGCGGTATATCGCCAGCTGAGCCCATTGGTTCCCCGTAGCGGCGCTTGCCGGGTGGGGCTTTGCGGCCCCGCCACGAGAGCGCCCGCAAACGCGGTGCCGCGGATGCGCGACCGGACTTTACTGCGCGTACGTGCCACCGCAGTCGCTGTCCTTGCCCGGGCCGGGTTCGAAGGTGGCCAGCAGCGCGGCGGGTGGGGCGATGCTGCCCAGGGCAATGGCGATCGCGCCGCGCGCGCCCAGGGCCTTGAAATCGGGACGGAAGCTCGGATCCTTGAAGGTGCCGCCAATGCGCAGCGGCGAGCGCAGGGTCAGGATGCTGCGGTCCTTGGGGCGCGGGCGCAGCAGCAGATCCAGGGTTTCGTTCTTCAGGCTGATGTTGCCGTCGCCAACGATGATGGTATCGGTGCTGTCGAAGGCCAGGGCGCGCGATTGCATCAGGCCGTCCTGTACGCCGAAGTCGCCGAAGATGCAGCGCACCGGAATCTGCCGGTCCTTGGTGATCAGGTATTTCAGCGATTCGGCGATGTCCAGCCCGGCCAGCTCCATGATCAGGTTGCCGACGTGGCCGCGGCCCATGCCCACGCCGATCGCGCCATCGGCGCTGCCGAGCATCGCGGCGATGGAGTTGCCGCGACCACGCAGATCCAGCTCGCCGCCAATGGCACCGGAGGCTTGCTTGGCCAGGGTGGCATCGGGAAACAGCCGATCCAGCCGAATCCCGCGGATGCCGGCCTTCAGGTGGGTAGCGATCACCTCGTTGCGCGCGTCCATGCGGATGGTGGAGCGGATGTCGCCACCGGCCACGCCGAAGTTCAGTGGCTCCAGCTGCAGCAGGCCATTTTTCAGGTTCAGCGAGGCATCCATGTCATCCAGCGGCCAGGACGGCGCATTGATGCGTTGCGCGCGCCAGCGTACCTGCGCATCCATGGCGCGCAGTTTGGACAGGTCGTACGGCGTGGTGGGCAGGATGCGCGCGCTGGCAGCAAGCTGGCTGGCCTGCTCCTTCTGTTGCGCATTGGCCGATTCATCCGCCCCGGTCTTGGGCGGTGCGCCGATGAAGCCGGCCAGGTCGTCGAAATCCAGGCGTTTTGAGGCCAGGTCCGCGCGCAGGAACGGGCGTTTGTTGCGCAGGTCGATCTCCGCGGTGCCGGACAGGTCGCTGTCGCCGGCAGTGCCGGTGAATGTCTCATAGCGCCACACATCGCCATCGCGCCGCAGCCGGCCGTCGAGTGCGTACGGTGGCGTGGAGGGCATGGCAACGCCGGTCAGCGGATACAGGTCCTGCATGTCCTGACCGCTCAACGCCATCTGCAGGTCGAACATGCGGAACTGGAAGGGATTGGTCAGCGTGCCACGCACATGCGTGCGGGTGGCGCCGGCGCGGCCCCGCAGATCGATGCGGAACGGGTGCTCGCTCTGGCTCAGTTCCAGCGGCGATGCGGTATCGCCCTTCAGCGTAAATGGATAACCCTTCCAGCGCCCCTTGCCCTCGATGCCGATCGGCGCGGCGCGTTGGTCGCTGCCCGGTGGCGCCAGGCTATTGATCGCCACGTCGATGTCCGAGCGGCTGGCGTCGTCGATGTAGCGCAGCCGCCCGTCGGTCACCAGTAGCCGGCCCAGACGCGGCATGCTGCCGTCGCCATCGCTGGTATCGAACACCCAGTTGCCGGGGTGGCTGTCGTTGCCGGCTTCGAGCAGCACGTTGGGGTGGTCCAGACGAATTTCCGGCAGGCGGACCTTGCCACGCAGCAGCGGCCATAGCTCCACATCGATCTCGGCCGCGTTCAATTCCGCCATCGCACCGCGTTTGGACCAGGTGGCATTGCCCAGCTGCAGCGATTGGCCACGGATGGTGGTGGTGCGGCCCAGATCCACGTCCAGATGACCGAGATGAAACGCACGGCCGGTCTTTGCGCTGACGACGCGCTCGACCGGACCACGCAACCAGTTCCAGTCGAACAGGATCAGGAAGATGACCACCAGACCGGCCACGATGCCAAGCCCGATCAGCCAGCGTCGCCGACGCGATGGGCGCAAGGTGCGAGGATCGGTGGCATCAGTCACGTTGTTCACGTGCGCATGGTTGGCGATGGCTCGTGCAGGGCGTGCGAACGCCCGCACGCTGCTCACATCACCTGTTCGATCACCGCAACGAAGTGGCAGGCGCTACCGGCAAGCACGAACAGGTGCCAGATCGCATGGAAGTAACGCTGGGTGTCGCGCTGGTAGAAGTAGGTGCCCAGGGTGTAGAACAGCCCGCCGGCCAGCAGCCAGCACAGCGACCAGGTATCGACCGAGCGTAGCAGTGGCTGGATCGCCACGATGATCAGCCAGCCCATGGCCAGATACAGGATGGTCGACAGCAACCGGAAGCGGCCGGTGAAGAACAGCTTGAAGATCACCCCCGCGGCGGCGATCGTCCAGATGGCCGCAAACAATCCCCAGCCCCATGGGCCGCGCAGGTTGATCAGCGTGAACGGGGTATAGGTGCCGGCGATCAATAGATAGATCGCGCAGTGATCGAGCACCTGCAGCCGCGCCTTGGCGCCTGGATGCGGAATGGCATGGAATAGCGTGGAGGCGACATAGAGCAACACCAGCGTGGCACTGAACACGATGGAGGTGGCCAGCTGCCAGCCATCGCCGTAGATGGCGGCCAGCGTGATCAGCACCGAACCACCGGCCAGGGCGGCGATGGCGCCCAGGCCGTGGGTCACGGCACTGGCAATTTCGTCGCGCAGGTCGGTCGAGGGGGAAGCGTCTGCGTTCATTCCAAAAAGGTACCGCAACTGCGAGCAATTCGCATTGCCGTCCGTGGCGCAGGCATGTGGCGGCTCAAGCGCGGGTCAATCGATGGCCTTGGCATGCGCGTGCTCGCGGGTGGCCGAGAAGCGCACATCCGGCGCGCGTTCCTGCGCCAGCTGCAGGTTGACGCGCGTGGGTGCGAGATAGACCAGCTGGCCGGCCGCATCGATGCCCAGGTTGCCGGCATTCTTTTCGCGGAATTCCTCCAGCTTCTTGGCGTTGTCGCAATGCACCCAGCGTGCGGTGGTCACGCTGACCGGCTCGAAGATGGCATCCACGCCATATTCGTCCTTGAGCCGATAGGCGACCACGTCGAACTGCAGCACGCCCACCGCACCCAGGATCAGGTCGTTGCTCATCAAGGGGCGGAAGAACTGCGTGGCGCCTTCTTCGGACAGCTGCGCCAGACCCTTCTGCAATTGCTTGAGCTTGAGCGGGTCGCGCAGGCGCGCGCGCCGGAACAGTTCCGGTGCGAAGTTGGGAATACCGGTGAACGACAGCGATTCGCCTTCGGTGAAGGTATCGCCGATGGAAATGGTGCCGTGGTTGTGGATGCCGATCACATCGCCCGGCCACGCTTCTGCGGCGATCTCGCGGTCGGAGGCCATGAAGGTCAGCGCATTGGCCAGTTTGACGTCCTTGCCGCTGCGCACGTGCAGGGCCTTCATCCCGGCGGTGAACTTGCCCGAACACACGCGCATGAACGCCACGCGGTCGCGGTGCTGCGGATCCATATTGGCCTGGATCTTGAACACGAAGCCGCTCAGTTTGGGCTCGGTGGCCTCGACGCGGCGGCCGGTGGTATCGCGCGCCTGCGGCGGCGGTGCGTGTTCGACGAAGAAATCCAGCAGCGGCTGCACGCCGAAGTTGTTGACGCCCGAGCCAAAGAACACCGGGGTCTGCTGGCCGGCGCGATAGGCGTCCAGGTCGAACGGATTGCTGGCGCCCTGCACCAGTTCCAGTTCGTCGCGCAGCTCGGCCAGCATCTGCGCGCCGATCTTTTCTACCAGCCGGGGGGCATCCAGCGACGGGAAGATGGTGGAATCCTGGCGGGTGAAGTTGCGGCCCTGTTCGTACAGATGCACTTCGCCGGTGATCAGGTGCACCACGCCCTTCAGGCGCTGGCCCATGCCGATCGGCCAGGTCACCGGCGCGCACTGGATGCCGAGCACGGTTTCCACTTCATCCAGCAGATCGATCGGGTTCTTGCCCTCGCGATCGAGCTTGTTGATGAAGGTCATGATGGGGGTATCGCGCAGGCGGCAGACTTCCATCAGCTTGATGGTGCGTTCTTCCACGCCCTTGGCCACGTCGATCACCATCAGCGCCGAGTCCACCGCGGTGAGCACGCGGTAGGTGTCCTCGCCGAAGTCGGCGTGGCCGGGGGTGTCGAGCAGGTTGACGATCTTGTTCTCGTACGGGAACTGCATCACCGAGGAGGTCACCGAGATGCCGCGCTCCTTTTCCAGCGCCATCCAGTCCGAGGTGGCATGGCGGGCGGCCTTGCGGCCCTTGACCGAGCCGGCCATCTGGATCGCACCGCCGAACAGCAGCAGCTTTTCGGTCAGCGTGGTCTTGCCGGCGTCGGGGTGGGAAATGATGGCGAAGGTGCGGCGGCGCGCGGCTTCGTTGGAGACTTCGGACATGGGCGGGGCGCGCCCGGTCGGACGCCTGCGGAAACTGAGGAAGCCGGTGATTATAGCGGCTTCGGCGGGGCGGACCTTTGCTGGCTGCCGGCCAGACCTGCGAGACCTGGCCGGCGCCACTCAACTCAGGGAGTGGGCGAGGGAAACTGCAGCTCGCCCTGCGGCCCCAGCATGCGGAACGGGACCGAGACCAACTGCAGGCCGGCATTGCGCTGGATCGAGAAGTGCAGGTGCGCAGCGGTGCTGTAGCCGGTATTGCCGGAAGCACCGAGCCGCTCGCCGGCGCCGACCTGCTGGCCGAGCCGCACCGCCACGCCGCCCGGCGCCAGGTGGGCGTACAGCGCCATGCTGCCGTCGGCGTGCAGGAGCCGCACCAGGTTGCCGCCACCGGCAGCAGGGTCGGCGGCGCCGCCATCGGTGACGTCCTGGCGCAGCTCCATCACCACGCCCTCGCGGGCGGCCAGCACCGGCGTGCCCTGCGGCAGGGCGAAGTCCACCGCATACCAGTTGGGCAGGTCGGCGTGGCTGAAGTGCCCGCCGTAGCCCTGATCCACCTGCACCGGCCGGTCGCGGAAGGGCAATTGATAGCGCACCGGCTGGGGCCGGGCCTGCGGGTCGCCGGGAATCACCTCCAGCCTGAGGCCCAGCCCGGCCAGGGTGCGCTGGCTGCTGGCCGGATAGAGCCGTGCGAGCAGGCGGCGTTCGTGCGCCGCCAGCAGCAGCGTCAGCGGCAATTGCGGCACCGCGCGGTAGTCCTCGCTGGACGGCGCGCTCAGCCGAACCTGTGCGGGCCCGGCGAGCGGGTTGCTGACCCAGACCAGATAGACCGGCGCCTGCCATTCCAGCTGCAGCGCCGGCCCGGCGCTGGTCGGCGCGGGGAGCGGCTGCGTGGCAGTGGAGGTGGGAGGCAGTGCTGCAGCGCGTGGCCAGTGCCAGCGCTGCTGCGCACTGGCGCCGGCTGCGGGCAACAGCAGCGCCGCGGCAAGCGTTGCGCAGATCACGGGACTGGGGCAGCAAGACAAAAGATGGGGCACGCGATCGAGCCGGGCGAAAAGGCGCAAGTATGCGGCCGGTCACCGCGCGCAGTGGTATCGGATGAAAATATATCTCTCCATCCGCATGAAGCGATTGACATCGTAAAAGCGCGGTGGCATCGTGGCCTCACCATCGAGACCGGCGGAGGGACAGGCCCTTTGATGCCGGGGCAGCCAGCGGAGCGCGCAAGCGCCCGCGTTTGGTGCCAAATCCTGCGGGGACCTCCGCGTCCGCCGAAAGATGGTTCGACTCGTGCCTTGCGCACGTCGAACGCGAGCTCCCGCGAAGCTCGATGGCCGATCCACCCCGGATATCGCCATGAGCCTCGTGACCACAGCATCGCCAACCACTTCTGATGACCTTGTAACGCCCACTGCCGACACTGCCAGTGCTGCCGCCGTGCGCGGCGAACTTGTCGTCTCGCTGCCGATGCGCCACGCCGGGCTGCGCGAGCTGCGGCTACGCTATGAGCTGGTCGGCGCCGCCAACGCGCCGGTCGTGTTCGTGGCCGGCGGCATTTCTGCGCACCGGCATCTGGCCGCCAATGCCCTGTTTCCCGAGAAGGGCTGGGTGGATGGCCTGGTGGGCGCTGGCCGCGCGCTGGATCCGGCGTCGCGTCGCCTGCTGGCGTTCGACTTCCTGGGTGCCGACGGCACCCTGGATGCGCCGATCGATACCGCCGACCAGGCCGACGCGATCGCCGCGTTGCTGGACGCGCTGGGGATCACCCGCCTGCACGGCTTTGTCGGCTATTCGTATGGCGCGCTGGTCGGGCTGCACTTCGCCACCCGCCATGCCGGTCGCGTCGGCACCTTGATCGCCGTGAGTGGCGCGCACCGCGCGCATCCGTATGCGGCGGCATGGCGCGCGCTGCAGCGCCGCGCGGTGGCACTGGGCCAGCTGCAATGCGCGGAACATCACGGCCTGGCGCTGGCACGGCAGTTCGCCATGCTCAGTTACCGCACGCCGGAAGAATTCAGCGAGCGCTTCGACGCGCCGCCGGAAGTGATCAATGGCCGCGTGCGGGTGGCCGCCGAAGACTATCTGGACGCCGCCGGTTCGCAGTACGTGGCGCGCACGCCGGTGAATGCGTATCTGCGCCTGTCCGAATCCATCGACCTGCACCGCATCGACCCCGCGCAGGTGCGCGTGCCCACCGTGGTGGTGGCGGTGGAGGGCGACCGCCTGGTGCCGCTGGCCGACATGGTCAGCCTGGTCGAAGGACTGGGGCCGCGCGGCAGCCTGCGCGTGCTGCGCTCGCCGTATGGCCATGACGCCTTCCTGAAAGAAATCGATCGCATCGACGCGATCCTGACCACTGCCCTTCGCATCACCGGAGAAACCGTATGAGCTCTCGCGACCCCGCCGACGCCCCCTGTACTGCCGCCACTGCCGCCGTGCGTGCCGGTATCGACCGCGATACCGCCTACGGCGCGGTGACCCCGCCGATCGTGCTGTCGTCGAACTTTTCCTTCGACGGATTCGGCAACAAGCGCCAGTACGACTACACCCGCAGCGGAAATCCCACCCGCGACCTGCTCGGCGAAGCCTTGGCCGAACTGGAAGGCGGCGCGGGCGGGGTGATTACCTCCACCGGCATGGGCGCGATCAATCTGGTGCTCAACGCGGTGCTGCAGCCGGGCGATACGCTGGTGGTGCCGCACGATGCCTACGGCGGCAGCTGGCGGTTGTTCAATGCGCTGGCCAAAAAGGGCCATTTCGCCTTGATCACCGCCGACCTCACCGACCCGCGCTCGCTGGCCGATGCACTGGCGCAGTCGCCCAAGCTGGTGTTGATCGAAACCCCGTCCAATCCGCTGCTGCGCATCACCGACCTGCGCTTCGTCATCGAAGCGGCGAAGAAGGTGGGTGCGTTGACCGTGGTCGACAACACCTTCCTGTCGCCGGCACTGCAAAAGCCGCTGGAATTCGGCGCCGATCTGGTGCTGCATTCCACCACCAAGTACATCAACGGCCACAGCGACGTGGTGGGCGGTGCGGTGGTGGCGCGCGATGCGCAGCTGCACCAGCAGTTGGTATGGTGGGCCAATGCGCTGGGCCTGACCGGCTCGCCGTTCGATGCCTTCCTCACCCTGCGTGGCCTGCGCACGCTGGATGCGCGCCTGCGTGTGCACCAGGAAAACGCCGATGCCATCGCTGCATTGCTGGACGGGCATGCGACGGTCAATCAGGTGTATTTCCCCGGGTTGGCGACCCATCCGGGCCATGCCCTGGCAGCGCGCCAGCAGAAGGGCTTCGGCGCGATGATGAGTTTTGAATTGAACGGTGGCGAAGCCGCGGTGCGCGCCTTCGTCGATGGGTTGCGCTACTTCACCCTGGCCGAGTCGCTGGGGGGCGTGGAAAGCCTGATCGCCCATCCGGCCTCGATGACGCATGCGGCGATGACCGCCGAAGCACGTGCGGCGGCAGGGATTTCCGATGGATTGCTGCGCTTGTCGATCGGGATCGAATCGGCCGACGACTTGCTGATCGACCTGCGCGCCGGATTGGCGCGCGCCGAGGCGACCCTGACCAACGCCGCCCGCAAACAGGTCGACGCATGAGCAGCGTGCTGCCCGTATCGCCGCGCGCAGCGAAGGCAACGGTGACGCCGACTCCGCGGCTTGCCTTGCTGGGCACCGGGACGGTGGGGCGCGCCTTCGTGACCCGCTACACCGCCTTGCAGCAGCGCCAGTTGCAGCTGCCACGCTTCGATTGGCTGGCCAATTCGCGCATCGCCCACGACTGCGGGGTGAGCGCCGAACAGGCATTGCAGCAGGCCAATGCCGCCCCGCGTGGCCAGGCCGTGTTGCAGCCCTGGGCGGAGACCGTGGCGCTGCGCGCCGGCGATGTGCTGGTGGATGCGACCGCCAGCGATGTGGTCGCGCAATGGCATGTGGAATGGCTGGGCCGTGGCGTGCATGTAGTGACCGCCAACAAGCTCGGGCAGGGCACGGCGCTGTCGCGTGCGCAGGCGCTGCACGCCGCCCGGCATGCCAGTGGCGCGCACTACGGCGACAGTGCCACCGTGGGCGCCGGGCTGCCGGTGCTGAGCAGCGTCCGCGCGCTGGTGGCCGGCGGCGACCATATCCATTCGATCGAAGGCGTGTTGTCCGGATCGCTGGCGTGGTTGTTCCATCGGTATGACGGCAGCGCTGCCTTTTCCGATTGCGTGCGCGAGGCGGTGGCGGCGGGCTATACCGAGCCGGATCCGCGCATCGATCTGTCCGGTGAGGACGTGCGGCGCAAGCTGCTGATCCTGGCGCGCACGGCGGGTTGGCAACTGGAGGCCGAACAGGTGCATGTGGAATCGCTGGTGCCGGCCAGCCTCGCCAGAACGCCACTGGTGGAGCTGGAGGCGCAGCTGGGCGCGCTGGATGCGCAGGTCGGCGCGCGCTGGCAGCAGGCGCGGGCTGCAGGACGTTGCCTGCGGTTCGTCGGTCGCGTGGATGCACACGGTGCAAGCGTGGGATTGCGTGAGCTGGCACTGGACCATCCCCTGGCCGGTGGTGCCGGTACCGACAACCGCGTGGCGATCAGCAGCGACCGCTATCGCGCGCAGCCCTTGCTGATCCAGGGCCCGGGTGCGGGCGCCGAGGTGACCGCGGCCGCGTTGCTGGATGACGTGTTGCGGATCGTCGCCGGTTGATCGGCCCGGCACGGAGCTGCACCACCGTCCGGAAGTCACGCTGCTGCGGCGATGCGCAACGACCCGGGTCGTCACGCATCGCCATCCAGCAGTTACTGCGCAATCGCCTTCAACAGCGCAGCGTTGAAGCGCGCCGGGTCCTGCACCTGCGGCGAATGGCCCAGGTCGGCAAACTCGATCAGTTTCGCATTCGGGATCGCGGCCGCCGCGCGCTTGCCCAGCCTGGTGTAATCGCCCACGCGTGCCTTGACCTGCGGCGGTGCGGTGTCCTTGCCGATGGCGGTGCGGTCCTTGAGGCCGATGAACAGCGTGGTCGGTACCGCAAGGTTGGGCAGCTCGTAGACCACCGGCTGGTTGAAGACCATGTCGTAGGTCAGCGCCTGATTCCAGGCCACGGCCTGCTTGCCCTTGCCCAGCGACATGCCGGCCTGCATGCGCGCCCAGCGTTCGAATTCGGGCTCCCATTGACCGGCGTAGTACACGTCCATCTGGTACTTCTTGATCCGTTCGAAGCTGGTTTTCAGCTCGTTGTCGTACCACGCATCCACGCTGCGCCAGGGGATGCCTTCGGCCTTCCAGTCTTCCAGCCCGATGGGGTCGACCAGCGCCAGATGCTCGGTCGCTTGCGGGTAAATCAGCGCATAGCGAATGGCCAGCATGCCGCCCATCGAATGGCCGACCACCACCGCACGTTGGATGCCGAGCTTGTTCAACAGCGCATGCGTGTTGTCGGCCAGTTGCGCGAACGAAAACTGATACGCGGCCGGCTTGCTGGATTTGCAGAAACCGATCTGGTCCGGCGCGACGACGCGGTAGCCGGTCCTGCTCAGCGCGGCGATGCTGTCTTCCCAGGTGGCGGCGCAGAAGTTCTTGCCATGCAGCAGCACCGCCGTGTGGCCATTGGGCGTGCCGGTCGGCGCAACATCCAGGTAGGCCATTTCCAGCGGCTGCTGTTGCGAGGTGAATGCATAGGTCTTGACGGGGTGGGGGTAGTCGAAGCCTTCCAGGCGCGGGCCATACGCGGCTTCCTGCGCCAGTAGCGGACTGCAGGCCAGGGCGAGCATGAGGGTGCAAACGCGCTTTCGCATCGTGTATCTCCATCCAAATCCAGGCGCTGACGGTACAGCGGCGGATGTGGTGGGAACGTACAGCCAGGTGGCGGTTAGCGGGCGCTGCAGGCGCATTGCTGGCGATTGCTGGCGACCAGGCTCCAATGCGTGCGCTGAGGTCTGCTGCCCTCATCCGCGCTTCGCGCACCTTCTCCCGCGTGCGGGAGAAGGGCAGAGCATTCGCTGCGGCTGGTGCGTTTCCGCATCCGCGCTTCGCGCACCCTCTCCCGCGTGCGGGAGAAGGCAGAGCGTTCGATGCGGTTGGTGCGTTCCCTCATCCGCGCTTCGCGCACCTTCTCCCGCGTGCGGGAGAAGGGCAGAGCGTTCGCTGCGGCTGGTGCGTTCCCTCATCCGCGCTTCGCGTACCTTCTCCCGCGTGCGGGAGAAGGCAGAGCGTTCGATGCGGCTGGTGCGTTTCCGCATCCGCGCTTCGCGCACCTTCTCCCGCGTGCGGGAGAAGGGCAGAGCATTCGCTGCGGCTGGTGCGTTTCCGCATCCGCGCTTCGCGCACCCTCTCCCGCGTGCGGGAGAAGGCAGAGCGTTCGATGCGGTTGGTGCGTTCCCTCATCCGCGCTTCGCGCACCTTCTCCCGCGTGCGGGAGAAGGGCAGAGCGTTCGCTGCGGCTGGTGCGTTTCCGCATCCGCGCTTCGCGCCCCTTCTCCCGCGTGCGGGAGAAGGGCGGAGCGTTCGCTGCGCCGGGGGCGTTCCCTCATTCGTATTTCGCGCATCTTCTCCCGTGTGCACGAGAAGGGCAGCGCAATGGCAAGCCTCTGTGGAGTGGGTTCTTTCGTCGCTGCGCATGCTGCGTTGATCAGCACGCCGTCCACGATTGACTCAGCATTCGATGACGTTCACCGCCAGACCGCCGCGGCTGGTTTCCTTGTACTTGTCCTGCATGTCGCGGCCGGTGTCGCGCATGGTCTTGATGACCTTGTCCAGCGAGACCTTGTGCTTGCCGTCGCCGCGCATGGCCATGCGGCTGGCGTTGATGGCCTTCACTGCGCCCATTGCATTGCGTTCGATGCACGGAATCTGTACCAGCCCGCCGATCGGGTCGCAGGTCAGGCCCAGGTTGTGCTCCATGCCGATTTCCGCGGCATTTTCGATCTGGCCCGGGTTGCCGCCAAGCGCGGCCACCAGGCCGCCGGCAGCCATCGAGCAGGCCACGCCGACCTCGCCCTGGCAGCCGACTTCGGCGCCGGAGATCGAGGCGTTTTCCTTGTAGAGAATGCCGATGGCCGCGGCGGTGAGCAGGAAATCGAAGATGCGTTGTTCGGATGCGCCTGCGCAGAACCGGTCGAAGTAATGCAGCACCGCCGGGATGATGCCGGCCGCGCCGTTGGTGGGCGCGGTGACCACGCGGCCGCCAGCGGCATTCTCTTCGTTGACCGCCAGCGCGTACAGGTTGACCCAGTCCAGCGTGGTCAGCGGGTCGCGCATGGCCGCTTCCGGTTTGGAGGAGAGTTCGCGATAGAGCGCCGGCGCGCGCCGCGAGACGTTCAGGCCGCCGGGCAGGGTGCCTTCCTCGCGGATGCCGCGGCTCACGCAGGACTGCATCGCATTCCAGAGTTCGCGCAGGCCATGGCGGATCTCGTCTTCGCTGCGCCAGCTCTTTTCGTTCTCGAACATCAGCGCGGCAATGCTCAACCCACTGCGCGCGCATTGCGCCAGCAGTTCGTCCCCGCTGAGGAACGGATACGGCAGTGGCGTTTCGTCGGCCACGATGCGGTCGTCTGCGGCATCGTCCTGGTTGACCACGAAGCCGCCGCCGACCGAGTAGTAATCGCGCGTGGCGATCACGCTCTCGTCCGCGGCATAGGCGGTGAAGCGCATGCCATTGGTGTGGTAGGGCAGCTTCTGCCGTTTGTTCATCGGCAGGTCGCGCTTTTCGTCGAAGGTAATGTCGTGCTGGCCCATCAAACTGATGCGCTTGCTGGCGCGGATACGCTCCAGCGTGGCCGGGATGATGTCCGGGTCGATCAGGTTGGGGCGGTGGCCTTCCAGCCCGAGCAGTACCGCCTTGTCGGTCCCGTGGCCGCGGCCGGTGAGCGCCAGCGAGCCAAACACTTCGGCGCGGATGCGCGCCACCTCGTGCAGGCGGCCCGCGTCGAGCAGCCAACGGTGCACGAAGCGCTCGGCGGCGCGCATCGGCCCCACGGTGTGGGAGGAACTGGGACCGATACCGATCTTGAACAGGTCGAACGTGCTGACAGCCATGCGTGCCGGAGAGGTGAGCGTAAAGGCGGCTATTCTAGTCGTTCGGCGATTGCGGCACGGCTGCAGCGCAACATGAGACGTCCGCATGGCCCTGACCCTGTACCAGCGCGATGACTGCCACCTGTGCGATCAGGCCATCGAAGTGCTGGCGCAGGTGCGTGCGGGCGACTTCCGCAGCGTGTTCATCGACGACGACGACGCGCTCGAGGCCGTTTACGGCACACGGGTGCCGGTGTTGCGGGATGCGCACGGGCGCGAACTGGCGTGGCCGTTCGATGGCGCGCGGGTGCGTGCGTGGCTGCAGGAAGGTCGCGCCCGGGTCGGTTAGATGGGGAGGTCGCTCAGATCAACGGCACCACTGCTGCTCGCAGGGCACCCCGTCGCCGTCGCCATCCATCTGGGTATTGGGGCAGTGCTGCAACACATAGGTGGCATCGGCACAGGAGCGCATTTGCGAACACCGGGTACGGCCATCGCACCCGGGGGGCGCCGGGGTAGCAGCAGGCGCTGCGACTCGAGGTGCCGGCTCGGCGACGGTGCTGGGCGCCATCGCCGCGCTCAGGGCGTCGCGTTGCAGGTAGGCGACGGCGGTGCCACCGGTCAGCAGCATCAGCATTACCACCTTGCCGAGCCCGAGCCGGAAACCGCTGCTGGTCCCCGTGCCCGGTGCGTGGCGATGGCTGGAAGCTGCGTGCCTGCCGGCCTGCGTACCGGCGCGGGTGATGCGCACCGCGCGCAGGCGCCCGTCCGGGCCGGCGTCGGTCTCGAAGGAGATCAGCTCGCCGATGCGCGGCGGCGGCGTGCCGCGGCCGAAGGCGGACACATGCACGAACACATCATCGCCTGGCCGCGCCGGAGTGATGAAGCCAAAGCCTCGCTCGGCATTCCAGCGGGTCAACGTTCCGTGTGTGCGCATCGTTCGGATCCTCGGCGTCAGCCTCCAGTCTAGCTGTCCTGCGGTGTCATTCCTCGCTGCAGGCACAAAAAAGCGGCGGACCCGACGAGGTAGTCCGCCGCTCAGTGGCCGCGTCCGGTTGCGGCCTGTGGCGTTACTTCGCCTTCAACACGACCTTGGTGCTGATCGCGGTTTCGTTGGGGATGGTCTTGGTGTCGGCCCAATCGCCGCCACCCACGCCGAAGTCCAGTCGCTTCACCACGGCCTTGCCGGCCAGCACCGGCTGCGCGCCGGGCGTCCAGGTGAAGGTCAGCGTGACCGGCTTGCTGACCCCGCGCAACTCCAGGGTGCCGTCGGCGGCGTACTGGTTGCCGCCCAGGGCACGGAATTTGTCGGCGCGATACCGCGCAGTGGCGAACTTGGCGACGTTGAAGAAGTCCGGGCCCTGCAGGGTCGAGTCGCGGTCGTTGTTGCCGCTGATTGCGCTGGCCAGCGGAATGCGCACATCGAGCTTGGCGCCGGCCAGGTTGGCCGGATCGAAACTCAGCGTGGTGTCGAAGCCGGGGAACTTGCCGGTGAACACTTCGCCGTCGTACTTGCTGGCGAACACCAGCGTCGAGCCGGGGGCCTGAACATATTCGGCGGCAGATACCGGGGCAGCGGCCAAGGTGGCAACCAGCGAGGCAGCGACCAGCAGCGGAGAGGCGAACAGCTTGGACGACATGGGAAATCCTTAGGGTCTGGAGGAAAGCCAGCCGCGCGGCAACATCCGCGCCAGGGTGGCGTCACGCTGGAACAGGTGGTGGTAGAGCGCGGCGCCGGCATGGGCCAGCACCACGGCAATCAGCAACCAGAAGCCCCACTCGTGGATGAAGTGCGCGATGGCGCGCAGGTGTTCGTCCGGCGGGCTGAGCTTGGGTACGTCGAACAGGCCGAACCAGCGGAACGGCCGCAGGCCGCTGGTGGAGTCGTACAGCCAGCCCGACAGCGGCATGGCGAAGATCATCGCGTACAGCAGCCAGTGGGTGAGCCCGGCAATGCGCTCCTGCCAGCGCGGCGTGCCTGCCACCGGCGGCGGCGCGCCGGCATAGATCCGCCAGCCCAGCCGCACGATCACCAGCGCCAGCACGGTCAGCCCCACCGACTTGTGCGCGGTGTAGACCCAGAAATATTTCGGTGTCTTGGGTAGCTCGCCCATGGTCAGGCCGACGATGCCCAGTACCAGGATCAGCAGCGCGATCACCCAGTGCAGGGTCTGGCTGACGCCGCCCCAGCGGTCGGTGTTCTTCAGGCTCATGTTCCCGATTCCTGGCTGGCGGCGCTGTCCGGTGGGGTGGGTGCGGCTTGCGGCGGTGCGGGCTCATCGTCGGCGCGGCCTTCGCGCACCGCTTCGGCTTCGATGCGCAATTCCACCGTGTCGCCGATCATCGATTTCCACGCATCGATGCCGAATTCGGCCCGGCTCAGCGTGGCGGTGGCGGAAAACCCGGCGGTGCGGCGAAACGGCGGCAGCGGATGGCGCTTGAGTGCGTTGAGGGTCACCTCAAGGGTGACCGGGCGGGTGACGCCGTGCAGGGTGAGGTTGCCGGTGACCCTGGCGCGGTTGTCGCCACTGGCCTGCACGCGCGTGGAGACGAAATGCGCGTCGGGAAAGCGCTCGGCGTCGAGTAGGTTGCGTGCCAGGGTGGCCTCGTTCCACTTAGCATCGCCCAGGTCGGCGCGGCGCAGCGGCACGGTCGCCTCCAGCCGTGCGGACGCCCAGTCGTCCGGGTCGAAGACCAGGCTGCCGGTGCTGCCGGACACCGTGCCCAATGCCTTGGAAAAGCCGGCATGTTCAACCGCGAACAGCACCCGGGTATGCACCGGATCCAGCGCGTAGCGCACCGGTGCGGCGCTGGCGGCCAGGCTGGTCAGGGCCAGGGCGGGAAGGAGCAACAGGCGGGCTAGGGGCGTCATGGGCGGATTCTAGACACATCCCGGCGCCGCGCGCGCGGCTTGCGCTTGCAACGATCCATTGCGAGCATGCCGGCTGGACGTGGAAGGGATTCCCACATGCGTGTGCTGCTGATCGTACTGCTCGCCGTTTTGACGGCATGTCCTGCGTTGGCCGGGGTTCCGGCCATTCCGCGGTTTCGCATCGTCGGCCCGGCCGAGGGCTTGCCCTCCACCATGATCACCGCCATCGCACAGGACCGTGCCGGCTACCTGTGGATGACCACCACCGATGGACTGGTGCGCTACGACGGTGCCGGGTTCAAGGTCTGGCGCAATGAGCCCACCGACCCGCACTCGCTCAGAAGCAACCTGCTGCAGGCGATCTACATCGATTCGCAGGACCGGCTCTGGCTGGCGCTGGGGGGCGCCGGGGTGGCGATGCTCAGTGCTGACCGCGCCACGCTGACGGCCTACCTGCCCAATCAGGTGCCCGAACTCGCTGTGGGCGATGTCTACGCCATTGCCGGCCGTGGCGACGAGATCTGGTTCGGCCTGTCGACCGGCGCGGTGCTGCGGCTGGATGCGAAGGGGCAGTTCAGCACCCTGGATCTGGCCAAGATGGACGACCCCCTGGCGCCCAATCCGGTCTATGCCCTGGCGCTGGATGATCGCGACCGGATGTGGATCGGCACCCTTGGTGGCCTGGCGTACCACGACGGCATGGCCTTGCACCGGGTGCGCCCGGATGGCGATGACAGCGGCATCAATGCGTTGCAGTGGGTAGGGCAGCGGTTGTGGGCGTCTACCGACACCGGCCTGCGCGCGATGGACGGATCCGGTGTCTGGCACACCCCGACCTGGGCGCCGATGTTTGCGGCGGGCAATCGTGTCTGGGCGGTCGCCGATGCGGGCGATGGCGAATTCTGGCTGGGCACCGAGCAGGGGTTGTGGCATACCCGCCAGGACCAGCCGCCGGTGCCGGTCAACAACGGCGATACGCCGCTGGTGTCCAACCGACACGTGACCACCATCTGGCGTAGTGCACATGGCGGAATCTGGGTGCCCTTGCATGGGCGCGGGCTTGCCTACCTGCGCGAAGACTGGCGGCGCACGGCAGCGTTCAAGCAGATCAACGAGCAGGGCAAAGGGCTCAGCTGCAGCCTTGCACCCGCTGCACGTTCGGGCGGGCTGTGGCAGTTCGATCGCAGCGGCCGGATGCTGCGCTACGACACCTCCACCGGTGCATTGACCCAGACCGGCATCCAGCAGCCGGAGTTCCGCGACATGGAGGTGGCAACCGCACTGGAAGACAGTCGCGGCACCGTGTGGTTGGGGAGCGGGCGTTTTGGACTGTCGCGTATTGACGTGACCACCGGCGCGCTACGCCACTTCAGCGATGAAGGGCCTGCCGAAGCGGCGCTGTGGATCGGTGAGCCAGGCGACGGCACGCTATGGGTGGCCTACGAGCAGGTGATCCAGCGACGCGACCTGGCAAGCGGGCGGTTGTTGGACACGATCGATCAACACCACCCGCACGGTTTGAAGGAAGTGGTGTCTCCGCAAATTCGCAAGGGCCCGGATGGGCGCATCTGGGTGAGTGCGTATGGCGGCATGTATGCCTGGCAATCGGCGGCCGGTGGTTTCGTGCCGGTGCCTGGTCTTGAAACCGAGGAGACACTGCAGGCGTTCGTGGTCGAAGATGCCACCCATCTGTGGTTGTATCGCGCAGGCAGCCTTGAACGTTGGGGCAGCGATGGCACTGGATGGAAGCGGCTACGCCGCATCCGCTCGGCCGAGGGCTTTCCTGCGATGGACGCCTACGGGCTGGAGCGCGACAGTCAGGGGCGCTTGTGGTTGTCGGGGCCACGCGGCTTGTGGCGCATCGATCCACGTCAGGCACGGGCACAGGTACGCAGTTTTACCGCGCGCGATGGACTGACCAGCCTGGAATTCAGCCACCGCTGCCTGCTGATGGCGCGCGACGGCGTGCTGGTGGGCGGGACCGCCGATGGCTATACCGTGCTGATCGACACGCGCGCACCGGATGTGCCGACGTTCACGCCGGAGATGCGCCTGGAGACGGTGAGCGTGCAGGCTGGCGAACGTCGCCGCAGCTTGCCGATCAGCGGTGGTTTTTCGCTGTCGCCGGTGGACCGCCAGCTACGCATCAACATGCGGCTGCTGTCTTTCATCGATCCGATGGCCAATCGCTACCGCACGTTCCTGCAAGGGTTCGACTCGGGCTGGGTGGAGCACGACGCCTCAGGAATGCGCGAGTTTTCGACCCTTCCGCCCGGCAACTATGTGCTCCAGATGCAGGGTGTCGATCCGCTGGGCAATGCATCGAAGGTGCACACGCTCGCATTCACCGTCAACCCACCCTGGTGGCGCAGCGATATGGGCCTGGCTGCGATATGCCTGCTTGGCGCGGCGGTGGCAGCGCTGTTCGCCGCCGCCTATCGACGTCGTGTTCGCATGCGCGCGCAGTGGCAGCTGGCCCAGCACAAGCGCGAGCTGGCCGAGCAGGCATCGTTGGCCAAGACGCGCTTCCTGGCGACGCTGGGGCATGAGGTGCGCACGCCGATGACCGGCGTGCTGGGCATGAGCGAGTTGCTGCTGCAGACGCCGCTGGATACGCGGCAGCAGGGCTACGCCGGTGCGATCCAGTCTGCCGGCAAGCATTTGCTGCGATTGGTCAACGATGCGCTGGATCTGGCCCGCATCGAGGCCGGCAAGCTGCCGCTGGACTACCGCGATTTCGATCTGCGCCAGTTGATCGGGCAGGTGGTCGAGCTGGTGCGTCCCAGTGCCGAACAGAAGCAATTGGCGTTCGCCTGCGAGCTGGATGACGCGCTACCGCCGGCACTGCATGGCGATGCCAGCCGGGTGCAGCAGATCCTGCTCAACCTGTTGTTCAACGCGGTCAAGTTCACCGAGCGTGGCAGCGTGCAGCTGCGCGTATGCGTCGTGCCGCAGCACCCCGGGCAAGGCATCCGGGTGGAGGTGCGCGATACCGGTCCGGGCATGAGCGCCGAGCAGCGCGGGCGGCTGTTCCAGCGTTTCGAACAGGCCGAAGGCGCGCTCACCCATGCGCGGCATGGCGGCAGTGGACTGGGGCTGGCCATCTGCCGCGAGCTGGCTGCGGCGATGGGGGGCGCGGTGAGCGTCAGCAGCGAGCTGGGGCAGGGCGCGTGTTTCGTGGTGGAGTTGCCGTTGCGGTGGGTGACCACGCTGCCTGTGGTTGCGCCGGAGGCGGCACGTGCGGTGGCGCCGCCGCAGGCGGCCTTGCAGCTGCTGCTGATCGAGGACGACCCGACGGTGGCGCAGGTGATCGTGGGCCTGCTGCAGGCCCGCGGTCACGCGGTGACGCATGTGATGCACGGTCTGGCGGCCCTGGCGGAGGTGAGCATGCGCAGTTTCGATGCGGGCCTGTGCGATCTGGACCTGCCCGGCATCGACGGAGCCGCGCTGGTGGCGCAGATGCGCGCGCGTGGGGTGCGCTTCCCGATCGTGGCAGTGACCGCGCGGGCCGACGCCGATGCCGAGCCGCAGGCGATGGCGGCCGGCTGCAACGGCTTCTTGCGCAAGCCGGTCACCGGGGACTTGCTGGCCAGCGCGCTGGCGCGGGTGCTCGCCGAGGCGGCGGACGCGCCTGACGGTAGCGCTGCCGGGTAGTCACCGCGCGTGCCGGAGCAGGTACAGTGCAGTCCGGCCGGGGAATGCGTGATCGCGCAGGTGGCCGGGACCAAGGATGACAATGAACAATCGCGTGCTGTGCGCACTTGCGTTCATGCTGCTGCTGATCGGCATGGATGCGATGGCGGTGAACCAGATCGAGACGCCACGGATGCGCCGCTTCGGCCCGGCCGAGGGGCTGCCTTCGCGCATGGTGCTGGCATTGGCCCAGGACCGGCAGGGCTATGTCTGGGCGGCCACCAGCGACGGGCTGGCGCGCTATGACGGCATCGGCCTGCAGGTGTGGCAGCACGACCCGCACAGCGCCGGCTCGATTCCCGGCAACGAGGTGGAAACCTTGCTGGTCGACGATCGCGACCGGGTCTGGCTGGGCGTCAACGGCGCGCCGCTGAGCATGCTCGATGCGGAGCGCACGCGCTTTGCGACCTTTCCCGCCGTGGCCGACGCCTGTGTCGGGCAGGTCTGGGCACTGGCGCAGGCGCAGGGCGCGATCTGGATCGGCAGCAGTGGCGGTGGCCTGTGCCGCCGCGAGGAGGATGGCCGGGTCACGGTCTTCCGTGCCACTCCCGATGCGCCGGACGGGCTTCCCAGCGACACCATCTTCAGCATGGCGGTCGATGCGCGTGGCCGGCTGTGGATCGGTACCGCAAGCGGCCTGGTGATGCGCGATGGCGAGCGGTTCGTGCGCATTGCGCCGCAGCGCCTGAGCGCCACGGTGTTCAAGTTGAGCAAGGATGACGACGGCACGCTGTGGGTGGGCAGCAGCCAGGGCCTGTACCGGGTCACGGCGAACGACGTGCTCGAGCCTGCGCCCTGGGAAGGGGCGTCCAGCGTGCGTGCCGGCACCGTGGTGCACGATGTCCATGGCGGCTATTGGGTGGGAGCGGCCGACGGGTTCTTTCGTGTCGCCCCCGGCACGCGCGCGCTGCGCGTCATGGAGGGCGACCGTGGCAGCGGCTTTCTGACTGCCCACAGCGGTGTGCTCGATGTCATGCAGGACCGCCAGGGCGGACTCTGGCTCGGGCTGATTTCGCAGGGCGTGGCCTACCTGCCACCGGACTGGCAGCGCTTTTCCACCATCTTAGAGACCCAGGGCGAGCAGCTGGAGGGCCTGTATCTGGTGAACGCAGCCGTGGACGGTGACAGCTTCCTGGTGACTACCGGCGAAGGGGTGTATCGGGTCGGCGATCAGGGCGAGGTGCTGCCGCTGTTGCATAGCGATGTGCTCGGTGGTGGAACCGTGCAGTCGGTGCTGCCGGCCGCTGATGGTGCACTGTGGGTCGCGCTGCGTGAGGGCGTCACCCTGTATCACCCCAAGACCGGGCGAAAACGCCAACTCGCAATGGGGCTCGACACCTCCGACACCCACCGGGTGGAACTGATGGTGCCCGGCGTCGATGGCGAGTTCTGGCTGTCGATCGTGGAAGGCGGGGTGCAGCGGCGTGCAGCAGACGGCCGCCTGCTGGCGACCTTCCGCTTCGGCAGCGACCTCAGCGAGGTTGGGGGCATGGTGCAACAGCTGCTCATCCGCCCGGACGGCTCGGCGTGGGTGGCGGCCGGCGATGGCCTGTGGGTCTGGCAGGGCGAGCGCTTCCGCAGGGTGATCGGTGGTGGCGACTCCGAGGTGTATGCGCTGGCGTTCGTGTCGCCGCACGAATTCTGGGTCGGGCGCTCCGGTGCATTGGAACGCTACCGCTGGGATGGGCGGCAGGCGCAGCTGCTGGAACGGGTGGGGCGCGCGCAGGGCATGCCATCGACCGAAATCCGTGGCCTGGCACTGGGGGGCACCGACACCGTGTGGGCGACCACCTCGCGTGGCCTGTTTGCCTACAAACGGGGGCAGCGTCAGGTACGCCTGTTCGGCCAGCGCGACGGCCTGCCGGACAGCGAATTTTCGATGCGTCCCCCGGTCACCGGCCCCGGCGGACAGGTGCTGGCGCTGACCACCAGCGGCATCGTGCTGTTCGATCCATCGCGGCCGTTCGCCCCGGCAGCGGTGGCGCGGTTAGTGATCGAGTCGGTGCAGGTTCGTCGCAATGACGCCGAGCGGCCGCAGCCGATTCCGCACAAGCGGCCGATCGTATTGAACGCGCGCGACCGCGACTTGCGCATCAGTGCGCGCCTGCTGTCGTTCGTCGATCCTGCGGCAACCCATTATCGCTACCGGGTGGATGGCTACGACGAGCGCTGGGTGGAGCAGGGCGCCACCGGCGAACGGGTCATCTCGCGGCTGCCGCCGGGCGACTACCGCATCGAGGTGCAGGCGCGTGCCGGCGACGGCGAGTGGATCGCCGCCCCCGCGCTGCAGCTGGAAGTGCGGCCGCCGTGGTGGTTGAGTACGCCCACCCAACTGGCCGCGGCGCTGCTGTGCGTGGTGCTGTTGTGCCTGGGCGTGTGGGGATGGCGGCGGCGGGGGCAGCGCCAGCAGGAATGGGTTCTGGCGCAACAACGCCAGCAGCTGGCCGAGCAGGCGTCGGTCGCCAAGTCGCATTTCCTGGCTACCCTGGGCCACGAAGTGCGCACGCCGATGACCGGCGTGCTGGGCATGAGCGAACTGCTGCTGGCCACCCCGCTGGATGCCAAGCAGCGCAGCCACGTCGATGCGATCCGCAAGGCCGGTGCGCATCTGTTGCGGCTGGTCAACGATGCGCTGGATCTGGCGCGCATCGAGGCCGGCAAGCTGGAGCTGGTGCAGCAGCCGTTCGATCCATCGCAGCTGACCCAGGAACTGGCCGACTTCATGCACCCCATCGTCGAGGCGCGCGGGCTGCAGTTCCGCTACCGCAATCAGTTGCCCTCCGGGCTGATGGTGGTGGGCGATGCCACGCGGGTGCGCCAGATCCTGATCAACCTGCTCGGCAACGCCATCAAGTTCGCCGAACGTGGCGAGGTGGGGCTCAGCGTGGCGCAGCATGGCGAGTTCCTGCGCTTCAAGGTGCGCGATTCCGGTCCTGGCATCGGTCCCGAGCAGCAGAAGCGGCTGTTCCAGCGCTTCGAGCAGGGCGAAGGCGCACGCACCAGTTCGCGCTATGGTGGCAGCGGGCTGGGGCTGGCGATCTGCCAGGAACTCACGGTGGCGATGAAGGGCCAGATCCGGGTGCGCAGCCGGCTGGGTGTGGGCACCCAGTTCACCGTGGACCTGCCCTTGCCGATCGATCGTTCGACCCCGCGCGCGGTTGCCGGCCAGGCGCGCACCCTGGCCGGCGAGCCGCTGCGCATCCTGCTGGTGGAAGACGACCCGACCGTGGCCGAAGTGATCGGCGGGCTGCTGAGTGGGCGCGGCCATCGCGTGGTGCATGCCGCGCATGGGCTGGCGGCGTTGTCCGAGGCGGTCGATGGCGGGTTCGACGTGGCGCTGCTGGACCTGGATCTGCCGGGGCTGGATGGGTTCGCGCTGGCATCGCAGTTGCGCCGGCTCGGCCATGGCTTCCCCTTGCTGGCGGTCACCGCACGCGCCGACCGCGATGCCGAGACGCAGGCGCAGAACGCCGGGTTCGATGGCTTCCTGCGTAAACCGGTGACCGCGGACATGCTGGTGGAGGCCATTGCCGCCGCACGCGTGGCGCGCGCACGCGCGCAGTCGATTGCTCTGCCGGGCTGATGCTGCCCGCAACGCGCCGTGCTCCCGTGCCTGGCGAGCATCTGGTCGCCGACCGCTGCCGCTGCATGCAACCCGGAATATCGCAGTCGGCGCATCAGACCACCGCGTGTTGCCAGCATGCAGGGCGGTCCGCACTATGCGTTGAAACAGAACAAGGGCGCACCTTGCAACCAATCCGTCTCTCCTGGCGTGTGCTGGCGACCGTGTCGCTGCTCAGGTGCGTGCTGTTGGTGTGCCTGACGGCCGCGTTCGTCTGGCCGATGTCGGCCTGCGCCGGTGTGCCGGTGCTGCCGCAGCCGCGGCAGCTGACAGTGGCCGACGGATTGCCGTCCAACGTGGTGTACGGGTTCGACGAAGATGCCAATGGCTATCTGTGGCTGGCCAGCAGCGATGGACTGGCACGCTACGATGGCCGCAACTTCCGCATCTGGCGCATCGAGGACGGGCTGCGCGACAACCAGGCCTGGGCGGTGCATGTCGACAAGCGCAACCGGGTCTGGGTGGGCACCGGGATGGCGGGGCTGGCGATGCTGGACGCTTCGCGCCATCGCTTCACCTTCTACGACAGTGCGCGTTATCCGGCGCTGCGTGGCGCGGCGATCTGGAACATCCAGTCCACCGAAGACGGCAGCATCTGGTTCGGCACCGAGAGCAGCGGGCTGTATCGGCTGCGACCGGATGGCACGCTGGAGCATTTCGTGCATCGCGCCGATGACCCGCGCAGCCTGCCCGACAACGCGATCTACCGGCTGGAAGTGGATCGACGCGGCACGCTGTGGGTGGGGACCGCCGACGGCGCCGCGCACTGGAACGGCAAGGACTTCGAGCGACAGGCGTTTCCCACGCCGACCTCGAAGATCATCACCCGGCTCACCGCCGACCCCGATGGCAGCCTCTGGATCGGCACCAGCGACGATCATCTGTTCCGCCGCGCTGCCGACGGCAGCGTGCGTCCGCATCACTGGAAGGTGCCCGCCGAGTTTCCGGTGTTGGGCGTGCTGCTGCGCGACCACGATGGCAGCTACTGGCTGGATACGCTGAACGGGCTGGGCCACGCCATCGGCGATGCGGTGAGCAACGTACCGCTGTACAGCCTGTCGGCGCACGGCCGCATCCGTCCCAACTGGGAGTCGGCCTACCAGGATCGCGAAGGCGGGGTATGGTTCGCCAGCCCCAATGGGGGGCTGTGGCACCTGCCATCGAACTGGCGACGTTTTGCAGTGGTCTTCAATTCCAAGGAAGACGGTCAGCATGGTGGCAACCTGGCGATCCAGGCCGCTGCCAAATCGCGCGACGGACGCTTCTGGCTGGTGGGCACCGCCGGCGCGCTTGAGCGGGTCGATCCAGCCATCGGCAAGATGGAGCGGGTATTGCCGAGCCTGGGGGTAAGCAGTTGGTCCTACAGCGTGCTCGAAGATCGCAAGGGCCGGGTCTGGGTGGGGCATTTCGGCGAACTGGTGCGCTACGACCCGGCCAGTGGCGCGCTGCGGCGCTGGAAGATGGCCGACGAGCGGCTGCAGGGCGATGGCCAGGACGAAACGCAGGATGCAGTAATGGAAGCGCTGCAGCAGACCGCCGACGGGCACCTCTGGGTCCGCACCGCCACCGGGCTGCAGGAACGCGATGAAGAGGGCAGGCTGCTGCGCAGGGTGTTTCGCGGCAGCCATGGACTGGCGCACGACGCAGTCGTGCACGATCTGCAGAACGGCCCGGATGGCGTGCTGTGGTTGGCAGGCAGTCATGGCCTGCAGCGCTGGAATGCCGCCAGCGAACGGTTCGAGGCGATCGCCGGGGCGCCGCGGGAGCAGATCTTTACCTTTCGCTTCACCGACAGCGGCGTGGCCTGGTTCGCCGGGCTGGGCAAGTTGCATCGGTACCTGTGGAAGAACGGCCGCCTGCAGCATCTGGACACGGTGGGCGCCGAGCAGGAATTTCCGGCGTTGGCGCCGCAAGGCCTGGTGATCGATGGCGATGGCGTGGCCTGGCTGTCGAGCATGCGTGGCCTGATCCGCGTGGATCCTGCCACGCGCGGCGTGCGGGTGTTTGGCGTGCATGACGGCCTGCCCAACCCGCAGTTCGTGGCACGCTCGCTGGTGCAATCGTCCAAGGGCATGATCGTCGGTGCCACGCCCGACGGTCTGGTGATCTTCGATCCTGCCGACCTCAAACCCACCGATCATCGGGTGCCGTTGGTGATCGAAAGGGTTGGGCTGCGACGCGGCGAGAGCGGGCTGGACCTCAGCCATGTGCAGCCGCTGGTGGTGCGCGATGGCGATCGCGACCTGCATATCGTGGCGCGCCTGCTGAGCTTTGCCGATTCCGAATCCAATAGCTACCGCTTCCGCCTCAGCGGCTACGACCCGGACTGGATCGACGTCGGCCCCAGCGGCGAGCGCCTGTTCTCGCGCCTGCCTGCCGGGCACTACGTGCTGGAGGTGCAGGGGCGCACCGCCGATGGCATTTGGTCGGCCAGCCAGCGCCTGCAGTTCCAGGTCATGCCGCCGTGGTGGTTGTCGCCGTGGGGGCTGACGGTACTGGCGCTGTTGGTGCTCTTTCTCGTGACCGTAGCGGTGTTGCTGTACCGCCGTCGCCTGCGCCGCTTGAATGCCTGGCAACTGGCGGTGCACAAGCAGGAGCTGGCCGAACAGGCATCGCTGGCCAAGACCCGCTTTTTGGCCACGCTTGGCCACGAAGTGCGCACGCCGATGACCGGCGTGCTGGGCATGAGCGAATTGCTGCTCAAGACGCCTCTGGATACCAAACAGCGCAGCTACACCGAATCGATCCGCCGTGCCGGCGCGCATTTGCTGCGCCTGGTCAACGACGCGCTGGATCTGGCGCGGATCGAATCCGGACGCCTGGAGCTGGATCTGCAGCCGTTCTCGGTGCGCCAGCTGATCGCCGAAGTGGAAAGCCTGATGGCCCCGCTGGCACAGGAACGCGGCCTGCGTTTCAGCCTGGAAGTGGGGTTGCTGGGCGACATCACCGCCAGCGGCGACCCCACCCGCATCCGGCAGATTTTGCTCAACCTGCTCAGCAATGCGATCAAGTTCACCGAGCGCGGCGTGGTCGGGCTCAAGCTGACCACGCTGGGCTCGTATCAGGGCCTGCGCTTCGAAGTGGCCGATACCGGCCCGGGCATCAATGCCGACCAGAAGGCGCGGCTGTTCCAGCGCTTCGAACAGGGCGATGGTGCCAAGACCACCTCACGCTACGGTGGCAGCGGCTTGGGCCTGGCGATCTGCCAGGAACTGGCGCTGGCGATGGGCGGGCATATCGAGGTGATCAGCCGGCTCGGTGCGGGCACGCGCTTTGTGGTGGACCTGCCGCTGCGCTGGGTGACCTCCGATGCCACGCTGGCCGGCGACGTGCCGCGCGCCAGTGCGGCAGTTGCGCCGCAGCGGATCCTGCTGGTGGAAGACGACCCCACCATTGCCGAGGTCATCGTGGGCCTGCTGCGCTCGCAGGGCCATTCGGTGGTGCATGCACCGCACGGGTTGGCGGCGCTGACCGAGGCGGCCGACACCAGCTTCGACATCGCCCTGCTGGATCTGGATCTGCCCGGGCTGGACGGCTTCGCACTGGCGCGGCAACTGCGCGTGTTCGGCTACGAGATGCCGCTGATCGCGGTGACTGCCCGCTCGGACGAAGCCGCCGAACCAGCCGCACAGGACGCCGGTTTCGACAGCTTCCTGCGCAAGCCGCTGACCGGCGACATGCTGGCCGATACCATCGCCGAGGCATTGCGCAAGGCGGGGGCACGCGATGGCATGTAGCTGAAAGCGTCGTGCGGCGTCAGCCGAGCCGGTGAAAGGTGCCACCCGTGTCGCCATGAATAGCCTCAGGCTTGCCCGCACCGCGCGTGGCCCGCACTATGCGCCCACTTGTCGTGAAACTGATCCGGTGCGCCTTCTAACCCGCCTTGCCCATCGGCCGCTTGCTGCGCTCTGGTTGTGCCTGTGTCTGGCCGTGCTTCCGGCGCAGGCGCGTACCCCTGCCACACCGGTGCCCAGCCAGTTGACGGTTGCCGACGGACTTCCCTCCGACACCGTCAACGATTTTGCCGAAGACAAGCAGGGCTACCTGTGGATCGCCAGCGATGACGGGCTGGCCAGGTTCGATGGCCGCAACTACCGCATCTGGCGGATGGAAGATGGCCTGACCAGCAATGTGATCTGGGGCATCTGCGTGGATGCCAACGATCGCGTATGGCTGGGCTTCGAGGACGGCGGCGTCGGTTTCCTGGACGCAAGGACGCGCACCTTCCAGCGGCTGGAAGACCCGCAGTTTCCCGAATTGCGCGATGCCATGGTGTGGACATTGGCAACCGCACCGGATGGCGCGCTCTGGATCGGAACCGCCAAGCAGGGCGTGTACCGCTATCGGGCGGACGGCCGCATGCAGCACTTTTCCGCGGCCGCCAGCGAGCCGCACCAACTGCCATCCGACAGCGTGGTGGGTTTCGAAGCCGCCGCTGACGGCTCGATGTGGATCGGCACCTGGGGTGGACTCGTGCATTGGGACGGTCAACGCATGCAGCGTGTGCCGCTTCCGGTTGCAGAGCAGGCCGTCAACAGGCTCTACATGGAACCGGGCGGCAAGGTGCTATGGGTTGGCGACCTGGCCGGTCATGCATTTCGGCTCGATACCGCCGGGCGATCCATCACGCGCCCATGGCAGAGCGCTGCGACCAAGCCGCAGGTCAGGGGCGTGCTGCTGCGTGATCGACGCGGGCGCCATTGGCTGGACATCGACGCTGGCCTGGGCATCAGCACCGATGGTTCGTCCGTCGACCAGGTGCCCACCTACAGTGCGTCGGCGCACGGCCTGGTGAACCGGAACTGGATCGATTCCTATGAGGATCGCGAGGGCGGGCTGTGGTTTGCCAGCCTGGAGGGCGGTCTGTGGCATCTGCCGCCGCGCTGGGACACCTTTGCGGTGTTCTCGCATCACAAGGATGATCCGCAGTCGCTGACCAACCCGTCGATTACCGCCACAGCGCCATCGGCCGCCGGTGGTGTCTGGGTGGCGGGCTCGCATAGCGCGCTGGAATACTTCGATCCGGCGAGCGGCCGGGTCAAGCTGCATCTGCCCAATATCGATCCGATGCGCATCCCCGACAGCGTGTTCGAAAGCAGGCAGGGGGTGGTCTGGATCGGCGTACAGGGAACGCTGGTGCGTTACGACCCGCGCACGCGCAAGGTCAGGCGCTGGCCGCTGCTGCAGAGCGTGGATCCTGCGGCCGACCCCGATATGGCGGGCAGGCCGGGCCGGATGGCCGAGGATGCGCAAGGGCGCATCTGGGTGGCGTTGATGACCCAGGGCATCCAGTTGCGGAACGGCGAGGGGCAACTGCTCAGGACGATCGATTACGGAAGCCACGGCCTGAAGGCGCTGACCGTGCTGGACATGCGGATCGGACCCGATGGGCAGATCTGGCTGAGCAACAACGCCGGTCTGTGGCGGTGGGACCCGCACTTGGACCGGTTCATCGCAGTTCCCGGCGCCGCCGATCTGCCAACGTACGTGTTCCGTCTGGGAGAGGGCGGCATCGTCTGGGTGGGGCTTGCGGGCGAACTGCGGCGGTATCTGTGGGATGGCGCGCAGCTCATCCATCTGGACACGGTGGGCAAGGAGCAGGAGTTCCCGAAGGTTGCGCCGACCGGCCTGGTGGTCGATGCCGGTGGCGTGGCCTGGGTGTCCAGTCATCGTGGGTTGATCCGCGTCGATCCCGGCAGCAAGCTGGTGCGCGTCTACAACGTGCACGACGGCCTGCCCAGCTCGCCCATGCAGGTGGCCACGCTGGTGCAGGCAAGCGGCGGGCAGATACTGGGTGGCACGTCCGACGGCGTGGTGGTGTTCGATCCGTCCACGATGCGCCCCAATTTACGTCGGCCGCAGTTGTTGATCGAACGGGTGGGGCTGCGACGCGGCGAGCGTGGGCTGGATGTCACCGGCGTTGCGCCGCTGCAGATACAGGACGGCGACCGCGATCTGCACATCGTGGCGCGGATACCGACCTTCACCAATCCCGAGTCCACCAGCTACCGCTTCCGCCTCAGCGGCTACGACCCGGACTGGATCGATGTCGGCCCCAGCGGCGAGCGCCTGTTCTCGCGCCTGCCTGCCGGGCACTACGTGCTGGAGGTGCAGGGGCGCACCGCCGACGGCATCTGGTCGGCCAGCCAGCGCCTGCAGTTCCAGGTCATGCCGCCGTGGTGGTTGTCGCCGTGGGGGCTGACGGTACTGGCGCTGTTGGTGTTCTTTCTCGTGACCGTAGCGGTGTTGCTGTACCGCCGTCGCCTGCGCCGCTTGAATGCCTGGCAACTGGCGGTGCACAAGCAGGAGCTGGCCGAACAGGCATCGCTGGCCAAGACCCGCTTTTTGGCCACGCTTGGCCACGAAGTGCGCACGCCGATGACCGGCGTGCTGGGCATGAGCGAATTGCTGCTCAAGACGCCTCTGGATACCAAACAGCGCAGCTACACCGAATCGATCCGCCGTGCCGGCGCGCACCTGCTGCGCCTGGTCAACGACGCGCTGGATCTGGCGCGGATCGAATCCGGACGCCTGGAGCTGGATCTGCAGCCGTTCTCGGTGCGCCAGCTGATCGCCGAAGTGGAAAGCCTGATGGCGCCGCTGGCACAGGAACGCGGCCTGCGTTTCAGCCTGGAAGTGGGGTTGCTGGGCGACATCACCGCCAGCGGCGACCCCACCCGCATCCGGCAGATCCTGCTCAACCTGCTCAGCAATGCGATCAAGTTCACCGAGCGCGGCGTGGTCGGGCTCAAGCTGACCACGCTGGGCTCGTATCAGGGCCTGCGCTTCGAAGTGGCCGATACCGGCCCGGGCATCAATGCCGACCAGAAGGCGCGGCTGTTCCAGCGCTTCGAACAGGGCGATGGTGCCAAGACCACCTCACGCTACGGTGGCAGCGGCTTGGGCCTGGCGATCTGCCAGGAACTGGCGCTGGCGATGGGCGGGCATATCGAGGTGATCAGCCGGCTCGGTGCGGGCACGCGCTTTGTGGTGGACCTGCCGCTGCGCTGGGTGACCTCCGATGCCACGCTGGCCGGCGACGTGCCGCGCGCCAGTGCGGCGGTCGCGCCGCAGCGCATCCTGCTGGTGGAAGACGACCCCACCATTGCCGAGGTCATCGTGGGCCTGCTGCGCTCGCAGGGCCATTCGGTGGTGCATGCACCGCACGGGTTGGCGGCGCTGACCGAGGCGGCCGACACCAGCTTCGACATCGCC
Organism: Xanthomonas campestris pv. badrii; assembly: GCF_012848175.1. Classification (NCBI taxonomy): domain Bacteria; kingdom Pseudomonadati; phylum Pseudomonadota; class Gammaproteobacteria; order Lysobacterales; family Lysobacteraceae; genus Xanthomonas; species Xanthomonas campestris. The sequence goes on along the minus strand of NZ_CP051651.1, from coordinate 2,955,562 downwards.
CTGCTGGATCTGGATCTGCCCGGGCTGGACGGCTTCGCACTGGCGCGGCAACTGCGCGTGTTCGGCTACGAGATGCCGTTGATCGCAGTGACCGCCCGCTCGGACGAAGCCGCCGAACCGGCCGCGCAGGACGCCGGTTTCGACAGTTTCCTGCGCAAGCCGCTGACCGGCGACATGCTGGCCGATACCATTGCCGAGGCGCTGCGGCGCGCCCGCCCGCGCGAGGATGGATAGGCGCGTGCCGCTCGACATGCGCGATGCAGCGCGGTCGCGGCAGCGCAAGCACGACCAGGAAAACCACATCAGTCCAGCAGTGGCGCCCATGATGCGGAGCCGCATGCAGCACCGCGCGGCATGCGCGTCCCTACTCGGCAACCGCTTCGACATCCTTGGGATGCGGCCGGGTTTCGGCCAGCTGCCAGAAGATCAACGTGGAGGTCAGGGTAATGCCGCCCACGCACAGGAAGGTGGCATGCAGTGCCGCGGTGGCGCCGTGCGTATCGCCCAGGTGCGTATTGAACGCGGCCAGCAGGCTGCCGGCTGCCGCAGCGCCGAACCCGGTGGCCAGCATCATCACCATCGACAGCAGGCTGTTGCCGGGGCTGGCCTGCGCGCGGTCCAGATCGCGCAGGGTCACAGTATTCATGACGGTAAATTGCAAGGAATTGACCCCACCAAAGCAGGCCAGCTGCAGTAGCCGCACCCACAGCGGCTGGCCAGTCTCGATCAGCGCAAAGCTGGCCATCGCCAGGCCCACCAGCACGGTGTTGACCATCAGCGTGTTGCGGTAGCCGAAGCGGCCCACCAGTTTGACCGCGGCGCGTTTGGCGGCCATGCCGGCCAGCGCCACCGGCACCATCATCAGCCCGGCGCGCATCGGGCTCATCTCCAGGCCTACCTGCAGCAGCAACGGGATCAGAAGCGGCATCGAGCCACTGCCGACCCGTGCGAACAGGTTGCCCAGGATGCCGATGCGGTAGCTGGCCACCTTGAACAGCGCCAACGGAAACAATGCATCGGCGGCCGTGCCGGCATGCAGCCAGTACCCGGCAAGCGCGGCCAGCCCACCGATCGCCAGCAGCATCACCAAGGCGTGGCGCATGCCGGGTTCGGCGATACCGTCCAGCGCCAGCGACAAGGCCACCATGCCGAACGCCAGCATCAGATAGCCGACCAGATCGAAGCGCCGGCGTGCGTCGCCGTAATGGTCCGGCATGATCTTCAGTGCAGCGATAAAACCGATGATGCCGATCGGAAGGTTGATCAGAAACACCCAATGCCACGATGCCACTTCCACCAGCCATCCGCCCAGTGTGGGGCCGATCAGCGGGCCGATCAGGGCGGGAATGGCGATGAAGCTCATCGCGCGCAGAAAGTCTTCGCGCGCCACCGTCTTGAGTACGGCCAGCCGCCCCACCGGCAACAGCATCGCCCCGCCAATGCCTTGCACCACGCGCGCGGCCACCAGCTGCGGTAGTTGCTGCGCAGCGGCGCACAGCAGCGAGCCCAGCGTGAACACGATGATGGCGGCCAGGAAGGTACGCCGGGTGCCGACGCGATCGGCAATCCACCCGGAGGCAGGAATGAACATCGCTACCGCCAGCGCATAGCTGAACACCACCGACTGCATCTGCAGCGGGCTTTCGCGCAGGCTGCGCGCCATCGACGGCAACGCCGTGTTGACGATGGTCGCATCCAGCATCTGCATGAAGATCGCCAGCGACACCAGCCACAGCAACGGCTTGATGGTGGCATAGGCGCGCAAGGTGGGGGCGGGCTGAGGCATGGGCATCGCCATGAGAGGGACCGCCCATTATCCCAGCGCTGCCGTGCAGGAAGTCGCAACGCCATGCGCCAAAGCGTTGCTTGAGTCCGTGGCAGCGACGGCGCTGCACCGTCATCGAATGAGACCGGTCTCACCCAATTGAATGTCGGGCCGGCCAGATGTCACGAATCGCCGGGACAGAGCAATGGCCGCGTGCTAATGCCTGCTATGGCTTGCTACACGCGTTGGATTCGCCGGCGAATCTTTTGCGCCTCCGAGAGATCCAGCCAAGGCAAGCGTGGGTTTCCCTGCGTTGCGATGGAGTGATCGAGCGGAAGGCGGGAGCGTTGAACCTAAAAGCGAATGCAGTGCTTGGAGCTTTGCCGACGGTCTGGTCAGGGATGGCGCGACTTGGGTATGGCCGCCTTCTGAGCGCGCCAATGATCAGGTCGGACATCAATGGAAAAGCAGGTCTTGGATGTAGTACAGCGCGCCTATCTTCCGGGCGATTCCATGGCAACCATGTTGGAGAAAATTGCCGGGCAACTCTCGCAGAGCGATATCTTGCACGGCGCGGTATGCGAGTTTTTGGGGGTGGAGGAAAGCGATCCGCCTGCTCCGGATCAGGCGAACAAGCAGGCAACCTCACAGCGGTGTTTCCCCGTCCAGTACGCCCGGCAAGTGCTTGGCACGCTGCGCGTGACCCCTGCCCTGAGCGGTGTGACCACGCAAGCGATGACGCTGTGCGAGCAGATCGCAAAGTGTTGTGCGTATCTGATCAAGCGTGATGCAGCGCGCACCTGGGCGGAAGAACACCTCGCTCGATCATGGATGATCGCAGGGCTCAGCGAGGAAGTCTGGACGATCGACGAGTTCGTCGAACGGGCCGCGCACAGTCGCTTGCCGGTCATCGTGCGCGGCGAGTTCGGTACCGAAAAAGAGCACGCGGCGATCCTGCTGCATGCCACTGCACCCTGGCGGGAGGGACCTTTCGTTGCGGTCGATTGCGCTGCGCCCGGCGATGCACCGGCAGCATGGCTCGAGCGCGCGTCCCGGGGAACGCTGTTCCTGCAGAGCGTGGACGAGCTCGACGACGCGCTACAGCGTCAGCTTGCTGGGCATCTTGGGGGTCAATACACACCGTGGGCTGGGTCGGGAGGCGAGGCTTGGCCGCGGGTGATCGCCTCCACGACCGCTGATCTGTCGCGCCGCGTACGTGCTGGGCGCTTCTCACGCGCGCTGCTGTCGCAACTTGATGTCCTGGCAATCGAGCTCGCGCCGTTGCGCAGGCGGCGGGCAGACATCGGCTTTCATGTTCAGCGCGTGCTGGATCGGCATGGACTGGATCACGGTCAGCTGGTCACTGAGGTGCTGATGGACGCCCTGATCCACTACCCATGGCCAGAAAATCTCCAGGAGCTGGAGCGGATGGTGCTGCGCCTGGCGGTCATGACCGCCGGCAGGCCGGTCGGCATTGCCGACATCCAGCGCCACGCGTCGCGTCTGCTGGAAGGTCGGGCACAAGCAGCGCAGCGCGATGCGCACGCGACTATTCCGCAACAGGCTGATCCTGCAGACAAGCCAACGCTGCCCGAAACCCCGGTCGACTGGATCGCCGGTCTTCCGCACCGCCCCGGCCAACGTCTGGCCAGCCTGCACGACGCACTGCGGCGCGCCCTGGTGTACCTGGGCGAGCACTACGCCGAGCCGCTGACCCTGGGCGACCTGGCCCGGCAGGCGCACGTCAGCCAGTCGCATCTGGGCTTTTTGTTCCGCGACGAACTCGGTACCCCGTTCAAACCGATGCTGCAGCAACTGCGTATCGAGAAGGCGAAACAGCTGCTGCAACAGCAACGAAAGTTGCGCATCACCGAAGTAGCGCTGAAGGTCGGCTTCGGCGACCTGAGCCATTTCGAGAAGAGCTTCCGGCGGCTGGTGGGGGTGAGTCCGCGTGAGTTCCGTAACGCCGGAACAGGCGGTGGGATCGACTAGCAGCAGGTAGTTAGACGCTTCGTGCTGGGTCACCGCGATGGTCCAGCACGAAGTTCTGCAGGCAGCGCAGTCATTCCATCCGTGCTGGTCATTATTGCAGCGCCCTTGTGATGACCCACTGGATATTTTTTTTCAGAAATACTCGATATGCCTTGTCAGCTCAGTCATTCTTCTCCCATATGACTTGACCGGCCGCCCATCTCCCCACTACTTCGGCGATGGAAGTCCCGGTGCGTATCGGCTGACGGCTTCGGCGCTCATAAAGTCGTCCATTGAAGATCAAATACAAGGCGTATTTCATGATTTGTAACCTCGTTCTTTTGATTTCGTCGTCGGTTGGGGGGTCGATGACGTAATTGGCCCAGCTTCCATCCTCGTATCCAGCAACAAGCATGGCGATTCGCTCTTGGCCTAATATTCCCTCCGGACTGATGTTGTTGAACATTGCTTCAAATCTCTTGATTGCCGGATCGTCGGTTAGCCTCATTTGGATAAAATAATTCACCTCTTCGTTCAATCTGGTTGACGTCATGCCGATTTTCTGCAGGTCCTCTGGTTGCATGTAGTTAATGGCGTACTGGATCATTTCCGAAGGAAGTTGATCGAAAGGGATCGGTGTTCTGGATTCGTTTGCTAGCGGGTTAGGATCTGACATGTGTATTTTCCTTGGTTTGTTTAAATATGGTGGATCAGGGGCTGTTATTGAATTCCCGGCGGAACTCCGGTTGGGCGGTCGTGAGTGTTTTAATAGTGAATGACCCTGTGCGACGTAAAATTTTTCACAATGCTGGAGTTATCGCCAGGGTTTTGATCCGACTGGCATGTCGAACGTCAGGTGCTGATCGCGATTGCTATCGCTGTCGTCTGGTGTGTTTGATGAAATAATGATGTGGATTTAAGGGCTGTCAGGACATCTTAAACTCTGGCCGCCTCGCCGCTGTGTCGCTTGGCTGATCCGGTTTGGCTGAGCTGGCGCCATGGCTATGCTGCGGATTTATCTAAATTGTTATCAACGTTATTGGTGCGGGGAATGCGTCTGTCCGGCTGCACGACCGTTTCGATGACCGCCGAGCGGACACATGTGGATATTGCTTGGCATCGTTGATCTCAGGTGAGGGAGTGATCGGCTAGTAGCATGTCGTTTTCTATGTTCTTGCCAGGACTTGTCCATCTTCAGCACTTCAACAGCGGGACGCGCAACATCAAGGCACGTTCGGATCTGCATAAGCCGAATGGCTGAGATCAACTTCCAGCCCATCGCAGGGCGTATCGGGAAGCGACAGCACCGCATCCTGCTCGTATTGCCACAGCGAGGCCTGGGAATACCCGCAGCCGGCCGGGTCAGCGGCCTGGATGTGCTGGATGTCGCCGGTATAGCGATGACGGCCCGCGGTGGAGACGCGCCAGGCCCACACGCGCGGGGAGGGGCCTGGGCCGATGCGCGAGAGCAATTCCACTGCGCGCGCGTGCGAGCAATACAGGCCTGGCGAATAGCCGTTTTCCACCAGCGCGGCGATCCACAGGCGAATGTAGTCGATGGCGGCCTGGGGCGGGCTGCCGCCATCTTCCCAGTCGAGATAGACGACCGCACCCTGGGGAAAGCCTTCGGCGCGTGCCAGCGCTGCGGCCTGTGCGCCATCGCTGCTGCCTTGCCGGGCGGTGACGTCGTGCGAACCGGGGCCGATCGTCTGCTGACCCAAGTAAACCGGGGCCAGGCCCCAGCCTTGCGCGATCAACGCGGCACGTTGGCCCATCCAGCCGGTGTCGGCATGGCTCGGCGCCGGTGCCAGGTAGTAGCCGCACCACGCCAGCTCGGTGTGGGTCTTGAGCCAATCGAGGGCAGGTAGTCCGGGGAATTGATCGGTATCGAAGCCTGCGTAGCACGTCATGTCCAACTCCTTCGGAGCGTGTATTGGTCGGGCCGGCCGCGGCGATGGCGGTGTGGTCGTGTTGTCGGAGTGCCTTGGTGGCGGAGGAGCCGCTGACCGGTCCGGACGTGTCCGGACGGTTCACCGTAGGTGTCGGCATCGCCGACACCTGGAACTGCATCGGTCAGCCGGCTGTCTCGCTGCCGGGGTTCGGGTTCACTGGCGACGTGGCGCTCATCGCCTGCTCGGTCTGCTGCTGCGCGGCGGCGACCGCGGCGGCGGCGGCCTGGTCTGCTTGCTGCAGTGCCTCGTTCGCGCTGTCGACCGCCTGGGTGTTGCCGGCTGCGGCGGTCGCCGCGGTTGCGGCCTGCATGGCCGCCTGCACTGCCCTATCGCTGGCGGCCATTGCCTGATCGATCTGGGCTTGCGCCGCCTTCAGCGCGGCTTCGATCTGCGACGATCCTGGCGATTGCGCAGTGATGGCTGGTGGCTGGTTCGGCGGCGTGGGCTGGGTATCGTCGGACATGATGGTGTCTCCTGAAATGGAAGCGGGATGGAGTGGGGTAACGGCATCGGCACGCGATGGCTGCATCGGCGCGGCGCGTGGTGCGGTTTCGGTTGGGCGCTGCGCTGCAAGCGTGCGCAGCATTTCGCCCAGCGCGTGTTCGGCTTGCAACACGGTCTGGCGGGCGGCCGCCAAGGCAGCGGCGCGACCTGCATGCACCGCCTCGCGGGCCGCGTCGGCGGCGCTGATTGCAGGCGCGGCCTGTTCGGTGGCCGCGGGGGGCCAGCTTGATGTGTTCACTCCGAGTCCTCCGTCTCCGCAACCTGCGACGTGCTACTGGATGCAGGTGCGGCACCGAAATCGCGTAGCGAGATGACGCCGCCGTTGACCTGCAGCAGCGCAGCCAGGGTGTCGTTGTGCATGGCGAATACGCAGCTGTTGCCATCCTGGTCCAGCACGCCGCGGCTGGGCCGGTTGGCGGCCAGGAAGGCCTGCGCGGATTGCAGGTACAGGCGGATCGCATCGCTCGCCGCCTGGTCGCCGCCGTCGCCTCGGTAGCGGGTGTGCTGGACGATCTGCTGGGCGGCCAGCGACAGCCGCGCGAAGCCGATCTGGCGACCGCGCGCCAGCCATTCGGCAACGCTGCGTTCGACCTCGCTGGGCGCGGGCAGCCCCTGCACCAGTGGGCAATCCAGCGTGCCGAACAACTGCGGCAGCAGCGCCTGCACGGCCGAAGCCGCCACATGCGCGCGCTCGTCCGCGGCGGCGATATTGGCGGTGCAGGCCAGATAGAAGCGGTAGTAGTCGCAGAATTCCAGTGGCGTGCGCGCCTGCTCGACGGCGAATGCCGCCGCTTCCTGTTGCAGTGCCGGGGTCACGTCGGCCTGTGGAGCGTCGGCGGCCAGCTGGCGCAGTGCCAGGCTCTCCTCCAGGTCCAGCGACTGGAATACCGCAGCACCATCGACCTTCAGCTGCCTCAGCAGGCTGCGGCCGGCGGCCAGGTCGCTTGCCGTGTACAGGGCATTGTCGCGGAAGATCCGCTGCAGCTGCGCCTGCACCACCGAACCCGTATCGCCGGCTTCGGCGCGCGCCAGCGTGCCCAGGTCGGTCGGGCCCAAGGTCATCAGCTTGACCGGGCTGACCTTCAGTTCCAGCTGCGGCAACAAGGCCAGGCGCGAGCCGTGCAGACCTTGCTGCACTTCGTCGAGCAAGTTGCTCTCGTCGGGAAAGTCGTAGCGCACACCGGGCGACTGGATCGCCCAGGCCAGCCATTGCGTGCCTCCATCGATGAAGGCCAGGCACTGCCTGCCCAGCGTCGAGAGCATCGTTGGCATCGAGATCAGGCGGCCTGCGATTGAAACGGACATTGCATGACTCCTTGTGAGGTCAACCGGCGGGGAAGTTCTTCAGCACCAGGCCGGCCGCCGAACCGATCCTGGCGAAGTCGTCGGTGGCGCCCTGCATCAGCGACTGCGCCTGGGTGAGCGCGGTGACGTACTTCGCGTCGCCGGTGGCCAGGTACTGCGCCATCGCCACGCCGACGGCGGTGGTGGCGATCGTGGAGACATTGCGCAGCGCATCGGTGGCGTCCTGCACCGCGATGGCGGTGGACTGCGCCACCGATTGATACGCCTTTCCGGCGCCGCTGGTCAGCACGACCTGCGGGCTCATGGTGGCCATCTGGGTCTGGTTGATCACATCGATGACCTGGGCGTTGACCTTGCTCGGTTCCATCTCGGCTCCCGTGGATTGATCGGCGGCCTGGCAATGAGGCCTGGTGGTGAAACGCGCTTCTATGCAGGCGGCTTATGGCGGAGGCGGCGTTGCAGGTGCAGGTGCAGGTGCAGGTGCAGATGCAGATGCAGGTGCAGCAGGAGCAGCAGGTGCAGGTGCAGGAGTGGGTGCGCCAGCAGCTGCGGCTGCGGGCGGAACTGGGGGTGCAGCAGCAGGAGCATCAGCAGTGGCAGGATCATTGGGGGCAGCGCCGGGGGCGGGGGCAGTGGCAGGCAGCGGCGGCGGTACGCTCAGTGCATGCACTTCCATGAGGTCGGCGGTCGCGGTGGCGGCATCGGCCGAGGCGCCTTGCGCCTGGGTCTTCAACACGTCGACGGCCGTCTTGGCTTCCGCGGCTGCGGCTGCGATGAGCGCGGCCGGCGGGGGCGGTACGGGGGGCGGGCCGGGCAATGGCGCGACTGTCGGTGGAGGGCCTGGAGGCGCGGGCGGTGGCGGTGGCGGAACCGGGAACGGGGCCGAGATCATCTTGGCGCAGGCGGCAGTGATCGCGGCGGCATTGATCATGCCGGCGCCTTGTTGCCGGTTGACGGCGTTGTGCATCGCCATGCCCAGCGTTTCCAGCATCACGGCATCGAGCATGCCGAGCGCCTGCGCGGGGGCCTGACCGGTGGTCAGCGTCACGATGCTGCTCACCGCGTCGACGATCTGGCTGTTCACGGTACTGTCGTCGATCATGATGAAGTCGCTCCCTTCTGGATGATCAAGGCAAGGATCTGGGTGAGTGCGGCATCGGCGAGCACCTGTCCGCGTTGCTGATTGGCGACGGCGTTTTCCATTGCCAGCGCGATGGAATCGGACAACGCCAGATACGTTGCCCCCATCGCGAAGGCCGGCGCGTGCCCGATGGCCAACGCCGCACCGGTTGCGGCAGGGCCGACCAGGCTGGCGACGCTTGCGGCACGCGCGCTTGGCTGCATGACGGGGCACTAGCCCAGCGTTCTAGGCCAGCGACGGCCTGCGCTGTTCAATGCCAGCCGACGCCAAGAACAGCACGGTGTTTTGTGGCTCGTGTCTGCCCGCGTACTGCAGGGCCACGCCATCGGGTACGCGTTCCAGAAATGCAAAATTGCCGTGCGCCACGACGATCGCGTTGCCCAGCTTCTGGCGATACACCAATGGCTGCGCGCCGGGAATCACCGGCAGGATGCCGTCGAACTCGACGTTCATCACCGCCTTCTGGTGTGGCGCAAACGTCGCCACGATGGTGCGGCCCCGAATCAGTCGCACGACGACGTCCAGGGTGTTGGATGTGGGGACATGACGTAGTTGCAGCATGAGGCGTCCTTTCTCGATTCGATCAACGAAACCGCATGGGGTTGGCATCGCGTCGCTTAGTCAACCGGGCGCCGCTGGTGCGGCAGCAGCGGCGCCCGGTGCCGATCAGGTCAGCCCGGCGCTCAGGATTTCCCGGGTGGCCACACCATCGGACGCGGTATCGATCGAGTACAGGGTGGAGACGCCCTGGGTGGTCGATGCCTGCATCGTCACGTAGGACTGCTGCTGGTTGTTGGTGGCGTTGTGCGCGGCGTTGGACAGCGCCTGGCTGGTGGCGACGAACAGGTTGCCCATTGCAATCGCCGGCGCATCGCCGAGGACCTTGGTGTTGACCTGGGAAACGGAATCGGTGATCTGGCTGTTGACGGCGGTCGGAAAGGCCATGGTGATAGCTCCTTGAGGTGGTGGAAGAACGAAGACGCTGCGGCGTTAGCGGTTAGCCGAGGATCTTCTTGGTGGCGGCACCGGTGGTGCCGGTATCGAGCGAATACAGCATCGAAACGCCCATGGTGGTTGCTGCCTGTGCGGTGACATACATCTGTTGTTGCGCGAGCGTGGCGTTGTGGGCCGCGTTTGCCAGCGCTTGTGCGGTGGCCTGGTAGAGATTGCCCATGGCTGCAGCCGGGGAACTGCCCAGTACCTGCAGGTTGGCCTGGGTCACCGAGTCGGTGATCTGGTCGTTGACGGCGGTGGGAAATGCCATTGGTGGATGTCCTTGGCGTTAGCCTGGCCGTTAAACGCTCAGGATCTGCTTGGTGACGACGCCGGTGGAAGCGGTATCGATGGAGTACAGGGTGGCCACGCCCATGGTGGTGGCCGACTGCGCAGTGACATAGCTCTGCTGCTGCGCGTTGGTTGCGTTGTGGGCAGCATTGGCCAACGCTTGCGCGGTTGCCTGATACAGATTGCCCATTGCGATCGCCGGCGCGTCGCCAAGGACCTTGGTATTGACCTGGGTAACGGAGTCGGTGATCTGGTTATTGACTGCGGTCGGAAATGCCATTTTCTTCTCCTAATTTTTGAGTTAACGCGAGACCAGACCAGGCACGCCGGTACTCAAGATCTGTTTGGTCGCAACCCCGGTGGTGGCGGTATCGATGGAGTAGAGCGTGGCCACGCCCATGGTGGTGGCCGATTGCGCAGTGACGTAACTCTGCTGCTGCGCGTTGGTCGCGTTGTGGGCCGCATTGGCCAGCGCTTGTGCGGTCGCCTGGTAAAGATTGCCCATGGCGATGGCCGGGGCATCGCCCAGCACCTTGGTATTGGCTTGCGTGACGGAGTCGGTGATCTGGTCGTTGACGGCAGTTGGAAAGGCCATGCTTTTCTCCCTGGTTTGCGGATGTCGAAACGCTGGAACAAACGTGACGGTGTCGAGGTTGTGCAGGCGGCCCGCCTGGCTGGAGATGTGTTGCAGTCGCACCGCATCACCGTGGAGCAACAGTAGATCGCTGCACCTCCGAAGAATTGGCGCAAACGACGGCAATGCCGGGTTTATCGACGTGAAGCCGATGCGGCTTGAGAGCGGCATACGAGCCGGTGCCACGATCTGGAACGCGGTGCGGGGAATTTGTCGATGAATCGCAACCGGGTTTGCGAAAACACCCTGCGGAATGCGTGAGAGCGTGCAGGTTGCGGCTGCACCGACGGCTTGCGCTCGCTTGACGATGGCTTGCCCGGCCGCTGCGGCGCGCAGCGCTGGTGCGGGATCGAAGCGAGCCTGCTGAGGTACGAGCACTGCACTCTCGATGCCGTCGGCACGCTCTCACTGCGTGCTCTTGCAGCGAATGCGCAGAGAATCTGCAACCGTCACGGCTGTGCTTGCGAGACGCTCTCAGCGCATTGCGCGCTGGCGTTGCGGAACTGCCGCTTGTCGCATTCTTCAGCAACCGACAGCACACGCAGTGCTGTCGGTTGTACGGAAAATCAGCGCTTGCTCAAACTCTGCACCGCCTCGACCAGCACGCCCACGTGCTCCGGGTTCATGTCTGGCGACATGCCGTGGCCGAGGTTGAAGACGTGGCCTTCGCGCGAGCCGCCGTTGCCCTGGGCGTAGCTGTCCAGGGTCTTGCCGACCTCGGCGCGGATCGCTTCGGGCGAGCCGTACAGGGTGGCCGGGTCCAGGTTGCCCTGCAGGGCGACGCGGCCGCCGACGCGCTGCGCAGCGTCGGCCAGCGAGATCGTCCAGTCCACGCCCACCGCTTCGGCGCCGCTGGCGGCCAGCTCGCCCACATAGGCGCCATTGCCCTTGCCGAACAGCACCAGCGGCGTGCGCTCGGCGCCGTTGCCGCGTTCGAGTTCGCGCGCGATGCGGGTCAGGTAGGGCAGCGAGAATTCGCGGTACATCGCCGGCGACAGCACGCCGCCCCAGGTGTCGAACACCTGCAATGCCTGCGCGCCGGCGGCGCGCTGCGCGGACAGGTAGGCGATGACCGCATCGGTGACGGTGCCGAGCAGCCGATGCAGTACATCCGGCGCGTTGAAGGCCATCGCCTTGATACGCGCATATTCCTTGCTGCCGCCGCCTTCGATCATGTAGCAGGCCAGCGTCCACGGGCTGCCGGAGAAGCCGATCAGCGGCACTGCGCCGTCCAGTTCGCGGCGGATCAGGCGCACTGCGTCCATCACGTAGCGCAACTCGGTTTCCATGTCCGGCACGCCCAGGCGGGCGATGGCGGCCGCATCGCGCAGCGGGTGACGGAACTTGGGGCCTTCGCCTTCGACGAAGTACAGCTCCAGGCCCATCGCATCGGGGATGGTCAGGATGTCGGAGAACAGGATCGCCGCATCCAGCGCAAAGCGCTGCAGCGGCTGCAGGGTGATCTCACAGGCGATCTCCGGGTTCTTGGCCATGCCCAGGAAGCTGCCGGCGCGCGCGCGGGTGGCACGGTACTCCGGCAAGTAGCGGCCGGCCTGGCGCATCAGCCACACGGGGGTGCGGTCCACGGGCTGGCGGTTGAGGGCGCGCAGCAGGCGATCGTTCTTGAGCATGGGATCAGATGTCCTCAAAGCGACGCGTCGGCGCCGCCGGTGATGAGTTGGAAGCCGCGTTTGAGCTGGGTGTCGCGGGCCTTTTCGAAGGCCCGGTCGGCCTCGTCCTGCAGCAGGTACTGGTCGCGCCGCAATTGCGTACGCCCGCCGATCTGGCCGCTTTCGCGCAGCAGTTCCCAGCCACCGAACAGATCCGGTTGCAGGGTCAGCTGGACGTAGCGAAGCGGCTGGTTGCCGCCGGAATCGTGTTGCAGGAGGATGCGCATGCCACCGATTGTAGCCGGGCACTGCTGAAGGCGGCGCTGGCCGGATGCGGTGCGGCTGCGCCAGGTGCGAAGACAGTGTGGGCAGGCGCTTGCTGTGTTGGCGCCTGGCGGCGCCACCGCCAGCCGGCGAGGGCTCAGCCGGCCAGGATCTCCAGCACCGCGGCCTCGTCCACATCCGGCACCACCTCGGCCTTGCCGATACCGCGCCACAGCACCAGCCGCAGGCGTCCTGCCACATTCTTCTTGTCCAGGCGCATGCGGCCGAGCAGCGCATCGGGCGACAGCCCGGGCGGGATCTCGGTGGGCAGGTCGAAGTCGCGCAGCAGGGCGCGCAGCGCCTCGGTGTCCTGCGCGGAGCTCATGCCCAGCGCCGCCGACAGCCGGGCGGCCAGCACCATGCCCACCGCCACCGCTTCGCCATGGTTGAGGTTGTCGTTGCCGGGCGCGCCGTAACCCTGCTCGGTCTCGATGGCGTGGCCGAAGGTATGGCCCAGGTTGAGCAGGGCACGCTCGCCTTTTTCCAGCGGGTCGCGCGCCACGATCTCGGCCTTGTGCTCGCAACTGCGGGCGATCGCCTGTGCCAGCGCGTCCGCCTCGCCGTCCAGCAAGGCGTGGCGCTCGGCATGCAGCCACTGGAAGAACAGCGGGTCGCCGATGGCGCCGTACTTGATCACCTCGGCCAGGCCGGCGCGCAGCTCGCGCGCGGGCAGGGTGCGCAAGGTGTCGGTGTCGGCGATCACCGCGCGCGGCGGGTGGAACGCGCCGACCAGGTTCTTGCCCTGCGGGATGTCCACCGCGGTCTTGCCGCCGACCGAGGAATCCACCATCGCCAGCAGGCTGGTGGGCAACTGCACGCAGTCCACCCCGCGCATCCAGCAGGCGGCGGCGAAACCGGCCAGGTCGCCGACCACGCCGCCACCGAGCGCGAACACGCAGGCGTCGCGGGTAGCGCCCAGCTCGGCCAGCGCGCCAATGGCGGCGCCGAAGTTGTCCAGGGTCTTGGAGGCTTCGCCGGCGGCGATCACCAGCTCGCCCAGCAGCAACTCCGGGCGCGCCTGCAGCAGCGCGTTGCGCACGCCGGCTGCGTAGTGCGGGGCCACCTGCGAGTCGCTGAGCAACAGCACATGGCGGCCGCGCACGTGGCTGGCCAGGCGTGCACCGTCGGCCAGCAGGCCGGGGGCGATGGTGATGGTGTAGGGGGCGGCACCGTCGACATCGACGCTGCGCGGGGAACGGGGAAGTGTCATGCAGGGGGACTCGACATGCGCCATTGCGCGGCCAGCCGCAGCACCAGCTGCGCGGTGGCCTCGTTGGGGGAGAAGTGATCGGTTTCCAGCGTGAGGTCGGCGACCTCCTGGTACAGCGGGGTGCGCTGGGCGGCCATGGTATGCAGCACCTGCTCGCGGTCGGCGCGCTGCAGCAGCGGGCGATTGCGGTCGCGCGCCAGCCGGGTCAGCTGGGCGGGCACGCTGACATGCAGGTAGACCACGAAGCCACGTGCGCGGATGCGTTCCCGGTTGCCTGCATCCAGCACCGCGCCGCCACCGGTGGAAATCAGTTTGTTGTCCTGTTGCAGCAGCGTCTGCAGGGTCTGCGCTTCCAGCTGCCGGAAGCGGGCTTCGCCGTGCTGCTCGAAGATGGCCGGGATGCTGCTGCCGGCCTGCTCGACGATGGCCTGGTCCACATCCACGAAGTCCAGCCCGAAGCGCTCGGCCAGGCGGCGGCCGATGCAGCTTTTTCCGGCGCCCATCGGGCCGACCATCACGAGATTGGGAGCGGGGTTCATGCGCACCGATCCTAGCATTCACGCCCGCGCACGGGGCCGGTTGCGGCGCTTTGAAGCCATTCCGGTCTTCGCGCTGCCCGCGCTTGCCAGGATGTGCGTGGCAACGAGGCGGACGCCGCGGTCATCGCATGCGGCGGCATGGCGAGGGGACAAGCGCACGCGATGCGCCCACAATGGGCCTCCATCCTGCTGCCACGCACCGCCATGCCCGACCTGTACGCAGAAGCCCTTGCCACCTTCACTGCGCTGTACGCCGAGGCGCACGACAGCGCCGAGCTGGAAGCCAGCGCCATGACCGTGGCCACCGCCAATGTGGACGGGCGCCCGAGCGCGCGGACCGTGCTGCTCAAGGCGTTCGATGCGCGCGGTTTCGTGTTCTATACGCATCTGGACAGCGCAAAGGGCCGCGACCTGCAGACCCATCCGCAGGCAGCGCTGCTGTTCCTGTGGCGCAGCCTGCGCGAAGCCGGCATCCAGGTGCGCATCGAGGGCGGCGTGCAACTGGTGAGCGCGGACGAATCCGATGCGTATTTCGCCTCGCGCCCGCGCATGAGCCAGATCGGCGCCTGGGCGTCGTTGCAGTCGCAGACGCTGGGCTCGCGCGCCGAATTCGATGCGGCGATCGCCAAGGTGGAAGCCACCTTCGAAGGCCGTGACGTGCCGCGTCCGGACGGCTGGGGCGGCTTCCGGGTGGTGCCGCAGGCGTTCGAGTTCTGGTATGGCGCCAAGTTCCGCCTGCACGAGCGCTGGCGTTACGAGGCCGATGCGGCCAGCCACTGGACCAAGCGGATGCTGTATCCATGAGCGCGCAGGCCGGGTGGCGGGTGCGCGCGGCGGTCGCTGCCGAGCCAACTGAACGGGTGGTCTACTGCCGCCTGCCGCTTGCCTGACCCGCTGACTTCGGGACTTTCTGCCGGTCGCAGACAGTCTGTAGTATGTCCGCCCATTGCTTGACCACCGTTTCCAAAGGACAGGACATCGTATGACGCAGTACACCACCGTCGAATTGCACGGCCTGCTGGCCGAGCGCTACCGCGGCCAGCCGATCGAGGTCGAACTGATCGACGGGCTGGAACCGGCCATCAACCTCACCCTGGCCGACCACGGCGATATGCAGATCCAGGTCGCCGCGTCCGGCTCGCAGATCTTCGTGTCCACGCTGTTGGCGCATGCCGAGCAGGTCAACGACCGCGCCGCATTCAACGATGCCTGCCTGCGGCTCAATCCGCTCAATCCGCTCTCCAACCTGGGGTTGGTCCAGGTCGACGGCAAGGACAGCTACGTGGTGTTCGGCGAGCTGTCGGCATCGTCCACGCTCGACCAGATCGACGAGGAAATCCAGACCCTGGCGGCCAATACGCTGGATGCCGCCGAATCTCTCAAGCCGTTCTTTTCATAAGGCGTTGTCATGAGTATTTTCTCCAAGCTGATCACGCTGCTGCGTGGGACTGCACACGAAACCGGCCAGAAGGCCGTCGATGCCAACGCATTGCGCATCCTCGACCAGGAAATGCGCGATGCCGGCGCCCAGCTCACGCGCTCGCGCGAAGAACTGACCAAGCTGATGGCGCAGAGCAAGCTGGCCCAGCAGAAGATCGACGCCCGCGCCGGCAAGATGGCCGAGTACACGCGCTACATCGAAGGGGCCCTGGCCAAGAACGACGAGGCGCTGGCGCACGACGTGGCGGTGAAGCTGGCCGCGCTGGAAAGCGAAGACGCCGGCGACAAGGCGTCCAAGACCGCGCTGGACCAGTCGGTGGCCACGCTCAAGGCCACCATCCAGAAGACCGAAAACCAGCTGCGCGGCATGCGCCAGCAGATCGATACGGTCAAGGCCACCGATGCGGTGCAGAAGGCGCAGGCCGCCATCGCTGCGCGGCATTCCGGTGCCAGCAGCAAGATGGGCTCGGCACTGGAATCGCTGGAGCGCATCAAGGCGCGCCAGGCCGAAACCTCCGCACGGATCGAATCGGCCGAAGAACTCGAAGCCTCCAGCGGCGACGGCGATCTGAACCGTCGTCTGGCTGCCGCCGGCCTGATGGAAGGCGAATCCAACGCCGCCGCGGTGCTGGCACGCTTCAAGAAGCCGGCTGCGCAGCTGGGTCATGAAGGCGGCAGCGGCGCCGCGCCGTTGATCGGCCAGGTGCGCGACGTGCAGCAGGTCCCGCGTAGCGACAGCTGACGCGCAACGCCACGGCACAGGACGCGCCATGATCATCGTTGGAAAGCTTTTTCTGGTCTTGCGGCGCCACGTGCGCCGCGTCAGCTGGGGCGTGGTGGCGCTGGCCTTGCTGGCGCACATGGGCCTGAGCTGGGTGTTGCTGCTGCTGGCCGGCGAGCACGAGCTCGTCGGCCTGGATGCGTTTCCGTATTACTACATGACCACCGCCACCACGATCGGCTATGGCGACCTGTCGCCGGGGTCGGTGGCCGGGCGCTATATCGCCGCGTTCGTGCTGATGCCGGGCGCGGTGGCGCTGTTCGCCACGGTGCTGGCCAAGACCAGCGCGGTGCTCATCACTTTCTGGAGGCGTCACTACATGGGCAAGATGGCCTACGACGCGTTGCGCGGGCACACCATCCTGATCGGCTGGCAGGGCGCGGCGTCCACCCGTCTGCTGGAGTTGTTGCTATCGGATACCGCCACCGACGATGAAGGCGTGGTGCTGGTGGCCGAAGGCATCGCCGAAAATCCGATGCCCGACCATATGCGCTTCGTGGCGGCCGAGTCGTACACGCACACCGAGGTGTACCAGCGTGCCGGCATCGCCGGCGCGGCGCGGGTGATCGTCAATCCGCCCTCCGAAGACCAGACCCTGGCAGCGGTGTTCGCGTTGATGGCGCACGCGCCGGCTGCGCACGTGGTGGCACATTTCGATTCGGCCAGTGCCGCGCGGCTGGTCAACCATCATTATCCGGCCATCGAATGCACGCGACCGATGACCGCCGAGATCCTGGCCCGCGCCGCGCAGGACCCGGGCAGCGCGGCGATCACCGCCGAACTGCTGTCGGTGGAGGATGGCCCCACCCAGTTCAGCCTGGCCGTGCCGGCCGATGCGCAGGCGTTGGAGTACAGCGTGCTGGCCGCCGATTTCAGCCAGCATGGCGCGCTGTTGCTGGGCCTGCGCACGCCCGAGGGCGGCTTGCGCCTGAATCCGCCGGCCGGTACCCCGGTGCCCGTCGGTGCCATGCTGTATTACCTGGCCGAGCAGCGCGTGCCTGCGCATGCCATCGCATGGCAGGTGCTGCGCACCGCCGCGGTTTCCGTTTCCGCATCGCCACGAGGTGTCTGACGATGAGTTTTTTCAGCAAGTTGTTCGGCCAACCGCAACCGCCGCCGTTGCCCGGTTCCGGCACCGGGGCCATCGGGCATGCGCTGCCGCTGGGGTTGCGCGTGGGCGGGCAGGTCGCCATCGATACCACGTTGTATCGCATGGCACCGGACGCGATGACTGCCGAGTTGCCGGGTGGCAACCAGGGCATCCCGTGCTACGGCCACGTCAATCTGGGCGATGGCTACGCACTGCACCGGTTCTACCTGGATGACGATGCGTTTCTGCAGGTCACCACCGTGGGCGGCGATCTGGAAGCGATGAAGGCATTCGTGTATTGCGAGACGGTGAACCCGCCGAGCAAACAGGCCTTCCAGGACTTTGTGATGCAGCATCCGCACCTGGGTGCGGCGCAGATCGACTATGCCGGCAAGCGCTGGCAGCGCGCCACCCAGTCCACCGACGACAGTGCGCGCATCCCGCCCATCGCCTACGACGAAGTGCTGTATCGCTACCAGCCGCCGCGCCGCGATGGCGATCTCACCCATTACGCCATGCTCTACAGCCGCGACGTGCCGGAGCTGCAGCGCGAGGAATTCCTGCTGGTCACCGGCGAGGATTCCGGCCCCAATGAATTCTGCGTCACCTATGCAGTCGGGATCGACGTCACCGTTGCCGATCTGGACATCACCTGAGCACGCGCTCGCCCCTTCCTCAACCGGTCCTGTCATGAACCCGATCAACCTGCAGAGCTTTCTGGCGTTTCTTTCCTACTTCGGCACCGGCCTGGGCGTGCTGATCGTCTCGGTGGTGCTGGTGACCCTGGTCACCCCGCACAAGGATTTCACCCTGCTGCGGCAAGGCAACGTGGCCGCCGCCGCGGCGCTGGCCGGCAACCTGATCGGCGTGGCGTTGCCGCTGCATTCGGCCATCACCCATTCGGTGAGTCTGGTCGATGCGCTGATCTGGGGCGTGGTGGCCTGCGGTATCCAGGTGCTGGCGTATCTGCTGGCCAACCTGGTGGCCGGACGCATCTCGCGCCAGATCACCGACAACGTCGCTGCCGCCGGTATTTTTTCTGCCGGTGTGTCGATCGCTGTGGGCCTGATCAACGCCGCGGCGATCACGCCGTAACGGAGCCTACGCCATGAAGCGATCACGCAACCTCAAGCTCACCCTGATGGCCGCCTTGCCGGCCGCCTTCGTTACCGGCTGTGGCTCGGAGCCGGAAACCGGGGTGGTGCTGCAATCGGCATCGGACTGTTACCAGATCAAGCAGGAACAGGGCAGCATCGAGCAATGCCTGAAGGCCTACGACGAGGCCGCGGCCAAGCACCAGCAGACTGCGCCGCGTTTCAATACGCGTTACGAATGCGACGAGCAATTCGGCAGCTGCACCGCGATACAGAACCAGGGCCAGCAAAGCTGGATTCCGCCGATGGGCGGGTTCCTGCTGGGGTATGCGCTGGGCAATATGAGCGGCGGCGGTGGTTATCGCTACGGCGGCGCGATTCCGCTGTATCGCGATTACCGCAGCGGCGGTTTCTACAAGCCCAATGGCGATCTGGCCAGCAATCGCATCGGCACCGTGCGCGGCCGCAGCGGCGCCATCGACATGCCGACGCGGGCGATCACCGTGTCGCGCTCGGGCTTCGGCTCCAGCGCGGCGGCACGCAGTTCGTTCGGCAGTGGCGGGCGCAGCTCGGGGTTCGGCGGCTGATGCAACGCATCGCCATCGCCGAGCGCCCGGATTGGCGCAGCCAGGCCGAGTCGCTCGGCTTCCATTTCCATACCATCGACGGCGAGCCGTATTGGGACGAGCGCGCGTACTACGCGTTTTCGTTGCGGCAGATCGAAGACGACATCGAAGCGCCCACCCAGGACCTGCACGACATGGCGATGCAGCTGGTGGACGAGGTGGTCGGTTCGGAACAGCTGATGACGCAATTGGCCATCCCGCCGTTCTACTGGGACTGGATCGCCAACTCGTGGAAGGACCGCGACCCGCATCTGTACGGCCGCATGGACCTGGCATATGCCGGCAACGGCCCGGCCAAGCTGTACGAGCTCAACTACGACACGCCGACCTCGCTGTACGAGTCGGCGTATTTCCAGTGGTTGTGGCTGGAACAGCAGATCGCCAGCGGTGCGCTGCCCAAGGGCACCGATCAGTACAACCTGATCCAGGACCTGCTGTGCGAAACGCTGGGCGCGCTGGCGATGGAGGGCGCGGTCGGTGCGCAGATGCATTTTTCGGCAGTGCGCGACTCGCTGGAAGACCGCGCCACCGTGCGCTATCTGCGCGATTGCGCGCATCAGGTGGGCATCGCCACCGAAGAAGTCGCCATCGAGGACATCGGCCTGAGCGCCGAGGGCTGGTTCACCGACGACCAGGACCGCGTGATCCACACCTTGTTCAAGCTCTACCCGCTGGAATTCATGATGGAAGAGCGCTTCGGCCCGGCGTTGATCGCCAACCGCGTGCGGCTGATCGAACCGGCATGGAAATCGGTGTTGAGCAACAAGGGCATCCTGCCGTTGCTGTGGGAGCGGCACCAGGGCCATCCCAACCTGCTGCCCGCACGTTTCGCGCAGGCAAACGAGGCGGCAAGCGCCGGTTGGGTGCGCAAGCCGCTGCTGTCGCGCGAGGGCGCCAATATCTCCCTGGTGACCGCACAGGGCGAGGCCGCGCAGACCGACGGGCCGTATGTAGACGGGCCGGCGATCCTGCAGGCGCACCATCCATTGCCGGTGTTCGATGGCCGCCACGCGCTGGTGGGCAGCTGGGTGGTGGCCGACCGCCCGGCCGGGCTGGGCATGCGCGACGACGATGGCCCGATCACCCGCGACACCTCGCGCTTCGTGCCGCACGTGATCCTGGATTGAGGATGCGGCCTTGCACAGGCCACAGCCGCAGGCAAGCCCCTGCGGATGTGCGATGCAGTGCAGGTTTTCCACACCCCCTGTGGATGGAAGTTGCACAAGGCTGTGGACAAGTGCCGGCAGGCCCCGGCCTGCAAGGCTGTCAAGATGGGTGGCGAAAAAATGACCAACCGGTTGCGGGGATGTATCCGCCGTGCCGATCGAAGCAATACCGGCAAGATCGGCAAAGTCTTCGCTGGTGTCACGCTTATTGATGTGTCGCATGCGGAGATGGCATGAGAGCGCGTCAGGTCCTGCGTTGGGGCAGCGATGCAGGCGATGCAAACGATGCCCATTGAAAGGTGACGACAGTGCGGCAGTGCCATGCCCATGCCGTACGGCTCAGACCCGCCGCGCCACCAGCAGGCTGAGCACCGCCAGCAACCAGGCCAGCACGAACACACTCAGATAGGCGGCCGCGGTGGCCGATGCCAGCAGCGCGGCGAACAATGCGCCCGCCAGCGCCAGCATGCCGGCCACCGCAATGGCTTCGCTCAATTGCATCGCCGAGCTATTGGCCCCTTGCCGATCGGGCGGCGATAGCGACAGGGTCAGCACCGACAGGCTGGGATACAGCAGCCCCATGCCCAGCCCGGTCAGGGCCCAGCCGGCAATCGCCAGCGGCACCGGAAACACCGGCCACACCGCGCCTGCGCCGATCGCGATCCCCACCATCATCAACACTGCTCCAGCCTGGAGCAGACGCGGTCGCGACCAACCGGCACGGCTATGGCCCTGGTACCATGAGCCACTGAACCAGCCCAGCGCACCCACGCTCAGCGCGACACCGGCCAGCAATGGCGACAGCCCGCGCTCGCGCGACAACAGCAGCGGCAGGAACGCTTCGAAGCCGAAGAATGCCGCCGCTGCGATACCGCGCAACGCGATCACGCTGGGCAGGCCGCGCGCCAGCCGCAAGCTGCCGGCCGGCAGCAGATGCCAGGCGCAATACACCGTGAGCAGCAGCGCCGGCAGCATCGCCACCGGCGCAAGCAGGCCGTGCAGTTGCCCGCCCAGATACACGCCGAGCACGCCGATGGCCGCGCCAATCGCCCAGCCCAGGACCGCATTCGATTCGGTGGTGGTGGTGTTCGACCAGGTGCGCCCGCGCAAGGCCGGCCACAGCATCAGCCCCGCCGGAATCGCCAGCAACGGCACTGACAGGAACACCCAGCGCCAGCCGGCGTGCTGCACGATCAGCCCGCTGATGCTCGGCCCGATCAGGGACGGCACCACCCAGCCTGCAGAAAACGCCGAGAACACGCGCGGCCGCAGGTGTTCCGGATACAGCCGCCCGACCAGGACATACAGCGCCACCGAATAGGCACCGGCGCCCAACCCCTGCAACAGCCGGCCGGCGATCAACAGCGGCATGCTCGGCGCCAGGCCGGCGATCAACAGGCCGATCACGAAGCACAGCAACCCGGCGCCCAGCGCGCCGCCGGGGCCGCTACGGTCGCTCCAGCGCCCGGCCGCGGTCATGCCGACCACGCTGGTGGCCAACGTGCCACCGAACGCCAGCGCGTACAGCGGCAGGCCGCTCAATTCGCGCGCCACGGTCGGCATGGCCGCGGCGACCGCCAACGATTCGAAGGCATTGAGCGAGACCAGCGCCACCATGCCCAGGGTTGCCGCGCGATACGGCGCTGCCAGGATCGACGTGGGGTACGTGTCGTGCAGCGGTGCGGCAGGCAAGGCGGTATCGGTGGGCATCGAACATCCAGGGCGGGTGGGTATGGTCAGGACCGTGCTGCTTGCATCGGTCATGGCCGCGCAGCATCCTGCCTCAACCAAGGTTGAGGTCAAGGCAATGCAGCGTGAGTTGTCCGTGGGTGAGGTAGCCAAGCGCAGTGGCGTGGCGGTGTCGGCACTGCATTTCTACGAGCGCAAAGGCCTGATCCGCAGCCTGCGCACCGCGGGCAATCAACGGCGTTACGCGCGCGATGTGCTGCGGCGGATTGCGGTGATCCGCGTGGCGCAGCGGCTGGGCGTGCCATTGCAGCAAGTGCTGGACGCCTTTTCGGTGTTGCCGGATCAGCGCACGCCCACCCGCGCGGAATGGGCGCGCATGTCCGCACGCTGGCGCGGGCAACTGGATGCACGCATCGGCGAGCTGCAGGCCTTGCGCGACCAGCTCACCGATTGCATCGGCTGCGGCTGTCTGTCGCTGCGGCGTTGCCGGTTGAGCAATCCGGACGATCGATTGGCCGACGACGGTGACGGTGCCCTGCGATTGGGCGCGCTTGCTCAGGACTGATGGCAGCACCTTGGCTGCGTGCGTTGGGGATTGCACGCGTTGGTCGCCGCAACCTGCAAGCCGTGCGGACGCGTCGATGGCGGCCCGTTTGACCACCGATGGCATGGATGTCGCTGCAATTGGCCGTAGCATGGCGCTTCCTCCCGTTGCAGGACCCGCCATGTTCCCCACCATGCGCCGAGCACTCACCGTTGCCGTCTCGCTTGCCTGTGCCAGTGCCTGCGCCTGCGCGGTGGCCGCCACCGCTCCCGCGGCGCCATCAGCCGGGTTCGACCCGCTGGCGTTGTTTGCGCCGCTGCAACTGCCCAACGCCCCCAACGCCTACCGTAGCGGCAGCGGCGTGCCTGGCCCGCTATTCTGGCAGAACCGTGCCGATTACCAGCTGCAGGCCAGCATCGACCCGGCCAGCCACACGCTCAGCGGCGAGGCGGCGATCCACTACACCAACCACAGCCCCGACACCTTGAACGTGGTGTGGCTGCAGCTGGATCAGAACATCTACCGCGCCGACTCACGTGCCGCTGCCAGCCGCCCGTCGCGGCGCACCCAGTTCACCGACGGCATGCAGATCGCCAGCGTGGAGGTCGACAGCGGCGGGAAGCGTCAGCCTGCACATTTCCTCATCGACGACACCCGCATGCGGGTGGACCTGCCGCAGCCGCTGGCCGGGCAGGGCAAGGCGCTGACCCTGCATATCCGCTACCGCTACCGCATGCCGGGCACCTGGGGCGGGCGCACCGCCTACAGCGCCAGCAAGCAGGGCGAGATCTACGAAGTGGCGCAGTGGTATCCGCGCATGGCCGTCTACGACGATCTGCGCGGCTGGGACACCCAGCCGTATCTGGGCTCGGAGTTTTATCTGGAATACGGCGACTTCGATTATGCGGTGACCGTGCCGGAGGGGTTCCTGGTCGCCGGGTCCGGTGCGTTGACCAACCCGGCCGAGGTCCTCAGCCGCGCCGAGCAGCAACGCCTGCAACAGGCGCGCGGCAGCGACCGCACGGTGCTGATCCGCACGCCGGCAGAGGTGGCCGCACGTGCGGGGGCACCGGCGGGCACCGGCACGCGCACCTGGCGCTTCCATATGGAGCACACCCGCGACGTGGCGTTTGCCGCATCGCCTGCGTTCGTGTGGGACGCCGCACGCATCAACCTGCCGGGCGGCGCGCAGTCGCTGGCGATGTCGGTGTATCCGGTGGAAGCGGTGGGTGCGGACAAGTGGAACCGCTCTACCGAATACGTCAAAGGCGCGATCGAACATTTCTCGCAGTGGTATGCGTACCCATGGCCGGCGGCGATCAACCTGGGTGGCTACGGCGCCGGTATGGAATATCCGGGCATCGTGTTCGACGGCTTCGAGGACGGCGGCAAGGACCTGTTCTGGATCACTGCGCACGAGATCGGCCACACCTGGTTTCCGATGATCGTCGGCTCCAACGAACGCCGGCATGCGTTCATGGACGAAGGCTTCAACACCTTCATCGATGTCTATGCATCGGACGCGTTCAACAAGGGCGAGTACGCGCCCAAGCGCGATTCGGAATATGCGCCCAAGGGTGGGAATCCGGTCGATGAGGCCCTGCCGTTGCTGGCCGACCGCAGCGCGCCGACGCTGATGGACATCGCCGATGCCACCAGCGAGACCTACCGTCATCCGCTGACCTATTTCAAGGGCGCGCTGGGCCTGGTGCTGCTGCGCGAGCAGATTTTGGGGCCGGAGCGCTTCGACCCGGCGTTCCGCAAGTACATCGCCACCTGGGCCTACAAGCATCCCACCCCATCGGACTTTTTTCGGCTGATGGAAAGCGAAAGCGGCGAAGACCTGGGCTGGTGGTGGCGCGGTTGGTACTTCAACAACTGGCAGTTGGACATGGGCATCACCCGGGCACAGTACGTCGACCAGGATCCGGCCAAGGGGCTGCGGCTCACCCTGCGCAGCCGCCAGCCACTGGTGATGCCGGTCACCGTGCGCGTGGACCTGGCCGACGGCAGCCATCTGGACCGCCGCGTGCCGGTGGAAACCTGGCTGCAGACCGCCACGCCCACGCTGACCCTGCCGACCACGCAGAAAGTGCTGCACGTGACGCTAGACCCGGAGCATGCATTGCCCGACGCGGATCGCAGCGACGACCGGGTGGATGCGATCGGCTGACAGTGGCCGGCATTCGTCGCCGACCGGGGGTACCCGTTGCCGATCCCGGTCGGCAACGGGTGTAGCCACCACGGCACTGCACGCACATCGCATGGCGCAATCGATTGCGATGTGCGTGCCGTCCGAGCGGCGCAACGGACCCATCTGCGCTGTCGCACATCTGCGTAGGTCCATGCCGATGGCATCATTCCGGCGAGTGCTACGCAGCGCCTCATACCGAAGGCGGGCGCAATCGCCATGTGCCGTTTCACCGTTTGCGCAGTCGCTTCGTCCCGCTGCATCACTGCGGTTTCATTGTGCAAATTTCACCGCAGCGATTGGCGGTTTCGGCGTAATTGGATGATAACGCTTACAGCCGCGCCGCCATTACATTGCGTATGCGGACTCGAGCGATCGCCGTATCGGCTGTAACAGTGCCCGTCCATCACTATGCTGCAACGCACGGTGACAAGCCCTTCGATGCCTCACTAGGCTGCGCAGCGTGTTAGCGCTATCACTGGCCGACACGCCGTGCAGGCGGCGCCGTGCGCAGGCGTTGGCGACACCGTGGTGTCGATGACGTCTGCGGCAGGCATGCGCCGCACAACGCAGGTGGGCGATCGAAGGGGCGATCGCCGGCGTGCGCGCCAGGGGATCTTATTCAAAGAGCAGTAGTGTTCGCCACCGCCGATCGGGCGGTGGTCATGACTCTGCCGTGTCGCATGCCGCGACATCGGCCGTAGGCGGTTGGACTCCATTCCCGAGGACACATCGATGCGTCGTACGTTGAGCAGCTTCAAGTCGAAGGCCATGTTTACCTTCGTCGGTGGCCTGTTGGTCATCAATCCCGCATTTGCACAAGATGTGGCTCCGCCGCCGCCCGCGCCGCAGTCCAGCAGCGATGCCGCCACCACGCTCGACACCGTGACCGTCACCGGTATCCGCAGCAGCCTGGACCAATCGATGGGCATCAAGCGCGATGCCGCCGGCGTGGTGGACGCAATCAGCGCCGAAGATATCGGCAAGTTTCCCGATACCAACCTGGCCGAATCGCTGCAGCGCATCACCGGCATCTCGATCGAACGCCGCGACGGCGAAGGCGCGCAGGTCACCGCGCGTGGCTTCGGCCCGCAGTTCAATACGGTCACCCTCAACGGACGGCTGATTCCCGGCGCCGATGCGTTCGGCGCGCCTGGCCAGACCCCGATCGGCGGCGTGGACGTGGGGACACGCGCCTTCAACTTCGCCCAGCTCGCCTCCGAGGCCATCACCGGCATCGAGGTGTTCAAGACCAGCCGCGCCACCGCGCCCAGCGGCGGTATCGGCGCCACCATCAACATCCAGACCGACAAGCCGTTCAATCACGATGGCGTGGTGGCCAATGCCGGCGCCAAGATGGTGTCCGACCGCTCGCAGCCGTTCGGCGATTCGCTGACCCCGGAAGTGTCGGGCATCTTCAGCTATACCAACCCCGACAAGACCTTCGGTATCGGCCTGAGCGCCAGCTACCAGAAGCGCCATGGCGGCTCGGTGCAGGCCACCGAAAACCGCTGGAACATCCAGCGCTGGACCGGCACCGATCCGGCGTTGCGTCCGGACACGGTGGTGACCAACGCACCGGCGATCGGCCAGCTGTACGGCATGCCCAACGACATCCGCTATGCGTTCGCCGATTTCCAGCGCGAGCGCATGAACGGCCAGGCGGTGATGCAGTTCGCTCCCAGCGACAGCCTCACGCTGACCCTGGATTACACCTACTCGTCCAACGAAATCCGCGAAGAACGCGGCGAGCAGGGCATCTGGCTGCAACGCGCCAACAGCTTCACCGACCTGACC
Organism: Xanthomonas campestris pv. badrii; assembly: GCF_012848175.1. Lineage (NCBI taxonomy): Bacteria > Pseudomonadati > Pseudomonadota > Gammaproteobacteria > Lysobacterales > Lysobacteraceae > Xanthomonas > Xanthomonas campestris. Next base: position 2,928,905 of record NZ_CP051651.1, on the reverse strand, counting down.
TTCGATACCGGCCAGACGGTCGCCACGCCGGTCTACCTGCGCGATGTGCCCAATGGCGCCAAGGACTTCGGCATGGAGCAGCAGCGCAACGAGCAGAAGTACACGCTCGGCTCGCTCGGCTTCAATGCGGACTGGCAGGTGACCGACCGCTTCCAGCTGACCTTCGATGCGCACAACTCCAAGACCCAGAGCCTGCCCAACGATCCGGTCACCGGCGGCAGCGCCACATATTTCAGCTTTGCCGGCACCAACAATTGCACCAACGGTCCGTCCTGCGGCGGGCAGTGGGCACAGGAGCTGTGGTTCAACAACTCGCTGCCGATCGGCGCACGTACCTGGTACCCCACCGTGGCCGATTCGCTGGCCGGCACCAATGGCGTGGTCAACCCGGATTTCACCACCAACAATCTCGGCTCGCAGGTCCAACGCATCTATTACCAAAAGCAGGTGACCGAAACCAAGGAAGGTCGCCTGGACGGCAAGTTCGATTTCGACGACGGGCGCTTCCAGTTCGGCGTCAGCTCGTCCAACACCACCATGCATCGGCTGACCAGCGACACCTATTCCGCCTTGGGCGACTGGGGCGTGGCCAATGCCGGCAGGGAGCCGGGCATGACGGCCTTGCTGCGGCCGGTGAGCATCGTCGGCATGTTCGACGACTTCAATCCCAACGGCGCTGCCCGCAACGCCTGGCGCGGCGACGCCAGCCAGCTGGCGTTATGGGGGGGCAGCCAATACGGCGCGGCCACGCGCTACAACCCGCTCTACAGCTCCGACAACCAGGTCGAAGAAAAGACCCGCGCCGCCTACGTTCAGCTGGAACTGACCGGCGATATCTCCGGCATGACCACCAATACGCGGCTGGGCCTGCGCTACGAGCGGACCGACGTGGAATCCACCTCGCAGGTGGCCACACCCGTCGCGCTGCAATGGCAGGCCAACAACGATTTCCAGTTGCTGCGTTCCACCGAGCAGCAGCCTTTCAGCGAGAAGACCAGCTACAACTACATCCTGCCGAACCTGGACTTCAGCATCGATATCACCGATCAGTTGAAGGGCCGTGCCTCGTTCGGCCAGACCATTGCACGCGCGCCATACAACAACCTGCTCGCTGGTCCCACGCCCAATACGCCGGCGGGTTCGATCCTGATCAATCCTTCCAACCGCGCCAGTGGCGATTCGCAGACACCGACGCTGGACCCGCTGGAATCGGACAACCTCGATCTGGCACTGGAATGGTATTTCGCCGACGCAAGCTATGTGTCGGCCACGTTCTGGAACAAGCGCGTCAGCAACTTCCTCGGTACCACGGTGTCGCGCGAAACCCTGTACGGGCTGACCGATCCCACCTCGGGCCCGGATGCGCAGGCGGCGCTGGCGTTCCTGCAAAGCGGTGCGTGCGCCGCGCAGGTCGGTGCCGCCGGCAACGACGTGGCGGCGGCCTGTTCGGCCAACGACACCTCGCTGTTCGCCGCCACGGCGCTGTTGCGCAATGCTGCCGCCACCGGTGGCCTGGCCGCCTACAACGGCAGCTCGGCGCAGAGCCTGGCCCTGGAAAACGCCTACGACCTGGTCGGCACGGCGGCCGACCCGCTGTACCAGTTCGATGTCTCGCGGCCGATCAACCAGAACAAGGCCAATATCCACGGCTGGGAGCTGGGCGGGCAGTACTTCTTCGGCAGTACCGGCTTCGGCATCTACGCCAACTACACCATCGTCGAAGGCGACGTGGCGTTCAACAACAACGTCATCGACCGCGACCAGTTCGCGCTGCTCGGCCTGAGCGATACCGCGAACGTCATGCTGATGTTCGAAAAATACGGCTGGAGCGCACGCCTGGCCTGGAATTGGCGCGACGAATACCTGATCGCTGCCAACCAGGACGCCTCCAATCGCAACCCGTACTACGTGGAGGCTTACCAGCAGTTCGACCTGAGCGTCAGCTACGCGCTCAGCAAGCAGCTGTCGGTGGGCTTTGAAGCGATCAATCTGACCGGCGAAGACGTGCGTTGGCACGGGCGTTCGGAGAAGCAGATCATCCGCCTGATCGATCAGCAGCCGCGTTACACCCTGGGCGTGCGCTACGCGTTCTAGGCCAGCGGCAAGGCGATGGCGCGCACCGCCAGCTGGGTGCGGCCGCGCCATGGAATGGCATGTTCCCTGGACATGCTGCGTCCATGGCGCGGGCGTCGCTTGGCTGACGGCTGTGCGTCGCGCGCGAATCATTCGCGCCCCCCGAGTGCGGGTGCTGCTGTGCAGGCACCAATTGCCGGTGGCGGGCGCAACGGTTGTTCCCGCCGTGCTGTGTACTCGCACGTTCGGTCTGCACGCATCGATGTGGTGAACGTTCCCGGCCGGGCGGCGCATGCAGGTACGGGGCGATTCGTGCTGCCGATGCGGCGCGCATGCTGCCCTGCCGCTTGCCGGCCCGGGTTTTTTTGGCAATGCTCGGTGCCTGTCGCGTGCAGCGGGTGGGCCGCACGCCAATCTTTCAGTGCGGGCGTCCGCCGCGGATGTCTGCTGGAGTCGTCGATGACGCGATATGCAGTGCTCAACAACGTGACGCATCACGATGTGCGCGTGGTCCTGCGCTTCGGGGCCGAGTTCGGCGATGCGGTCGGGCTGGTGCCGGCGTTTGTGACCGAGTACGCCGACCTGCAGCGCGAATACCCGCTGTTCTTCCGCAAGGACCCCGCCACCAGTGGCTACCAATCGGTGGCCTTGCTGGGTTTTGCCCAGGATGAAAACCTGTTCCTGCACGACGGCCGCTGGAGCGCCAACTATCTGCCCGGCATCGTCGCCAAGGGGCCATTTCTGATCGGCTTCCAGGAGCAGCGGATCGATGGTGCACTGGTGCAGGAGCCGGTGATCCATATCGACCTGGAGCACCCGCGCGTCAGCCGCAGCGAGGGCGAGGCCGTGTTCCTGCCGCAGGGCGGCCACAGCCCATACCTGGAGCACATCATCGGTGTGCTGCGCGGCATTCGCGAAGGCGTGGACGCCGGGCAGGCCATGGCGGCGGCTTTCGATGCCCTGGGCCTGATCCAGCCGGTACGCCTGGATGTCGCACTGGATGCCACCCATGCCGCCCACCTGGACGGCCTGTTCGCCATCGACCGCGAGCGACTTGCCGCACTCCACGCGCAGCCCCTGCAGCAATTGCACCAGGCGGGGTATCTGGAAGGTGCCTTTCTGATGTTGGCATCGCTGCACAACGTGCGCCGCCTGATGGCCGAAAAGCAGCGCCGCCTGCAACATGCGCGCACTGCGCCTGCCGCTGCCCATGCCTGATCGTATGGATGCACCTGCACGTCATGGCCCTGCCGCCGTTGCGATTGCCGAGCGCACCGATTGCCGGCCCCAGGCGCTGCCACTGGCCGAACTCTGCGAGGCGGCCGAGCCGGTGGTGTTGCGCGGAATCGCACGCGATTGGTCGCTGGTGCAGGCCGGCCTGCGCAGCCCGGATGAGGCGATGCACCAGCTGCGAGCGCACGACACTGGGCGCGCCTTGCAATACTCCTATGGCGGGCCGGCAATCGCCGGCCGTCCGTTCTACACCGAGGACTGCGGCGCGCTGAATTTCGAGGTGCAGCGCGGCAGCCTGGGCAGCTTGCTGGACGCGATCGCCGCCCATCGCGACGACCTGCAGCCGCCGACCTACTATCTGGCCTCGCTGCCCGTCGACGATGGGGTGCCTGGCCTGCGTGCGCACAACGAACTGGACCTGGCGGCCAGCGGCGTCAACGTGCAGCCCAGCATCTGGATCGGCAATCGCGTCACCGCATCCTGCCATTACGACGCGCCCAACAACCTGGCGTGCTGCGCGGTAGGGCAGCGGCGCTTCACGCTGTTTCCCCCGGAGCAGGTGGCCAATCTCTACCCTGGGCCGCTCGATCCCACGCCGGGCGGGCAGGCGGTGAGCATGGTGGATATCGCAACCCCCGACCTGCAGCGCTACCCGCGATTCGCCCAGGCACAGCTGCATGCGCGCACCGCCGTGCTGGAGCCGGGCGATGCGCTGTTCATCCCGAGCATGTGGTGGCACCACGTGCAGTCGCTGCAGCCGTTCAACGTGCTGGTCAATTACTGGTGGAGCACGGCGCCTGCGCAGTTGCCGGCGGCGATGCCCGCGCTGTATCACGCGCTGTGGGCCATCCGCGACCGCCCGGCGGCGGAGAAGGATGCGTGGCGTGCCTTGTTCGATTACTACGTGTTCGGACCGGCCGAGCGTGCCGGCGCGCATCTGCCCGAACCGGCGCGGCAGGCGCTGGGGCCGATCGATCCGGTCCTTGCGCGCCAGCTGCGCGCCATGCTGATCGGCAGGCTCAATCGCTGATGGACGCAGTGCGTCCAATGCGGGTTACCGGATGACGGCGCCGGCCATTGGCAGGGCGCAGCCGGGCCGTGTTGGCATCGCTGTGCGTGCAACCCTTGTGCGGTCCCGAACAGGATCGGCCCACGTGGCGACCGCCATTCCACATCCAGTCCACGGGAGTTCGCAGTGACTCAGGCTCAGATTCGCAAGGTGGTCATCGCCGGCGGTGGCACGGCTGGCTGGATCGCCGCCTGCGCGCTCTCGCACCAGTTTCGCGACTTGCTCGACATCACCCTGGTGGAGTCCGAGCAGATCGGCACGGTGGGTGTCGGCGAATCGACGGTGCCGCCGATCCGCACCTTTCACCGGTTCCTGCAGATCGACGAGCAGGAGTTCCTGCGCGAGGTGGCGGGCACCTTCAAGCTCTCGATCTCCTTCGAACATTGGTTGCGCCAGGGCGATCGCTATATCCACCCGTTCGGCATCACCGGGCAGAGCACCCTGGTGTGCGCGTTCCATCATCTGTGGCTGGAAAGCCAGCGCCGCGGCATGGGCGGCAGCTTTGGCGATTACTGCCTGGAAACCGTGGCCTCGCGCGTGGACCGCTTCGCCTTGCCGCGCGAGCCGGCGGTCAATTACGCCTACCACCTCGATGCCGCACTGTACGCGCGCTTCCTGCGCACGCGCAGCCAGGCCTGTGGCGTCACCCGCATCGAGGGCCGGATCCAGCAGGTGACGGTACACCCGGGCAGCGGCGATGTCGCCAGCCTGGTGCTGGAAGACGGGCAGGCCATTGCCGGCGAGCTGTTCATCGATTGCAGCGGTTTCCGCGGCCTATTGATCGAGCAAACCCTGCACACCGGCTACGAAGACTGGAGCCACTGGCTGCCGTGCGACCGCGCGGTGGCGGTGCAGACCGAGGCGCTGGGTCCGCCGGTGCCGTACACGCGCGCCATCGCGCACGAAGCCGGCTGGCGCTGGCATATTCCGCTGCAGCACCGGGTGGGCAACGGCCTGGTGTTTTCCAGCCGGCACCTGTCCGACGACGAGGCGCATGCCAAGCTGCTGCGCGACGTGGCCGCCCCCGCGGTGAAAGACCCCTGGATGGTGCCATTTCGCACTGGCCGCCGGCTCAAGGCCTGGAACAAGAACGTGGTGTCGCTGGGCCTGGCCAGCGGCTTCATCGAGCCGCTGGAATCCACCAGCATCCACCTCACCATCTCGGCGGTGGTGCGGCTGCTGACGCTGTTCCCGGCGCAGGGCATCGCGCCCTCGCAGGTGCAGCTGTTCAACGATGTCAGCCGCGCCGAGATGGAGCACGTGCGCGATTTCGTCACCTTGCACTACCACGCCACCCAGCGCGACGAACCGCTGTGGCGGCAATGCCGCGAGATGGAGCTGCCGGAGTCGCTGGCGGTGCGCCTGCGCGCCTGGCGCGAGCGTGCGCACGCCTGGCAGGCGGCGGACGAATTGTTCCGGGTCGATTCCTGGACGCATGTGCTGATGGGCCAGGGCTTGATGCCCGAACAGCATCACCCGCTGACGCGCGCGTTTTCCGACCAGGTTCTGCAACGCCTGCTGGACGGCATCGCCCAGCCGATCCAGCACGCGGTGGAGCAGTTCCCCTCGCAGCAGGCCTTCATCGAACGCTATTGCAAGGCAAGGCCGGACGTGTGGGGAGCGCGCACGCCGGTCATGGCCCGCTAACCATCCCGGGTTGGATCACCGCCATCCGTTGCGCTACAACCGCATCAGATCGGCGCCGACCACGATCGGGCCGGCGTAGTGCTTGCGTGCGCCCTCGCTCCACATCGCATCGGTGATCGATGGGTCGCCACCAGGCACGAAGTGGGTGAGTACCAGCAGTTTCGCGCGCGCAGCGGCGGCGATCCTGCCGACTTCCTCGCTGGTGGAATGGCTCTTGAGCAGATGGTCGAGCAAGGTCGGCGCGTTGTCGCTGGTCTTGAGCATCTTTTCCAGCGCGGGCAGGTACATCACCTCATGCACCAGGACATCGGTGTCCCTGGCAAAGTCGGCCAGCGCCGGCAGATAACGCGTGTCGCCGGAGAACACCACGCTGCGGTCGCGCGCCGCGAAGCGGTACGCAAACGCCGGCTTGAGCGTGTAGTGGTCCACCAGGGCAGCGGTGACGTCCACCTGATCGTTCTGCAGCACCGTGCCGGGCTGGTCGAACTCGTGGACATGGATCAACGGCCGCAGCGGCGGGCGTCCTTCCTCGCGCATGCGCGCCTCGATGTCGATGGCATTCATCGCCACGAACGCATCCACCATCGCGCCGATGCCCGGTGGCCCGTACAGATGCACCGGCGTCTGCAGGCCACTGGCCCAGGCCAGCCACACCACGTTGAGCAGGTCGGCGTTGTGGTCGGAGTGATGATGGGTCAGGAAGATATCGCGCAGTGCCGGCAGCGCGATGCCGGCCTTGGCCAGCTGCTGCGCCACACCGTTGCCGCAGTCGACCAGGTAGGGCTGCCCGTCGATCACCAGGGCATTGGCGGCCGCTGCACGCAGCGGCGACGGCGTCGGCCCGCCCTTGGTACCCAGCAAGACCAGGACGCTGCCCTTGGCCGGAAACGGCGCGGGCGCCGCCGCGTTGCCATTGGCACGCACCTGGCTGGCGCCGGCGCCGGACGCTGCCGCGAGCGGGCCGACCGTGGTCACGATCCCGGCAGATACTGTGAGTTGCAGCAGCGCCCGACGGGGGCGAGAGATGAGAGGTTCGGGCATGACGATTCCTTAGGGTGCGCGTCACAGCTCGTGGCCGATGAAGTCGGCCAGCGCTGGCGAGCGATAAAAGCCCATGCGTTGGGCGAAGATGGCATGGAATGGCCCGCGGCGTGCGTCGTCCTTCATCGGCACGGTCTTCTTGTCGAACTCCGCGGTGCTGGCGTCGGCACAACGATTCAGGCGATCGGTTGCCCCAGGTTTGGCATTGTCCATTGCGTCGGTGGTCGGCAGATACGAGCGCTCGCGCAACTGATCGTCTGCATACTTGCCGCTGCGCACGGAGTCGTGATCCAGGCAGCGCGGCGGCGCACAGGCGTTGGCTTCGTCCCGATCAGCCGGCTTGCCTGCCGCCAGCGCCTTGCCGTGCAAGGCCACCGTTGCCCGCGCAAGCGCCCACGACACGCAGCGATACTGATGAAGCGCCATGGCGACCCCCAGACGTGAGGTGCCAAGTCTGCCTGATTCTGCGGGCCTGGCGCAGCGGACCGCGTGGCAGAAGGAATTCGTTGCAGCACAGGTCCTTGCGCATGGTGCGGCACTACCAGGAGCCGCAGGCGTGCGTCAGTCCATCGGTTGCATCGATCGCGGCCGATAAGGCGCGCCCGCTGGCAACGCATTGGGTGTGCCTGGCCGGGACGCAGCCACCGAGCCGGCACGCAGGCGAACGTGGCAGGCGACGTTGCGCCTGCCACGTGCCATCTTGCTTATTGCCCGAAGAACGTGGAGATCGACGAATACACGTCGGAGAAGCGCGAGTAGTAATCCGGATCGGTCTGCGCGGCGCAGTACGAATACCCGCCGTACAGGCCGCCGCGCAGCTGATACGCGCCACCGCTGGCGATGGTGAACAGGCCCGAGCCGGACGAGCCGCCTTCGGTGACGCCGTCGTTCCAGACCACGCGATAGAACGGGCTCTTGCCGTCGATGGAGGTGTTCAGCCCGGTGACCGAGCCCAGCGAATACTTCTTGACGTCGCCGGCAGGGTGGTGGATGCCCACGATCGAGGTGCCGGTGGAGCCGATCGCCGCGCTGTTCCAGGCCGCGTAGAACGCGCCGCTGGGCGGTGCGGTCTTCAGCTCCAGCAGCGCGGTGTCGCGCGTGGTGTTGGCATGGCGCAGGAACGCGCCGCCGCTCAGCGTGGTCGCCTGCGAACTGGCGGTGTTGCCGTTGCAACTGGCTGCGTCGTAGAACCAGTAGGTCTGCAGCGTGTTGGCCACTGTCTGCGTGCTGATGCAGTGCGCGGCGGTCCAGAACAGGTTGCGCTTGGGCGTATTGGTGTTGTTGAGCAGGGTGCCGGTGCACAGGAACGAGCCCTGGCTGGTGGTGAACACCATGCGCGCCACCGCCTTGGCAGCGCTGGTGAAGCCGGCAGTGGGATTGGCACGGCAAACGATATCGTTCTGGCAGGAATCGCTTTCGCCAATGGCAATGGTCATCATGTCGCGCGGGCTGGCGGTGGGGCTGATGTCCAGATGCGACAGCTGCGGGACGCTGAGGCTGAAGTTTTCCGGATACAGCCCGGCCGGCAGCGAGATCTCCACCAGCAGGTTGTCGCCATTGACCGTCGGCGACCAGCCGATGGCATCACCGGTACCGACGAAGCTTGCGCCGGATTGCTCGAACACGCGTCCGTCGTCGCCGGCAAAGCGCAGCGTCACCCGCGACGGATCGCCCGGCGTTGCGCCAGCACCACGCAACACCAGCGCCGCGCGCAGCGAGGCCGCCTGCGCGGAGCCGAGCTTCAAGGTGGCAACGCGCGAACCATCGCCGGCCATCTGCCAATCCAGCTTGGCCAGGTTGACGAGCGGCTGCGTCACGGCACGCGAAAAGCCGATCTGCAGCGGCTGCCCATGCTTGACTTGCGCAATGCGTTTTTCGCGCACGCTGCGCAGTTCCTGGCCGCTGGGTGCGCCCAGCTGCACCACGCGCGTGGGCAGGATGCCGCCACGCAGGCTTGCCGACTGCAAGGTCGCTGCGCCGAGCTTGGCCGCCTGCGGCGCAGTGCTCACCGGTGCAGCATCCATCTCGGTGGGCGGCACAGCCAGCGCGGAGCCGGAAACAGCGGAGAACAGCGCCAGATACAACGCATTCTTGCGAATCATGGGTAGTCCTTCTCGTCAGGGAATGGCAGGCAGTGGCGGGGGCCAGGGCCTGCGGCGCCATCGTTGGCGCCAGGCGAGACTAGCGAATGTCCACAACTGAATATGTGCTGAAAATCTCTTTCAGAGATGATCAATCATGAAAGCGATAGTCGCCTTCACCCAGCTTGCGTTGCCAAGTCTTGCGAACGTCGTGCACCTGCGCTCGCGTCGCAGTGCAGGCAGGGCGCAAGGCTCGGCCATGCTCGCGCAGCGCTGTAGCGGCCTGCGTCAGGGATGCTTGCAGCATTGGATCTGCCAGCGTGTGGTGGCAGGACGACGCCGTAGCGCGCCAGGCTGCGCGCGTCTGATCGCTTGCGCGACGCATGCGAGATCGGCCGCATCTCGATTGCATGGCAGCGCTGGCAGAAGGCGAAAGCTTCAGACGAGAAGCGGGCTACTCCAGCGCATCGCTGGCGCGGAACTCGGTCGAGCGCCCGCTGACTTTCAGGAAGGCCAGCACTGCCAGGCCGACCATCAACCATGCCAGCCCGCCGAGCTGGGCATGCCGGTCCGCATTGATCAGCACATAGGCCAGGATCACGCCGCCGATCAACGGCACCACGCCGTGCAGGACCAGGCGGCCCTGCCGGCGGAAGTGCCAGGCCACTGCAACATGCAACAGCACGAAGGCGGTCAGCGCGCCCACATTGCACAGCGACGACAGCAAGGCGATCTGGCCGACGAAGACTTCGCCCAGCACCATGCTCAGCGCGGCCACCAGCAGGATGGCGCGCTGCGGCACGCCGGTGCGGGGATGGATATAGCGCAAGAACGCCGGCAATTGGCGATCACGCGCCATGGCGAACAACAGCCGCGAGGTCGCTGCCTGCGCCACCAATGAATTGGCGATTGCCGCGCTGATGGCCACTGTCAGCGCAATCACGATCTGCAGCCATGGCCCGGCGATCAGGTGGCCGATCTCGAAAAACGCATCGTTGGAGGCCTGCTCGTTGGGGTAGCGCAGCAGGGTGGGTTGCAGCAGGGCCGCCAGCCAGGTCTGCAACACGAACAACCCGGCGACCAGCAACAAGGCCAGCAAGGTGGCGCGGCCGACCACGCGGTTGCCGCCACGCGCCTCCTCCGACAGCGTGGAGATCGCATCGAAGCCCAGGAACGACACCACCGCCACCGACAACGCGCTGAAGATCAGCTGCGGCGAGAACGCCTGCGGGTTGTAGAACGGGCGCAACGACCAGTGCGCGCCGTTGACGCCACGCTGGATCGCCAGCGTCGCCAGCACCACGAACACCGCCAGCACTACCAGCTGCGCATACAAAAATACCCGGTTGGCCCGCGCGGTGGTTTCGATCCCGCGCAGGTTGACCACGGTGTTGAGCACCACGAAGAAGGCGATCCACCCTGGCTGCGGCACCGACGGCAACACGTTGTGCATCGCGTTGGCGCCGACCACGTAGAGCAGCGTGGGCACCAGCAGATAGTCGAGCAGGATCGCCCAGCCGGCCAGGAAGCCCATGCCGCTGCTCAAGCCGCGCCCCACGTAGGCATACACCGAGCCGGCCACCGGAAACGCCTGCGACATCTGCTGGTAGCTGAGTGCGGTGAACAGCATCGCCACAAAGCCGACCACATAGGTAAGCGGCACCATGCCCGCACTGATGTCGAATACCCCGCCGAAGATCGAAAATGGCGCGGTGGGCACCATGAAGACCAGCCCGTAGATCAGCAGGTCCTTCAGCGTGAGCTGGCGCTTGAGCTCCTGTGTATAGCCAAAACGTTCCAGCGCAGCCGCATCGTCGCGGCGGGGGGTATCGGTCATGCAGGGTGTCCGCTGTCAGGTAAGGCCGGGGTCGATGCGGGCGCGGGCGCCGAGGATGCCGATGCTGCAGTGCAGCTGGGTGACCGGCATTGTGACGATAATGTGGCCGGCAAGCCCATCCACTATGAAAAATGCTAGGTTTTCCATGCTGGATACGTCCAGTGCCTCTGGTGGCCGCGAAGGAATCCCATGTTCGACACTCTGGCCAGCCTGGGCCGCGATTTGCAGGCGCTGCACACGCTCGATGCCTGCCTGGACCGGGTGTTCAGCGACGTGTGTGCGTTGGGATTCCAGTCGGTGGTGTACGACTATGCCCCGGTGCCGCTAAGCATGGAGGGGGCGTTGATCACCCCGACGGTGTTCATGCAGCGCAATGCGCCTGGCGACATGCAGCATGTCTGGTGCGAGCACGGCTATTACCAACATGACCCTGTTCAGCAGCGTGCCACGCGGAGGACCACGCCATTCGTATGGTCCTACCGCACCGATGGCGACTGCGACGGCGTGGAATACGTCGGCGGCCAGCATCGGCAGGTGACGCGCTATCTGTGCGACAGCGGAATGGGCACCGGTGTCACCGTGCCGCTGCATCTGCCGGGTGGCGCGTTTGCAACTTTCAGTGGGGCGGTGGATGCAGTGGCTGCAGAAGCGCCGCGCCTGGCCGAAGCCCAGCTGTCGCCGTTCCTGCTGCTTGCGCACGCCTTCCAGGCGCGCGCGCAGGAGCTGCTGGACCCGCAGGAACGCCGCTGCCACCACATCGCGCTGACCCGGCGCGAGCGCGAATGCCTGCAGTATTCGGCCAAGGGGTTGACCGCCAAGAGCATCGCCGCCGCGCTCAATCGCTCCACGGCCACGGTGAACCTGCACCTGAACTCCGCCGCGCGCAAACTGGGTGCGCGCAATCGCGTCGAGGCGGTGGTGCGCGGTATGCATTATCGGTTGCTGGAGCCATAAGGGTTTATGGGGATCGATCGGATTGCCGGCCACGCATGTGGGCCGCACCCGGCGCAGCAGCCCTGAAGCGACGCAAACCTGTGAGATTTGCCAGTTAACGCCGTGCCGGCGGCCCGCTAGGCTCGGCGCTCATCATTGCCGCAGGCAGCGCAGGTCATGCAGTCCACCGAGGGTTACGTCGAATTTCGCGGCTATCGCACCTGGTACCGCATCACCGGCGACCTGCGCAGCGATGCCTGTCCGCTGGTGGTTGCCCACGGCGGTCCGGGATGCACGCACGACTATGTCGACAGCTTCAAGGATCTGACCGCCAGCGGGCGTGCCGTGATTCATTACGACCAGCTCGGCAATGGCCGCTCCACCCACCTTCCCAATGCCGACCCTGCGTTCTGGACGGTGGGCCTGTTTCTGGATGAACTGCAGCGCCTGATCGAGCATCTGGGGCTGTCGCAGTACGCGTTGCTTGGTCAGTCCTGGGGCGGGATGCTTGCGGCCGAGCACGCGGTGCGTCGGCCCAGCGGGCTGCGTGCGCTGGTGATCGCCAATTCACCGGCCTCCATGGGCCTGTGGCGTGCGGCCGCACTGCGCCTGCGCGGCGGCCTGCCCGAGCAGGTGCAGGCGGCACTGGACGAGCACGAGGCCGCCGGCACGCTGGACCACCCAGCGTATCGGGCGGCAAGCCAGGCGTTCTACGCGCGTCATGTGTGCCGGGTGCTGCCATGGCCCGAGGAAGTGGCGCGCACCTTTGCCGCCATCGAGGCCGATCCCACCGTGTATCACGCCATGAATGGCCCCACCGAATTCCACGTGGTCGGTAGCCTGCGCAACTGGAGCATCATCGAGCGCCTGCATCGCATCACCGCGCCCACGCTGGTGCTGTCGGGCAAGTACGACGAAGCCACGCCGGAAACCGTGGAGCCGTATGCGCGGTTGATTCCGGACGCGCATTGGCACGTGTTCGCCAACTCCAGCCACATGCCGCACGTGGAAGAACGCGCAGCCTGCATGCGCCTGGTCGGCGATTTCCTCGATGACCACACGCCCTGGCCCGGCCGGGAACGTGTGCAGGTACCAGCACTGGTCGCGCGCACAGTCTGAGCAGGGACACCGACGGCAGAAGCGCATCTGCTGCGCATGCACCGCCTGGGCCACCAATGCCGATGGCGCACTGGCGCTGAAAGTCGCACCCGAGCCGGCCGATTCCTTTCGCCAGCCGGCCAACGCCACCGACCGCCCCAGCCTGAGGCCTGCCGACTGGAAGCGCGACCCGGCAGACGGCCAGTGGCATCGTCTGGTCAAGACCGAGGTCTCCGGCGCCAACGATCGCGGCAACTACGTGCAGGAAACCGCCTCGCCGCAACGCGCGGCCGAACTGGAGGCGCAGGCGCAGGCCACCATCGCCCGCAACATTGCCAACAGTCCTGGGGCGATCGCCGCGCGTTATGAACTGGCCTACCACCGCAGCGGTTGGGCAGCCGATGGCCTGCCCATCTCGCCGGCGGTGCAGCAGGCGCTGCCGGATCCGGATGCCTTGACCGCCTCGGACGGCCAGCACTACTGGCATGGGATAAAGTATCTTCTACTTGGAGTCCTAGTCATGCTGCGCGCTAACGTGGCCGCAAGCGTGATGTTGCAGGCTGAGAAATGTGGCACTGCTTGAAGGTGAATCACTGGGCCGTTGATCTGTAAGTCTGGCAAAGTCACCATAATTAAGAAGCTTTGGAGCGATACCCATGAACGGAACCCAAAAACTGCAAGTGAGTGCTCAGAATAATCCGCAAAAAGGCGAGTTCTACATCCTGATGCCGGATCTTGAATATGGCCCCGAACTCGGGGTTGTGTTCGAAAACGTGAAAAAACTGCTCATTCCTCCCCGATTGATTCTGAGGCCAAATGAAGGTGGCTTTCCTCCGCTTCCAGAGAGGCCGCGTCTCATCTACGACCCATCGAAAGGCGTTATGCCTAAAGACATGGAAGCCGGTTTCAGTGGCTATTGGCTCGTGTCCGAGCGTTTACATCAGGTATTCTCAATCATCGATCCAGAGGGCTTTAGCTTCGTAGAGTGCGATTTCCTGATGGCCGATGGCACCCAGGGTCCTAAATACTTCTTGTGCGATGTCGTGCGAGTTCTGGATGCGCTCGATGAGGAAAATTCAAAAGTCGAGATAGAAGTTAGCGACGATTTCGTTAACGGAAAATTTTACGATCTAACTGGTGGCGCGAGCTTGGCTTTTCGAAAGGATGTGATCGGAGATTCTCATGTATTTAGGATGCCTTTCTCTGCTGACTACTATGTAATCTGCGACCGCGTGCTGCTGGATGCGGTGCATGGCGCTGGTATTGGGATAAAAGGGGCTTCTGACGGACTTTGGTTTCGAGACGCTGCTGATTGGAAAGACGCTTAGTTTTCATAACGGAATTCCGTCATGCCTAGACGTACGATTTTTCAAGAACATCATATTGCGGAGCAGCAAACGCTTCGCAACAGTCCGTTGCTTGAAATACTTTAGCAGAAAAAAGTATTCAATATTAATGCCGACCGCAACCTGGTTTATATGCCGAGTGAGCCCGCACTGGCGCGTGCGCCAGGGCTTTCGCCACATAGTGGTGGGCCTATTAAAGACTACCAAGATGGCTCGTTGGCCAGACTGGGGCGATTGTCGCAGACCGCTGATGGTCAGTTGGCACTTGCTGGCGATCCAGGTGCCATCGCGAGAATTGCCCCCAAGGTCGATCGCCTGATCGATACTATGAGGGTCGGCTTGGGGAATGCGGACCTTTACACCAATGCCCCAATCGGCATGGTTGCAGACGACATGCGGCCAGGCATCAATGCATTTTTCAAGGACGCGCCGAGCTACGACAAGAGGCTTGCGTTTCAGATCGACGCAGTTCCAACGCTGCAAAGACCCGAGCTTGGCTGGTCATCAATCGTCCACTCCGAGCAGCGTGTCGTATCTACACTTCAATACGTAGGACAATCCGGCAAAAACCTTATTAAGGGCGGTGACCCAGAGATTGGAAGAAACTCGCTTTCTCAAGCAATTGTCCAAGCTCATGCAAATGGCCGCCTGACGCTTTCCGATCAAGGCATTCTGCAGGTCGAAAATGTGCTTGGTGAAGAAGCTGCACGGCCGCTGCGGGTACCACCAGGTCAACGCGGCTTCACCACCGCCGAGTTGTTGGCAGGCGATCTATCTGCAGGCCAGGCGCTACGCACCGCCGGCTTGCTCGCCACCGCCGCCGACACGGTCATGACCGGCCAACGCGCCACGCATTTACTCGGCCGGGACAACCCACTCGCAGCGCAATCAGAACTCGCCCATTTCGCCGGCCGCAATGTCGGTGGCTGGGCCGGCGGCACGACGGCCGCCTACGCGCTTGGCGCGTCCGGCGCCGGGCCGATGGCCTTGATCGCTGCCGATGCCTATTTCATGAGCGTGGCCGGCGAAAAAGCCGCCGCACTGCTCGACAACCGCGCCATCTATACCCAGACCGACCGCGATGGCACGCAGTGGTCGTTCAACGGCACTGCCTGGGCGCGCGAGGGCATGGCCGACATCACTAATGATGGCGTGGACAACCCCACCTCCACCCCCATCGTCGCCAGCCACGAGAAGGCCCGCGAACTCAATTATCAAGCGACCAACGTCGCTGCCGCATTGGCGCTGAAGGATGCGCCCGCACCACAGGACCCGTATCGCCTACCGGCCAGCGATACCGATCCACCCAGCCTCAGCACGGCCGACTGGACGCGCGATCCCAACGATGGGCAATGGCGGCGCACTGTGCAAAGCGGTGTGGTCGCAGACGCCGACAGCGCTGTGTATCGGACCGATATCGCAACGCCACTGCGGGCCGCAGAGCTGGAAGCACAGGCGCAAGCGGTCATCGCGCGCAACATCGCCAACAGCCCCGGTGCCATCGCCGCGCGCTATGAGCTTGCCCACCACCGCAGCGGTTGGGCAGCCGATGGCCTGCCCATCTCGCCGGCCGTGCAGCAGGCGCTGCCCGATCCGGATGCGCTGATCGCCTCGAACGGCCAGCGCTATTACCGCAACATGGAGGGCCAGTGGACCACCAACAGTGCCCCACCAGATGGCAACCGCGTGCTGGAGCTGGAGACCACGCGCGCACTGCTGCAACCGGCGCTTGCAGAGCAGGCGCAGGCGATTGCGGCCATCCGGCAATCGCCGCAGGAGGTTCAGGGCGAACAGACGCTCTACCGCTACCGCATCGTTGGCACCGAACTCCAACCGGACTGGCGCGAAGCGATCGAACTGGCGGCCCAACGCACGCGCGAGGCAACGGGACTTACCGGTGATAGCGCGCAGAAGCTGCAACGTGGCCATGGTGACCATGGTGACCATGGTGGCAACTTTGGCGCCGATAGCAGAATCATGCAGCTGCGACACCGAGCAGCCGACCGAAAGCGGTATGCTGGTAGCGTCCGTCTAGCGAGAGCAGCGACCGCCTCTCGATGACATGCACCGTGTATCGGAGAGCATCCATGAACCAAGCCGAGCCAACGCAAACGATTCATCACAACGCGCCGAAGAAGGGCGAGTTCTACATCCTCAGGTCCGACGTGCGTGGCGGCGGTCGTGGGCATGGCGTGGAGTTCGAGAACGAGGATGCGGTGCCGTTTTCCATTGCTGACAGCCTGCCTGGAGAGGACGCTGGCCTGGCTGCATTGAAGGAAACCCCGCGCCTGCGCTACGACAGTCGCATCGGCGATATGCCGAATGACATGCACGATGGATTCAAAGGTTACTGGCTGATCTCCGAACTGCTGAAGCAGGTGCTCGAGGCAGCAGACCCGGAGGGGTTTGCCTTTGCGCTATGCGACTTCCGATTGGAAGACGGTACGCCCGGGGCACCACACTATCTTTGCGAAGTGGTGAGGATTATCGACGCCATTGATGAAGAAGCATCTACCGTCAAGGTGTTGACTGGGTATCCAAATGGGAAATATTACAGAGTTGCTGGCGGTGCCGATCTTGCATTCAGGAAAGACATGGTCGGGGCCGCGCATGTTTTCAGGACACCCTATACATCAGATGCTTTTTGCGATCAGTTCTTGCGCGATACCTTGATCGCGCAAGGGTTTGGCAAATCGCCCAGGACACGCGGCGTCTGGTTGATAGACGCTTTCGGTTGCTGAGCAACGTACCTTTGACCGCTTGATGGAGTAAGGGCAGATGCCGTCCGGTAACGTCATCCTTGAAAGTCATCATGTCATTGAGAACACCATCTTTCGCGATCATAGGTTGCTTAAGAAATTGCTTGAGCATGGCTTGATCGACAAGGATATATCGACTAATCGCCTGTATCTTCCGGTAGATGGAAAGCTGGCGGATGAAATTGAAACTTCGCCTCACCGAGGACGCACGCGCAGCTCCTATACGAAAGCAATATTCGGTTATCTTAATGAAATAATTGACTCCCCAAACGGCAAAGCCGCCATGCGCAACGACGCTGCCGCCTTGAAGCGCGTCGCCGCCCAGGTCCATGATCTGCAAGACACAATCAAAGTCGCACTGATCAATGGCGATATGTTCGCAACCACCCCGGATCGCTTGACCAAGGCCGAGGCCAACACACAAAACCGCAGCACCCTCTCCGAGTACGAGCAATACCGTGCCGATCATGCGCAGCAGCTCAAAACCCTGCGCTCCATGGGCACTGTCGAATCGGAATGGGCCGCGATCACACACTCCGAGCAGCGGATAGCAAAAGTGATCAATGCCGCACGCATAACGGGGCGCAATTTGGTCGGCGTCCCACGTGAACCCGATGTCCTCGCCCGCGAAATCGCCGGCCGCGAGGAATTTCGCATGGCCATCGCACACGCCAAGGATGCCGGGCGCATAACCTTATCCGAGTCCAACGCAGCCCTGGTCCAGCAGGTCCTGGATGACACGCCCACAACCATTGGCGGTGCTGCGCGCAGCATTCGCCAAGGCTCAGGCGCCGCACCGCATCCGGCGTACACACCAGTCTCGCAACGCGGCTTCACCACCGCCGAGTTGTTGGCAGGCGATCTATCTGCAGGCCAGGCGCTACGCACCGCCGGCTTGCTCGCCACCGCCGCCGACACGGTCATGACCGGCCAACGCGCCACGCATTTACTCGGCCGGGACAACCCACTCGCAGCGCAATCAGAACTCGCCCATTTCGCCGGCCGCAATGTCGGTGGCTGGGCCGGCGGCACGACGGCCGCCTACGCGCTTGGCGCGTCCGGCGCCGGGCCGATGGCCTTGATCGCTGCCGATGCCTATTTCATGAGCGTGGCCGGCGAAAAAGCCGCCGCACTGCTCGACAACCGCGCCATCTATACCCAGACCGACCGCGATGGCACGCAGTGGTCGTTCAACGGCACTGCCTGGGCGCGCGAGGGCATGGCCGACATCACTAATGATGGCGTGGACAACCCCACCTCCACCCCCATCGTCGCCAGCCACGAGAAGGCCCGCGAACTCAATTATCAAGCGACCAACGTCGCTGCCGCATTGGCGCTGAAGGATGCGCCCGCACCACAGGACCCGTATCGCCTACCGGCCAGCGATACCGATCCACCCAGCCTCAGCACGGCCGACTGGACGCGCGATCCCAACGATGGGCAATGGCGGCGCACTGTGCAAAGCGGTGTGGTCGCAGACGCCGACAGCGCTGTGTATCGGACCGATATCGCAACGCCACTGCGGGCCGCAGAGCTGGAAGCACAGGCGCAAGCGGTCATCGCGCGCAACATCGCCAACAGCCCCGGTGCCATCGCCGCGCGCTATGAGCTTGCCCACCACCGCAGCGGTTGGGCAGCCGATGGCCTGCCCATCTCGCCGGCCGTGCAGCAGGCGCTGCCCGATCCGGATGCGCTGATCGCCTCGAACGGCCAGCGCTATTACCGCAACATGGAGGGCCAGTGGACCAGCCACGGCGCTCCACCCGATGGCAATCGCGTGCTGGAACTAGACACCATGCGCGCACTGCTGCAACCGGCGCTTGCGGAGCAGGCGCAGGCGATTGCGGCCATCCAGCAAGCGCCGCCATCGCCACAAGATCGGCAGCGCGAGCAGACGCTGTACCGCTACCGCATCGTAGGCACGGAACTGCAGCCGCAATGGCGCGAAGCGATCGAGCTGGCGATCCAACGCACCCGCGAGGCGGAAGGGCTCGCAGGCGATGGCGCGATGCAGCTCCAGCGTGGACCAGGCGGTCAGTATGGCGCCGACAGCCCGATCGCCCATCTCCAGCGCGGCGCCGACGGCGTGGAGCGCATTGCAGCGGTCACCAGCACCGACGACATCCGTCAGGCGCTGCAGGAGCTGCAGGCGCGCCAGCAGTCGGCCGCGCCGATGCAGCATCTAACCTCCGCGCCAGCGTCGTCCGAAGGCTCGACAGATGCAGACACGTCCGGATCACCGCCTTCTGAACAGCAGGCGCTCGACGTGCAGGCACAGGGCCAGGCGGCCAGCACCGCGCAAGAGCACCAACAGCGGCAGCAGGAGGCACGACAGGCGCAAGATCAACAGTTGACGCAGGCTCGCGCCCAGGCGCTGCAGGCACAAGCATCGCACGAGGTTCGGGCGCAAGCTGCCCAGGCGCTGCAGGCGCATACCGCGCTGGAAGCACGGCAGCAAGCGCAGCGTCTGGAGCAACAAGAACGCCAGGCGCAGGACACCCAGCACCTCGAACACGTCCAGCGGCAGGCGCACGAGACGGAGCAGCGCGAACAAGCGCAGATGCAGGCTCAGGAGACACAGCAGCGCGAGCAGGAAATACGCCAGGCTCAGGACGCCCGGCAGAGCCAGCAGGACCGGCTGCAGGCGCAGACTGTGCACCATGCCGGGCAGCAGCCGCTGCACGCCCAAACGGCGCCACAACGCGAGCAGGAGCTGGCAGAGGAAGCCGCCGCACGCGAACCGTCGTTGCTCCATGCGCAAGACACATCACCACGCCAGCCCGAGCAGCGGTCTACCCATGATGACGCCGCCCAACGGCCCCAGGAACAAGTGGTAGAGCCTGCGCAAGCACATGCATCCGACGTAGCGCAGCAGCGGACGCAAAGCCAGCAAACGCAAGAACAGCGTCCGCAGGAAGTCCAACAGCAGACAGCGCAGAGCGCCGCGATCGCGCAGACCGCACCGGCAGAGCAGCAGCAGGTTGCGGACCTGCACAGCGGCCAACAGCCGATGACTGCACAAGCCCCGGATGCGCAGCAAGATGCACCTGCGCAACAGCTCCAGCAGTCGGCGGATGCGCACCTGCCCCAGGTGGCGACGGCGCCTTCCGCGCCATCGCTCGCCACCCCGGCGGCGGTAGAACACCGCGACGATCAACAGGCGCGCACGCCACAGACTCAAGCACCGGAAGCACCAGATCCCCCTGCAGCGTTGCCAGTGCCCGCACACCTCGCACAGGCGACAGGGGCATCGCCGGAAATGCCGACCGCTGGCCGCGCAGCCGACACACCCGAGGACACGGCCGATGCGCGCGAGCCGCTTTCTGCGTCCCTGGCAGATCAGCACGACCTTCCTGCCGCTGTGCCCGCCGATCCAAACTCCTGGGAGGAAATAGCGCGATCCATGCGAGAGCTGCGTATCCAACTCGAACAGGAGCTCGAAACAGAAGACCGCGTCGCAGCAGCGCGGCAGGCGCGCGTGGACCGTGGCGAGCGGCCATTTACCGAGTTGGAATTGCGTGAAGGGTACGATCCGGATGGTCCCTCTGGACTGAGACCACCACGCGCTCCGCCTGCAGACACCGCGCCACACCCTCTTGCCGCTGGCGAGCAGGAAGATCGGCCGCAGCCCCAGCGTAAAGCCATCACCGGCGATCCGGATGTGGACGAGTTGCTGTACGCCATCGACTGCAAGGACGAACTGGCGATCGAACAGGCCTTGAAGCGGGTCGCCAACAGCCCCTATAGCCAGGCACTTGCCAAACAAGGGCATGAGTATCTGGATGCCCAGGCGATGCAGGAGGCTCAGGAACAGGCGAGTATGCGCCAGGCCCTGAACATGGACGTCTCGACAGAGGTGCAGACCAGCCGTGGCCCGGTGATGGTGATGACATTGCCGCAGTTCGCCAACGGACCGGCGATGCAAGGCGGTCCGCAGGGTGACGGTGGTGGTGGCGGAGATGGCGGTGGCGGTGGCGGTGGCGGCGGCGGCGGCGGTGGATAGCCGGGACACGTGCAGCAAGTCGAATCATCGAGAGAACACCATGGACATGCAGAACACCTCCGCACTACCCGATGTCAACGCGTCGGAACGCACGCTAAAAGAATCGATCCAGGCCATGGCGGCACTGATCGGGACGCTGCAACGGCGCGAGCACGGATTGGAAGATCTGGTCCGGGAGCAGCTGCAGTTTCTGCAGATTGCCGTCAAACACGCCGATCAGCGCGTCAGTGGCCTGATGGAAAATGCGCTGCCCCGGCTAACGCAATTGAGCAGTCAGGCGCTGACGCAGACGCTGGAACCGGCGACCGAGCGATTCAACAAGAAGATGGTCCAGGCGGAACGGACGCTTGAGCAGGCGATCGCGCGCTATGCACAGGCGCAGCAATCGCTGGAAACCAGCGTCATCCGGCGTAGCTGGGCCGGGCTTGGCGCGCTGTTGGTCGGCACGCTCCTGTGCCTGGCTGCAGTCGGCTACGCCGTCCAGGGCGCCCGGCCGGTATTGGCCGAGGCCACCCAGCGCCGCGCGGAAATCGCCTTTCTGGACCGCGTCGCACGCGCGGACCTGGTGCCCTGCGGCCAAGACAGGCTCTGCGCCGTTGTCGAGCAGAAGGGGCCCCGCTATGGCGATCGAGGCCAGTATCGCGCTGTCGCCCTACGCCAATCCTCAAGCCGATGAAGGCAGGGCTGCCCTGGGGGGGCGGCCTTGCCTGTGGAACTTGCAGCGCCTTCAGCGGATCGCACGTCACAGCGACGTATCGGTTCGTCATCTCGGTGCCGATCGCCGTAAAGCCCGGCGCCAGGAAACCAGAAAATCGTTGCGCAGGGCGCATCGGCCTCACCGGTGACGGGCTCGGTCTCTGCATCAACGCCATTGCGTGCATGCGCTGCCGGTTGCGGCGTCTACGCCGCGCAGTGGTCGTAGGAAGGCCTCTACCGATCGTCGCATCCATGCCCAGTAGGTGGCGCGCACAATGTGCCAACCGACCTCGCGCATCGCCATGCGCGTCGCGGCAATCAATGGACGCCGTCCAGCTGATCATGCGGGCCACACCAACTTAACGCCGATGAGGCCGGCAGCGGCACCTGATAGCAGGCGCCGTTGTGTCTTGTCCCGGGTGTCTCCCACTGTCTCTTTTGCATGTCCTGCGGGAAGAACACCGTGGCGCGTCAAAGTTTCATAGATGGATAATTGTTTTATGTTGTAAGTCGCGCGAAGAATGCAGCCCCCCACGTAACGCGTCGCTGTCGCCGCTGCCACTGCGCAGGCGGCATGCGCCGCTCATCGACTTCTTTGGGAGAGGCTGCATGACCAGCAAGATGCTTCAGGGCGCCGTTGCGCTCGCACTGTCCGCCTGCGCTGCGGGCGCCATGGCCGGCCCGGTCGGCTACGGTGCCGCCACCACCGGCGGCGGCAACAAGACACCGGTCAATGTGGCCACCTTCGAAGCGATGCAGGCGGCAATCGACGGTTATTCCGGCAGCGGCGGGCTGGTGCTCAACTACACCGGCAAGTTCGACTTCGGCACCATCAAGGACGTCTGCGCGCAGTGGAAGCTGCCGGCCAAGACCGTGCAGATCAAGAACAAGAGCGATGTCACCATCAGGGGGGCGAATGGCTCGGCGGCCAACTTCGGTCTATGGGTGGTGGGCAACGCCAACAACATCATCATCCAGAACATGACCATCGGCCTGCTGCAGGGTGGCGAAGATGCCGACTCGATTTCGCTGGAGGGCAACTCCAGCGGCTCGCCGTCCAGGATCTGGGTCGACCACAACACCGTGTTCGCCTCGCTCACCAAGTGCTCCGGTGCCGGCGATGCCTCCTTCGATGGTGGCATCGACATGAAGAAGGGCGTGCACCACGTCACCGTGTCCTACAATCATGTCTATAACTATCAAAAGGTCGCGCTCAATGGTTTCAGCGACAGCGACACCAAGAATTCGGCGGCACGCACCACGTATCACCACAACCGCTTCGAGAATGTGGAGTCGCGCGTGCCGCTGCAGCGCCGTGGCCTGAGCCACATCTACAACAACTACTTCAACAACGTCACCACCTCCGGCATCAATGTGCGCATGGGCGGCGTGGCCAAGATCGAGTCCAACTACTTCGAGAACATCAAGAACCCGGTGACCTCGCGCGACAGCAGCGAGATCGGCTATTGGGACCTGATCAACAACTACGTGGGCAGCGGCATCACCTGGGGCACGCCGGACGGCAGCAAGCCGTACGCCAACGCCACCACCTGGATCAGCTCCAAGGTGTTCCCGGAACCACTGGGTTACACCTACACCGTCACCGCGGCCGCGCAGGTCAAGGCCAAGGTGATCGCCACCGCAGGGGCGGGCAAGAACCTGGCGGAGTGAGCGCTGCGCACCAGGATGGTGGCAAATCCCCGGCTCGTCCGGGGATTTGTGTATCCGGCACTGCAGAACAGCATGCCTTGACCGAGCGCATGCGCAAGGCGCGCAGCACGCTGCAGTGGCGCGCCCGTTTCCGATCCTGCCTCGATGGGGGCAGGGCCCAAGGCACGTTGCGGTGCAGCAGCACCCCGCACCCGGGCGCCGCTGTGTCGTCAAGAGGCGCGGCCGGCGCCGCGACGCGGTATCGTGTCGCGTTACCACCTCTCCGATGCCGTCCATGTCGCTTCCGACCGATCCTGTTGCCCAGAACGCTTCGACCGCCGCGCCTGCGTTGCGCCATGCGCTCAAACCGCGGCAGTTGATGATGATGGGCCTGGGCACCGCCATCGGTGCCGGGCTGTTCCTGGGGTCGGGCGTCGGCATCCAGGCAGCCGGGCCGGCGGTGCTGCTGTCCTACCTGATCGCCGGTGCCCTGGTGATCATCGTGATGAACGCGCTGGGCGAGATGGCGGCGGCCAAGCCGGCCAGCGGCGCGTTCTCGGTATATGCGGCCGATGCGATGGGCCCGACCGCCGGCGCCACGGTGGGCTGGCTGTGGTGGTTCCAGGTGGTGGTGGTGATCGCAGCCGAGGCGGTCGGCGCCGCCGGCCTGCTCGCGACCGTCTGGCCGGCGTTGCCGGTGCCCTTGCTGGCGCTGCTGTTCATGGCGACCTTCACCGCGATCAACCTGTTGGGCGTGCGTAATTTCGGCGAATTCGAATTCTGGTTCGCCATTCTCAAGGTCGTGGCGATCGTGGTGTTCCTGTTGATCGGTTTCGCGCTGCTGGCCGGCTGGCTGCCCGGCGTGACCTCGCCGGGGGTGTCCAACTTCACCCAGAACGGCGGGTTTGCGCCCAATGGCCTGGCCGGCGTTGGCGCGGCCTTGCTGGTGGTGGTGTTCGCCTTTGGCGGCACCGAGATCGTGGCGGTGGCGGCGGCAGAAACCGCCGACCCCGGGCGCAGCCTGGCCCGCACCATCCGCACCGTGGCCTGGCGCATCCTGGTGTTCTACATCGGGTCGATCAGCGTGATCGTGGCGGTGGTGCCGTGGACCAGCAAGGCGCTCGGCTCGCCATTTGCCGCGGTGCTGGAGGTGGCGCGCATTCCCGGTGCGGCCACTGCGATCACCCTGGTGGCGGTGGTGGCGCTGCTGTCGGCGCTCAACGCTAATCTCTACGGCGCGTCGCGCATGATCTTCTCGCTGGCCCAGCGCGGCGAGGCGCCGCGCGTGCTCGCCAGGACCAGCCGCGAGCAGGTGCCGTTGGCGGCGGTGATCGCCAGCGTGTTGTTCGGCTTTGCGGCCGCCGCACTGGAGCTGCTGTATCCCAACAAGGTGTTGCCGGTGCTGCTCAATATCGTCGGTGCCACCTGCCTGCTGGTGTGGACGATCTCGCTGCTGTCGCAGCTGATCCTGCGCGCCCGCGCCGATCGCGCCGGCATCGCATTGCCGTTTCGGATGCGCGGCTATCCATTTCTGACCGTGCTGGCGTTGACGATCCTGGGCGTGATCTTCGTGCTGCTGGCCAGCTCGGCCGAGACGCGGACGCAGTTCCTGTCGATGGTGGGTCTGACCGTTGCCATTGCGGTGGTCAGCGAAATCGCCCGGCGGATCCGCCGCACGCACTAGGCGGCGCAGCCGGGCGACGGGCCGCAGTGCTGGGTCGCCTGCCTGATGGCGCAGAAGGCCAGGCTTGCGTGAACCGCGCGGTGATGGGCACTCCCAGACGCCCGCGCATGCCGGCCAGGTCAGCAGGCGCGGGTCTGCGCAGCGCCGTACATCGGGCGACTGCGACGCCGTGACGCTGGCCGCAGTCAGTACACCCGGGGGCTGGCGCGATAGCGCTCATCGCCATGCCGTCTGCGATTGCATCGCACGCTTCGCCGCACGGGCGCGACGGTTTGACGCAGATGCGACGCCGTGTCGCATCGGGAACGTGCTCTAGCGTCCCTATCATGAAGGCGTAGCGCAGTCGGTCGCGCTCGATGACCGCAGGCATGGCGGCAATCGCTCCGCACCGACGCGTAGCTGGTCTTTCCATTTGCCTGGAGGTTGCTCCATGGACGCCTTGCTGCTGTCGCGGATCCAGTTCGGATTCGTCATCGCGTTCCACGTGCTGTTTCCTGCGTTCACCATCGGTCTCTCCAGCCTGCTGGCGTTCCTGGAATGGCGCTGGCTGCGCACCCGCCTGCCGGTCTGGCGCGAGCTGTATTTCTTCTGGCAGAAGATCTTCGCCGTGTCCTTCGGCATGGGCGTGGTCAGCGGCATCGTGATGGCCTTCCAGTTCGGCGCCAACTGGCCGGAACTGAGCCGGATTGCCGGCAGCGTGATCGGCCCGCTGCTGAGCTACGAGGTCCTCACCGCGTTCTTCCTGGAAGCGAGCTTCCTGGGCGTGATGATGTTTGGCTGGGGCCGCATTTCCGAGCGCCTGCACTTCTTCGCCACCTGCATGGTGGCACTGGGCACGCTGTTGTCCACGTTCTGGATTCTCTCCTCCAATAGCTGGCTGCAGACGCCGGCCGGATACGAGGTCATCGATGGGATCGTGCATCCGGTCGACTGGTTGAAGATCATCTTCAACCCCTCGTTTCCGTATCGGCTTGCGCATATGGCGCTGGGCTCGTTCATCACCACCTGTTTTGTGGTCGGCGCGGTGGGTGCCTGGTATCTGCACCGTGGCGTGCACCGCGAGGCGGGCCTGCGCATGCTCAAGCTGGCGGTGGTATTTGCGGCCATCACCGTGCCGCTGCAGATCTTCGTCGGCGACATGCATGGGTTGAATACGCTCAAGCATCAGCCGATGAAGATCGCGGCGATGGAGGCGCACTGGCACGCCGAAGAACCCGGCAAGGGATTTCCGCTGGTGGTCTTCGCATTGCCGAACGCGCAGGCCGAGCGCAACGATTACGCGCTGGCGATTCCGCGCCTGGGCAGCCTGATCCTGACCCACAGCCTGGATGGCAGCATCGCGCCGCTGACCTCGGTGCCGGCGCACGAGCGCCCGCCGGTGACGCCGGTGTTCTTCGCCTTCCGCATCATGGTCGGGATCGGCTCGCTGATGCTGCTGGTGGCCTGGGTGTCGGCGTTCGCGTTGTGGCGCGGCACGCTGGTGCAGTGGCGCTGGTTGCTGGCGACCTGGCGCTGGATGCTGCCGAGCGGCTTCATTGCGTTGATTTCCGGCTGGTTCGTCACCGAAATCGGCCGCCAGCCATACGTGGTCTACGGGCTGCTGCGCACTGCCGACGCAGTCGGCCCGCAATCGGCGTTGATGACCGCCATCTCGTTGTCGGTGTATGTGGCCGGCTACGCGTTCGTGTTCGGCTGGGGCATCTGGTACCTGGTCAAGATCGGCAAGATCGGGCCAACTCCGCACGATGCGCCGCAGCTAGACCATGGCGAACACACGCCTGCACGGCCGCTCTCGGCCGCCGACGAACCGATCGATGGAGCTGCCTGATGGACATGACGACCCTCCTGCCGGTGGCGTGGTTTGCGGTGATCGGCTTCGGCGTGCTGATGTACGTGGTGCTGGACGGCTTCGTGCTCGGCATCGGCATCCTGGCGCCGTTCCGCAAGGACGAAGCGCAACTGGACCTGATGATGAACACCGCCGCGCCGATCTGGGACGGCAACGAAACCTGGCTGGTGCTGGGTGGGGCAGGGCTGCTGGCCGCCTTTCCCAAGGCCTATGCGGTGATCCTGTCGGCGCTGTATCTGCCGGTGTTGTTGATGGTGATGGCGCTGGTGTTCCGTGGGGTGGCGTTCGAGTTCCGCTTCAAGGCGCACCGCTCGCGGCGGCTGTGGAGCAATGCCTTCGCCGCCGGTTCGATCCTGGCCACCTTTGCGCAGGGCGTGATCCTGGGCGCGCTGGTGCAGGGCCTGCCGATCGAGAACGACCGCTATGTCGGCGGGGTCTGGGGCTGGTTCAGCCCGTTCGCGATGCTGACCGGTGCGGCCCTGGTGTTCGGCTATGCGTTGCTCGGCAGCACC
Organism: Xanthomonas campestris pv. badrii; assembly: GCF_012848175.1. Lineage (NCBI taxonomy): Bacteria > Pseudomonadati > Pseudomonadota > Gammaproteobacteria > Lysobacterales > Lysobacteraceae > Xanthomonas > Xanthomonas campestris. The sequence goes on along the minus strand of NZ_CP051651.1, from coordinate 2,901,394 downwards.
TGGCTGATTCTCAAGACGGAGGGTCACGTGCAGCAGTTGGCGCGGCAGTTGAGCCGGCCATTGACCATCAGCGTGTTGATCTTCATCGGCCTGGTCAGCGCCTGGTTGCCGTCGCTGCAATCGCATGTGATGGAGCGCTGGTTCAACGATGCGCATTACCTGTGGTTGATGCCGGTGCCGGTGCTGGTTGCCGTGGTGGGCTATGCGCTGTGGCGCGCGGCCGAGCCGGGGCGAGCGGACACGGCGCCATTCCTGCTGGCGATGGGCTTGTTCGTGCTCGGCTTCCTGGGCCTGGTGCTGGGCATGTGGCCGTATCTGGTGCCGCCGGTCTACACCCTCTGGCAGGCGGCCGCGCCGCCGTCCTCGCAGCTGTTCGCGATGGTGGGGCTGGTGATGTTGCTGCCGCTGATCCTGGGCTACACGGTGTGGTCGTACCGGGTGTTCCGCGGCAAGATCACTGCCCAGACCGGTTATCACCATTGAGCGTTGACGCTCAGCGCAGGCGCTGCTTGAACATCCACTCCCACATCGCCGGGTCCGCGTAGGTCGCGTCCCAGACGTTGTGGTTGCCTTCCGGATATTCGCTGTAGCGCAGGTTGGCACCCACGCCTTTTGCAGCGCGGTACAGCGCGCGGTCGTCATGCGGTGGCACCGAGGTGTCCTTGGCGCCATGGAAGGTCCAGATCGGCACGTGCCGAAGCTGGGTGACCGCTGCCGTATACGGGTCTGCTTCCTTGGCCACGAGGCTCACATACAGTGTGCGGCGCTCATCGCGCGGAGCCTTGAGCGCGCCGCAGATGGGCACGATCGCGGCAAAGCGCTGTGGCTGCATCAGGCCGATTTCCCATGCGCCGTAACCGCCCATCGAGATGCCGGTCAGATACGTGCGCTGCGGGTCGGCAGCGAACTCGGCGCTGGCAGCATCCAGCGCGGCGATGGCCATGCGCGCGTTGATGCCCATCCATTCTTCGTTGTCGGGCACCTGCGGCAACACCACCAGCGCTGGAAACCGGGCGGTGTGTTCGCTCAGGTAGGGGCCTACTCCGACCTCGGCCTGGTCGCGTCCGTTGTCGCCGCGTTCGCCCGAACCATGCAGGAACAACACGATCGGCAACGGCCGCGCCGCCTTGGCAGCCGGGACGAACACCTGATAGCGATACAGCCGGCCTTCCATCTGCAAGGTGCGGCTGACGAAGTGGCCGCTGCGGCCATCCTGTCGATGCTCACCCATGCTGGAGCAGCCGGCAAGCACCAGCGCAAGCAGTCCAAGTACGACGCAACGTAAGATCACGCACGGCTCTCCATCCAATACAGGTCTGCAGTATTACCGCATGCACGTGCGCTGGCACGTCACGCGGCGGCGGTGGGTGCCGTGGATTCATGCGATCGCCAGGATGGCCGATGCTGCACGCGGTCAGTGCAGCAGGATCAAGGTGGCAAGGCCCAGGAAGCTCAGGAAGCCCATCACGTCGGTCAGCGTGGTCAGGATCACCCCGCCCGCCAATGCCGGATCGAAGCCCAGGCGCTTGAGCGTCACCGGCACCAGCACCCCGCCGAAGGCGGCAGTGAGCATGTTGACGGTAAGTGCGGTGCCGATCACCAGCGACAGCATTGGCTGGCCGAACCAGACCAGCACGATCAGGCCAAGCCCGATGCCCAGGCACAGCCCGTTGATCAGCGCCACGGTGAGTTCCTTCTTGAGCAGGGTCATCACGTTGGATGAGCCGATCTGCCCCAGCGCCAGGCCGCGTACCATCAGCGCCAGCACCTGGGTGCCGGCGTTGCCGCCCATGCCGGCCACGATCGGCATCAGCGCTGCCAGCGCGACCAGTTTTTCGATGGTGCCCTCGAACTGGCTGACCACGCTGGAGGCCAGGAAGGCGGTGCACAGGTTGATGCCCAGCCAGATCAGGCGGCGCCGGAACGCGCGCCGCGCCGGGCTGAACATGTCCTCGTCCTCGTCCAGGCCGGCGGCGCTCAACGCCTGGTGCTCGGCCTGCTCGCGGATGATGTCGACCACGTCGTCGATGGTGATGCGGCCGAGCAGGATGTTGTTGTCGTCCACCACCGGCGCGGAGATCCAGTCGTGGTCGGAGAAGCGGCGCGCTACCTCGTCCGAGCCGTCGCCCACGTCGATGGCTGGCTGTTCGTCGTCGATCAGCCGGTTGACCGGGGTGCTGTCCTCGTGGGTGACCAGCGCTGCCAATGGCACGCGGCCCAGATACTGGTGGCGACGGCTCACCACGTACAGGTGGTCGGTATGATCGGGCAGCTCGCCGCGCAGGCGCAGATAGCGCAGCACCACATCGACGTTGACGTCGGCGCGCACTGTCACCACGTCCGGATTCATCAGGCGGCCGGCGGTGTCTTCCGGATACGACAGCACCTGTTCGAGTCGCTCGCGGTTCTCGCGATCCATCGACTTGAGCACTTCGTCGATGACGGTATCGGGCAGGTCCTCGACCAGGTTGGCCAGATCGTCGATGTCCAGGTCTTCGACCGCGGCGACGATTTCGTCCGGGTCCATGTCGGCCAGCAGGCTTTCGCGGACTTCGTCGCCGACGTGCAGCAGCACTTCGCCATCGTCTTCCGGGTCGACCAACCCCCACACCACTTCACGCTTGCCCGGTGGCAGCGACTCGAGCAGGTTGCCGATCTCCGCCGGCGCCAGCGTATTGACCAACCGGCGCACCGGCCCCAGGCGTCCGCTATCCAGCGCGTCGGACAGCAATCGTAGCTGGCGCGCGGTCTTGTCGTGGCGGACGGCTTCGGCCATGCGCGGCTCCCCGGAAGAGTGGACGCGCCATCAGTGGAAGACGCGGTGCTGGGTCAGCACGGCATTATCGCTTGCGCGCGATGACGAAACATACAGTGCCGGCGCGCTTGGCAAACGCTGGGTGCCGCCACGAGGTCCGTCAGTAGTGACCGGGTCATTGATTGCCAGGCCGATGCTCGGCGCGGCGCCCCCATCCGCCCTACGGGCACCTTCCCCCGCACGCGGGAGAAGGAAGTGCAGCAGCGCTCCCCCGCACGCGGAGAAGGAAGTGCAGCAGCGCTCCCCCGTACGCGGAGAAGGAAGTACAGCAGCGCTGTTCTAGCTGCTCTTGCTGCTGTTGTCCTGTGCGATGGCGGCCAGCCATTTCTCGATGCCCTTGCGGTCGCGTGCGCGCAGCAATGTTTCGCCATGCACGCGCAGCTCGCCTAGATGGCTGTCGCGAATGGCGCGGCGTACTTCCAGCAGGGTGGCCGGGTGCAGGCTGAACTCGGTGAGCCCCAGCGCCAGCAGCATCGGCACGAAGCGCGGGTCGCCGGCGATTTCGCCGCACACCGCCACCGGCTTGCCATCCCTGCGTCCGGTGGCGATCACCTGCGCGATCAGCCGCAGCACTGCCGGATGCAACGGCGAATACAACTCGCCCAGTGCCTCGTTGTTGCGGTCCACTGCCAGCAGGTATTGCACCAGATCGTTGGTGCCGATCGACAGGAAATCGATAGCGTCGATGAAGCAGTCCAGCGCCAGCGCCGCGGCAGGCACTTCGATCATCGCACCCAGTGGAATGTGCTCGGCGATCTCGTGGCCTTCGGCGCGCAACTGCGCGCTCAGCTTCTTCAGCTGCTTGCGCAGCAACTGGATTTCTTCGCGGCCGCTGACCATCGGCACCAGGATGCGCACCGGCCCGTAGCCGGAGGCGCGCAGGATGGCGCGCAGCTGCGTCTGCGCCACCGCAGGACGGGCCAGCGACAGCCGCACACCGCGCAGGCCCAGCGCCGGGTTGTCCTCGTCGCTCAGCGTCAGCCCGGTGCGGTCGGCCTTGTCGGCGCCCAGATCCAGCGTGCGGATGGTCACCGGCCGGCCGCTCATGCCCAGCACGGTGTCGCGGTAGGCCTGGAACTGCTCGTCTTCGTCCGGCAGCTCGTTGCGCTGCAGGAACAGGAATTCGGTGCGATACAGCCCCAGCCCGCTGGCGCCCATGGCATGCGCGCGCGCCACGTCTTCCAGCGATTCGGCGTTGGCGAGCAGGGTGATGTCGATGTTGTCGCGCGTGCGCGTGGGCTTGGAGCGCAACCGCCCCAGTTCGCGCTGTTCCTTGGCCAGCGCGCGCAGGCGCTCGCGGTAGTCGCGCAGATGCTCGGGCGTGGGATCCACGATCACCTGGCCGGAGCCGGCGTCGACGATCAGCACATCGCCATCGTCGATCTTCTGCACTGCATCGCTGACGCCCACCACCAGCGGCAGGTGCAGGCTGCGCGCCAGGATCGCGCTATGCGACAGCGCACTGCCAGCGGTGGTGACGATGCCGACCACGCCTTGGGCCTGCAGCTGCGCCAGTTCGGACGGGGCGACGTTGTCGCAGACCAGGATCTCGCCGGCCACGCCCTTGAGGTCGGGCGCACGCTTGTGCAGAAACGCATGGATGCGCCCGATCACATGGTCCAGATCGTCCATGCGGCTCTTGAGGTAGGCGTCTTCCATGCCATCGAACACCGCCGCCAGCCGGTCGCGTTGTACGCGCAGGGCATAGTCGGCACTGTAGCGATGGGTGCGGATCAGCTCGTCCAGGCCCTGCAGCAGTTCGGGGTCGTCCAGCAGCAGCGCATGCAGTTCGAGGAATTCGCCGACCTCGCGTGCCAGCGCGCCATGCAGGCGGTCGCGCAACTGCTGCATTTCGCCGCGTGCCGCATCGATGGCGGTGTGCAGGCGCTGCAACTGCGCCTCCACCTGGCTGGCCGGCACGCGTTGCTCGGCCACTTCCAGCGTGTGGCTCTGGCGCACGCGCGCGCGCCCGAGTGCATTGCCGCGTGCGGCGCCGTGTCCGCGCAGGCGCAGACTCATGCGTGCCCCTGGCGCAGCCGCGCCGTGTCGGTCGCTACGGCACCGACGCCACGCATGCTCAGCTGTCCTCGTCGAAACGACGCTCGAACAGGTCGACCAATGCCTGCAAGGCCTCGGCCTCGTCTTCGCCATCCAGCCGCACCACCACGCTGGTGCCCTGGCCGGCGGCCAGCAGCATCACGCCCATGATGCTCTTGGCGTTGACTTCGCGGCCCTTGGCCGCCAGCGTGGCGTTGCTGCGGAAGGACGACAGCGTCTGCACCAGCTTGGCGGTCGCCCGCGCATGCAGTCCGAGTCGGTTGGACACAATGAGTTCGCGTTCAAGCATCGTCGATGATCGCTCCGTTGCGGGTGCCTGCCGCCGCGGTGGCGGGCAGCTCCTGCAAACCTTGTTCGGGGTAATTCATCACCCGCAGCAGCATCGGCAGGCTCAATGCGGACACCCGTCGAACCGGCGTGCCGAGCCTTGCCAACCGGCTGGCGAGATTGCTGGGGCTGGCGCCATACAGGTCGGTCATGACCAGCACGCCGTCGCCACTGTCGACCCGTCGCATCGCCGACGAGGCCTGGGGCAGCAATGCGTCCAGGTCTGCATCGAACGGTACGTCGAACGCTTCGGTCTTCAGCGGCAGCTGCCGCAACAGCCCCGTCGCCACGTTCAACAACGCTGCGCCGATGCCGGGATGAGTAATGAGGAGAATGCCACAGGCCATGTCGAAACGTTAACAGGTCGGCATGACTGCGCGATAGCGTTTGCCCGCACCGGTGTGTTGCGAACTGAATAGCCGTTTAGCTCCATCGCAGCGACTAGTGTGACCACGCGCAGCGATCGCGTTTTTCAGCCTAGGACGCACCGATTCGTGATGTGGGCAGCATTGCCAATGCAGACCAGCTCGCAAGCGAGCGCTGCAATACCCGCGACAGGCGCAAGGGGGAAGGGCGATGCATGGCCGATACCACCAGCCACGCCTTGAACGCAACGTCGCAAGCACGTAGCGCGAAAGCGCCGAGCGACGTTTCAGACACATCAACAATCCAGCAGCGCCGAATGCAGAGCGGCAACTCTCCACAGCACCCACCCAACCCAAGCCATCCACAAACAACCAGATTCAAAAAGGATCATGCATCCGTGGCTCTTCTCCATGTGCACATGCAGCCACAGACCCCCAGATACCGCTTTGACGATTCCCAAATCCCGATTCCCGATTCCCGACTCCCGACTCCCGACTCCCGATTCCCGATTCCCGATTCCCAGCTCCTCAGTCCTGCTCGCGATGAAACGTCGCCACTTCCGGCCAGCCCTGCTCGCGCGCATGCCGCGCCATGCGCTCGGCCATGTAGACCGAACGGTGCTTGCCGCCGGTGCAGCCAAACGCAATCGTCACGTAGCTGCGGGTGTCGTTGCGCAGGCGCGGTAGCCAGGTGTCCAGCAGGTCCACGATCTGCGCGCTGTAGCGCTGCACGTCCGCCTCGTTGTCCAGGTACTCGCGCACGCCGGCATCGCGGCCAGTGAGCGGGCGCAGCTCCGGATCCCAGTGCGGATTGGGCAGCACGCGCGCATCGAACACGAAGTCGGCTTCGGCCGGCACGCCGCGCTTGTAGGCGAACGATTCGAACAACAGCGACAACCGGTCGTTGGAGCCGAGCGCGAATTCGGTGACCACGCGGCGGCGCAACTGGTGTACGTTGAGCGTGCTGGTGTCGATGATGGCATCGGCCTGCATGCGCAGCGGCTCGGTCAACTGGCGCTCGCGGGTGATCGCCTCCGGCAGTGCCAGGCCCAGATGGCTCAGCGGATGACGGCGACGGGTGTCGGCGTAGCGCTTGATCAGCGCTTCATCGCTGGCTTCGAAGAACAGCAGGCGCGCCTCGATACCGTATTCCTGTGCAGCCTGGCGCCATTGCGCCAGCTGGGTCAGGTCGCTGCGGCTGCGCACGTCGATGCCCACCGCCAGTCGCTGGTCGCCAATCGGGTTGCCGCGCAGGCGGCTTTTGACGAAATCCGGCAGCAGCTCCACCGGCAGATTGTCCGAGCAGTAGTAGTCCAGGTCTTCGAAGGTCTTCAGCGCGACCGATTTGCCCGAGCCGGACAGCCCGCTCACGATCATCAGCGTGGAGGGCGCAATACTCATGGCGTGCGTCGCTCCAGCAGGTTGCTGTGGCGGGCGATGAACATCGCCGCCGGGTCGATGCCCTTGGTGCGCAGGATATGCAGCCGCGTGGCCGCCTCGGTCAACACCGCCAGGTTGCGGCCGGGCATCACCGGCAGGGTGATCAGCGGCACGTCCAGGTCCAGCACGTGGCGGCTGCCGGAATCGCCGGTCAGGCGCTCGTAGCCGGATGGAGTGGGCTCGGTCATCGGCCGGGTCAGGTGCACGATCAGGCGCAGGTACTTGTTCTTCTTCACCGCGGTGTCGCCGAACATGTCGCGCACGTTCAGCACGCCCAGGCCGCGCACCTCCAGCAGGTCCTGCAGCAGCTCGGGGCAGGTGCCGTCGAGCACGTCGGGGGCGATCTGGGTGAACTCGGGCGCATCGTCGGCCACCAGGCGATGCCCGCGGCTGAGCAACTCCAGCGCCAGCTCGCTCTTGCCCGAGCCGGCTTCGCCGGTGATCAGCACGCCGATCGAATAGATCTCCATGAACACGCCATGCAGGGTGACCCGCGGCGCCAGCGTGCGCGCCAGGTGGTAGGAGAGGTGGTTGAGCAGCTCGTGGCCGCGCTTGGGCGAAATCCACAACGGGGTATTGGATTCGTCGGCGGCCGCGCGCAGGTCTTCCGGGCAGGACTGGTTCTTGCTGATCGCCAGCGCCAGCGGCTGCACCTGGATGATCTTTTCGATGGTCTCCCACCGCTGGCGCGCATCCAGCGAATCCAGCCAGGCCAGCTCCTCGGTGCCCAGGATCTGCACCTTGTTGGGATAGATCACATTGAGGTAGCCGGCCAGCGAGGGGCGGCGGGCGTTGTTGCTGCCGGCCTGGATCTCGCGGTGCTCGCCCTTCTGTCCGGCGACCCAGCGCAGCGCCAGCTTGTCGCGCTGCTGGTCGAACAGTTCGCGTGCGGTGATGGCGGTATTCATGCCGCGCTGGCCTGTGGCGGAGGGGCGTCGGTGAGCAGGGCCATCAGCGCGTCGGCGTCGGGCGCGGCACGCAGTTGCTGGCGGAACTGCGCATCGGAGAAGCGCTCGGCCAGTTCCGACAACAGCATCAGGTGTTGGTGGGTGTAGTGCGCCGGCACCGCCATGGCGAATACCAGATCCACCGGCTCCTCGCCGCCGAAGGCCACCGGGCACTCCAGCCGCAGCAGGGCGCCACGGGGTTCGGTCAGGTTGGGGCAGCGTCCGTGCGGGATGGCGATCCCGTGGCCGATGGCGGTGCTGCCCAGGGCCTCGCGCTCGTACAGGTTGGTGTAGAGCTCGTCGGCGCCGGCCTGGCGGCAGGACAGCAGGGCGGCGGCGGCGTGCAGGACGGTGTCGCGATCGGCGGCCGGCGACACTACGGTGCGCACGGCCGCCATCAGATCGGTTAAGGGCATGAGGGCATCAAGCGGGAAGCGTCATGCGGGATTGTCGCGCACCTCGCGTGCATGGTGGTTACATTTCTTTTCTTTGTGCTTCAGGACCAGACGGTCGAGCTTGTCGACCAGCAGGTCGATGGCGGCGTACATGGTGGAGCCGCTGGCGTCGGCGTGCAGCGTGCGACCGGGAAGGTTGACGGTGGCGACCACGTGGTGGTCCGGCTTGCGAACGGCCAGCTGCGTTCGGACTTCGCAGTGCTGGTCGAAATGGCGCTGCAGTCGCTGCAGCTTGCTTGCCACGTAGTCCCGCAGGGCGGGGGTCACTTCAAGCTGGTGGCCATACGTCTCGATGCGCATCGGATACCTCCATTGGTCGGTGGGCCAATGAACCGTTCCGGTACTCCGACAAACCCGGCACAGGCCGGCGTTGCGGTGGTGCAACGTCAGGCGATGCGCACGCGTTCGTGGGAGGCGGAAATGTTCATGGCCTCACGATACTTCGCAACGGTGCGCCGCGCCACTGGTACGCCGGAGGTTTTCAGCAGATCCGCCAACTTGGCGTCCGACAAGGGTTTGCGCGGGTTCTCCGCCTCGATCAGGCGCCGGATCATGTCCTGGATCGCGGTGCTGGAGGCCTCTCCGCCGCCGTCGGTGTCGATGCCGGAGGCAAAGAACGAGCGCAACGGGATGGTGCCGCGCGGGGTACGCACGTACTTGCGGGCGATCGCGCGGGAAATGGTCGATTCGTGCAGGCCGAGCTCGCCGGCGATCTCGCGCAAGGTCAGCGGCCGCAGCGCCTGCGCACCGAATTCCAGGAACCCGGCCTGATGCTGCAGCAGGCAGCGCACCACCCGCAGCAGGGTCTCGCCGCGTGCTTCCAGGCTCTTGAGCAGCCAGCGTGCCTCCTGCAACTGCCCGCGCAGATAGCCGGCATCGGATTCGCCGCAGCTGCGGATCAGGTTCTCGTAGCCGCGGTGGATGGTGACCTTGGGCTGCGCGCGGCCGGCCAGCGATGCGCGCCAGATGCCACGCTGGCGCCAGATCACGCAATCGGGCACCACGTAGGTGTCCTGCGACAACTCGCCGATCTGCTTGCCCGGGCGCGGGTCCAGCGAGCGCACCAGCTGCACGGCCTGTTCCACATCGGCGGCCGAGCGCTTGAGTTCATGCGCCAGGCCGGCCACGCCGCTGCGCGGCAGCCGTTCCAGCGGGCCGGCCACGATCTGCAGCGCCAGCTCACGGCCTGGCGTGGCCGGGTCGAGCACCGCCAGCTGCAGGGCCAGGCACTCGCCCAGCGTGCGCGCACCCACGCCGACCGGGTCGAAGCGCTGGATCTGGTGCAGCACGGTCAGCACTTCGGCCTCGTCCACGGCTGCGCCCAGCGCCAGCGTTTCGAGAATCGCCGAGAGCGGCTCGCGCAGATACCCGTCTTCGTCCAGCGCGTCGATCAGGGTCGCGCCGATCTGGCGGTCGCGTGGCGACAACGGCGACAGATGCAACTGCCACAGAAGATGGTCGGCCAGGGTTTCGGAGTCGGCCACGCGCTCGGCGGCATCACCGGACTCGTCGTCGTCGAAGCTGCCGCCGCTACCGGTGCCGGTCCATTGCAGCTCGTCCTGCGCCCAGTCGTCATCGCGTTCTGCCGGTGCCGCGTCCTCGCGCGGGGTCTCCTCGCTGGAGGACGATGCCGCGGCCGGGGGCTCGCTTGCCGCATGCGCGGCTTCGTCGGCCCATTCCAGCAGCGGGTTGGTCTCCACCGCCTCGGCGATCTCCAGTTCCAGCTCGGTGGTGGACATCTGCAATAGCTTGATCGCCTGACGCAATTGCGGCGTCATGACCAGCTGCTGTCCTAGCGATGTCTGGAGCCGGGCTTTCATGCGGGCACTGACTGGAAGAAGCGATGGCGCGGCGACGCGCTCAAAGGCGGAAAGTTTCCCCCAGATACACGCGACGGACGTCGGGATTGGCCAGCAGCGTGTCCGGTGCCCCCTGCGCCAGCACGCCCCCCTCGGCGAGGATATACGCGCGGTCGCAGATTCCCAAGGTCTCGCGCACGTTGTGATCGGTGATCAACACGCCGATGCCGCGTTCCTTGAGGTGAATGATGATGCGCTGGATCTCGCCGACCGAAATCGGGTCCACGCCGGCGAAGGGTTCGTCCAGCAGCATCATGCGCGGCTTGGCCGCCAGCGCGCGTGCGATCTCGCAGCGGCGCCGTTCGCCGCCGGAGAGGCTGGCGCCGAGCTGATCGGCCACGTGGGTGATCTGCAGTTCTTCCAGCAGTGCCACCAGTTCCTTCTCGCGGCCGGCAGTGTCCAGTTCCTCACGCAGCTCCAGCACCAGCCGGATGTTGTCGGCCACGGTGAGCTTGCGGAAGATCGACGGCTCCTGCGGCAGATACCCCACGCCCAGCTTGGCGCGGGCATACATCGGCTCGGCGGTCAGGTCGCGGCCGTCCAGCTCGATGCGCCCGGCATCGGCGTCGACCAGGCCGACGATCATGTAGAAGCACGTCGTCTTGCCGGCGCCGTTGGGGCCGAGCAGGCCGACCACTTCACCGGCCTCCAGGGTCAGGCCGAATTCCTTGACCACTTCGCGTTGCTTGTACTTCTTTCGCAGACCGGTGGCGACCAGCATTACTTGTTCCCCTGCGGCTTGGTGGCCGGCTTGGCAGCAGGCTTGGCGGCCGGTGCCGGTGCCGCCGCGGCAGGGGCCGGGTTCTTGGGCTGGATGATGGTGCGCACGCGGCTGCCGTCGCCGCCGCTTTGCATGTTGCCGGTCTTGGTGTTGTAGACCATGCGCTGGCCGGCGTTGGTGCCCTTGGGCGAGTCGACCTTGTAGTTGCCGGTCAGAATGATGATCTCGTCGGCGACCTGGTATTCGATGTTGTCGGCCTGGCCGTTCATCATCGCGCCGTCGTCCATCTGCTGCTTGAGCGTGGCCTGCTTGCCGGTCAGCACCACGCGGTCGGTCTGGCCGTTCTTCTGGAAGATGTCGGCGGTATCGGCGTGGATTTCCAGCGTGCCCTGGGTGATCACCACATTGCCGCTGAAGCGGCACTTGCCGCTGTCGTCGAGCATGTTGCAGTCGTTGGCATTGGAATCGATCGCCATCGGCTGATTGCGGTCGCTGGTCTTTGCCATCGCCAGGGCAGGCAACAGCAGCGCGGCAAACGCCAGTTTAGCGGGCAGCATTCGGTTCATAGCGGGTCTTGACCTGGGAAAGGAGCTTGTACTGGCGCGATTTGAGGTCGGCCTCGAAGCCGACCCCGCTTTGCATGATACCCGGCCGGGTCATGGTCACCGGCGCAGCGGTCTTGGCGAGATTCTGCTGCGGGAACACGTCCAGGCTCTGGGTGCGGAAGGTGGTGGGCGGGGTTGGGCCGGTGGTGGGGCTGTCGCCTTCGACATCGCCACGCAGCCGCAGCTCGTCGCCCTTGGGGCTGACCCAGCCGGTCTTGGCGCGCAGCGTCCACGGCTGGTTGGCGTTGTCGGGCAGCAGGAACACCGGCGTGGTGATTTCGGAGGTCTGGTCGGCGCGGTTGCGGTGCATCTCCGGCGCACGCAGCGTCATCGACTCCTTGCCGCTGCGCTTGTCCAGCGCGATCAGCTCGAAGTCGCGCAGCACGTAGTCGGCCTTTGAGTCGTCCACTGCCGTCTCGACCGGACGCGCGCGCTGCTGCCACGCCGACCAGCCGGACACGACCGCGGCCACGAACAGCACCATGCCCAGCGTGGTCCGCCAGTTCCAGCTCATGCCGAAAATCCTTCGATGATGCGTTCGACCTGGCCTTGCGCGGCCAGCAGCGTGTCGCAGACCTCGCGGGCCGCGCCTTCGCCGCCGCGGGCGCGGGTATGCCACTGCACGCGTTCGGCAATCCATGGGTGTGCATTGGCCGGGGCTACCGGCAGGCCCACCGCCAGCAGGGCCGGCAGGTCCGGCAGGTCATCGCCCATGAACAACACCTGGTCCAGCGACAGGCCGTGTTCCTGGCACAGCGCCAGCACCGCCAGGCGCTTGTTCTTGACCCCGATCTGCACATGCAGGCCCAGGTCCTGTCCGCGTTTTTCCGCCGACAGGCTGGCGCGGGCAGTGATCAGCGCGACATGGATGCCGGCGTGTTCGAGCTGCTTGAGGCCCTGGCCGTCGAGCACGTTGAACGCCTTGCTCTCGTTGCCGGCGTGGTCGTAGTACAGGCGGCCGTCGGTCAGGGTGCCGTCGACGTCGAAGCAGGCCAGGCGGATCCGCGCGGCGCGCTCGATCAGGTCGGCGGGAAGGTGCTGCAGGGGAGAGTAGGGCATCGGCACGAATCGGTGAGAACGGAGTCCGGCGGTTGAAAACTGAACCTGTTAAACCACCTTGGCGCGCAACAGGTCGTGAATGTTCAATGCGCCGACCGCGCGCTGCTGCGCGTCCACCACGATCAAACCGTTGATCTTGTAGTCCTCCATCAGCCGCGCGGCCTCGGCGGCCAGTTGATCGGCGCCGATGGTGCGCGGGTTGCGCGTCATCACCTGCGCGATGCCGGCGCTGCGCACGTCGATGTCGCTGTCCAGCGCGCGGCGCAGGTCGCCGTCGGTGAACAGGCCGATCAGGCGGCCGTCATCGTCCACCACCGCGGTCATGCCCAGCCGCTTGCGGCTCATTTCCATCAGCGCTTCGCTGAGGCTGGCGTCGCTGCGTACCCGCGGCAGGTCGTCGCCGGCGTGCATCACGTCGGTGATGTGCAGCAGCAGGCGGCGGCCCAGGCTGCCGGCCGGGTGCGAGCGGGCGAAGTCGTCGGCGGTGAAGCCGCGTGCATCGAGCAGGGCCACCGCCAGCGCATCGCCCATCGCCAGCGAGGCGGTGGTGCTGGAGGTCGGGGCCAGGTGCAACGGGCAGGCTTCGGCGGAGACGCTGACGTCCAGGTGCACGTCGGCGGCCTGGGCCAGGGTGGAACCTGCGCGCCCGGTCATGGCGATGATCGGGTTGCCCTGGCGCTTGAGCACCGGCAGCAGCATGCGCACCTCGTCCGATTCGCCCGAATACGACAGCGCCAGCACGATGTCGGCCTCGGTGATCATGCCCAGGTCGCCGTGGCCGGCCTCGCCGGGGTGCACGAAGAAGGCCGGGGTGCCGGTGGAGGCCAGGGTGGCGGCGATCTTGCGCGCCACGTGGCCGGACTTGCCCATGCCGGTGGCGACGACCCGCCCGCGCGAGGCCAGCACCAGCCGGCAGGCCGCAGCGAAGTCGCTGCCGATGCGCGCGCCCACGCTGGCCAGCGCCTCGCGCTCGATCTGGAGCACGCGCTGGCCGCTGGCGACCAGGCTGGCGTCGCTGACGGTGGCAGAAGGCAGGTGCGAGACAGCCATGCGGGAACTCGGGTGAAGAGTAGAATGTGCGCTCATTTTATGAGGAAACGCCCTTTGGACGCCGAAACCATCCGTAAACTCATCGAATCCGGCTTGCCCGAAGCCCGCGTCGACGTGCACGGCGACGACGGCGTGCACTTCGAGGCCACCGTGGTCAGCCCGGCCTTTGCCGGCAAGCCCCCGCTGGCGCGGCATCGCATGGTCTACGCCACCCTGGGCGATCTGATGGGCGGGGCGATCCACGCGCTGCAGCTGAAGACCCTGACGCCCGAGGAAGGCTGATCGCAGCCGCCGCGCTCGCCATCAGGCGGGCTGGGCCGAAAGCGGTGTGCAGGGCAGGGGCGGTAAGCGGGATGCACCTGCATCGCTTCGGCTGGCGTCGTCCACGCTCACGCAACTGCGCTCAGCGCCTCCCGGGCCGTACCCGGCGCCGCTCGATCCCCCGGTTCCACCGCGCCCCGCGCGCACCACGGTCGACCCGTCCCTCACTTCATTCCCCCGACATCCCTTCTACTTTCGGATTTCTCAGATTCCCATGGCAAAAATCGTAGTGACCGGCGGCCGAGCGCTGCATGGCGAAGTCAATATTTCCGGCGCCAAGAATGCAGTGCTGCCGATCCTGTGCGCCACCCTGCTGGCCGATGCGCCGGTGGAAATCAGCAACGTGCCGCACCTGCACGACGTGATCACCACGGTGAAACTGCTCAGCGAGCTCGGCGCCGAGGTCACCATCGACGAAGGCACGCTGGCCAAGGGCCGCTCGATCCTGGTCGACCCGCGCTCGGTCACGCACCAGGTGGCGCCGTATGAATTGGTCAAGACCATGCGCGCCTCGATCCTGGTACTGGGCCCGCTGCTGGCGCGCTACGGCACTGCCGAAGTGTCGCTGCCCGGCGGCTGCGCAATCGGCTCGCGCCCGGTGGATCAGCACATCAAGGGCCTGCAGGCGCTGGGTGCCGAGATCAGCGTGGAGAACGGCTACATCAAGGCCACCAGCAATGGGCGCCTGAAGGGCGGCCGCTACGTGTTCGACATGGTCAGCGTCACCGGCACCGAGAACGTGCTGATGGCCGCCGTGCTCGCCGAAGGCACCACGGTGCTGGAAAACGCGGCGATGGAGCCGGAAGTCACCGACCTGGCCGACTGCCTGATCGCGCTCGGTGCGCAGATCGAAGGCGCCGGCACGCCGCGCATCGTGGTGCAAGGCGTCGAACGCCTGGGCGGCGGGCACCACGCGGTGTTGCCCGACCGCATCGAAACCGGCACCTTCCTGGTCGCTGCGGCGATGACCGGCGGCAGCGTCACCGTGCGCCGCGCGCGCCCGGACACCCTGGACGCGGTGCTGGACAAGCTCACCGAGGCCGGCGCCAGCATCACCGCCACCAGCGACAGCATCACCCTGGACATGCACGGCAAGCGCCCGCGCGCGGTCAACCTGACCACCGCACCGTACCCGGCGTTTCCCACCGACATGCAGGCGCAATTCATGGCGCTCAACTGCGTGGCCGATGGCGTGGGCGTGATCAACGAAACCATCTTCGAAAACCGCTTCATGCACGTCAACGAGCTGCTGCGCTTGGGTGCGGACATCCAGGTCGAAGGCCACACCGCCATCGTGCGCGGTGCCGAACGCCTGAGCGGCGCGCCGGTGATGGCGACCGACCTGCGTGCATCGGCGTCGCTGATCCTGGCAGGGCTGGTCGCCGATGGCGACACCACCATCGACCGCATCTACCACCTGGACCGTGGTTACGAAAACATCGAGGAGAAGCTGGGGGCGCTGGGCGCGACCATCGGGCGCACCGCATGATCCTGCGCGGACGTTTCACCACCCGGCGCAAGATCCTGCTCGGCGTGATCGTGCTGATCCTGGCGTGGCTGGCCTATGCCTGGAGCGTGGGCATGGCCATCACCCAGGGCGTGGAGTTCAAGGACATGGACTGGAACGGCGACGGCACCGCCAGCCGCGACGAGATCGCGCAGTCGTTCTACGCGGTGGCGGTGAAAAAGACCGTGGAAGGCAAGCGCCATTGCGACCTATTTTATTGGCGCAAGAATGACGAGCAGATCCGCGTGGACTGCCGCACGGTGTTCAGCACCGGCGACGACAAGGCCGCAGCAAAGCCCTGATGAGTGATGGGTTGGTGCAGATGGATCAGTCTAAAGCGGCTGAACTGCGGCCTGGTCGCAGGGCCCTTGCCCGCCCACCATCGCGGGACACGCTGCAAGTACGTCCCTGTAAGCTCTTACGCGGCATCCATGCCGCGTAAGGTCCCGCGACGGTAGCCGGGCAAGGACCGGTCGAGAGGGTCGGTGTGCATCGTAAGAGCAGGCACCGTGCCCTGCAGTTCTGACAAGCAAGCGTCCGCTAATCTCCCAACCCGAGCCGATCAATACGCAAGCCGATCAACGGACAAGCTTTTAAGCGAACAACCGACCAATTGCCTGGTGCGGTGTCCTCGCCGATTGCGGGACCGTGTGGCGGCATGGATGCCGCCACCGAGGCTACAGGGACGTACTTGCGGCGTGTCCCGCGAGCGGCGAGGGCGCCGCGCCCTCGACCCACTGGCTCCTTTAAAGCCTTGCGCCTTGGCGCGCTCTTAAAATGGCAGCTGCATCTCGCTTAGCGCAGCGACTTGATGGTCAGGTCCAGCGCGTCCTGGCCTTTTTCCTTTTGCAGCAGGCGCGCCGGCACCGGCAGGTCCTTGACCACCCAGGCGATCAATTCCTTGTCGCCATCCACGCGCGAGACCTTGGTGGCCTGCTCCTGCTTGCCGTTGACGGTGATGGTTTCCTTGCCGATCACCTTGTAGCTCATCGGCTTGATGCGACCTTCGTCCACCATGCGGTAGTTCAGCGGCTTGCCGGCGGCCAGGTCGCGGGTGATTGCCAGGTTGATCAGCAGTGCGTCCATATCGCCGGGCTGCAACTTGACCGGCCCACGACGGTCCGGCTTGATGTCGCCGCCCCAGGTCGCCTGGCTGGTCTTCCAGTCGTAGTTGGCGGTGACATTGCGGCGCTTGACCATCATCGACGAGGTGTCGTTGCTGCTGACCGGGCGCAGCTGGCCGCCGGCTTCCTCGAACACCGTGCTCTGGGTGAGGTTGGCCAGCTGGTTCTGGATGGTCAGCGTATAGCGCCACTGGTTGGCGCCGGCGGATGCCAGGGTCATGGTGCCGTTGGCCTGCATGCCCATGTAATTGGCGGAGTAGTCGGCCTGGAATGGCTGGACGGCAAACGCCGGCAGGCTGGCCACGGCCAGTGCAGCGGCGGCGATCAGGGCGCTGGGACGGGGGACGATATTCATGGTCAGGTTCCTTGGTATTCGACCAGGCGCAGATCCACCTGATCCTCGTTTTTGTCACGTTGCAGGATGCGCACCGGGGTCGGCACCCCGTTGGCGATCCACAGGATGGTTTCGTTGTCGCCGCTGTTGACGCGGTACACGCGCAACGCGTCGTAACTCAAATCGCCGACCTGCACCACTTCGGTGGTGTCGGCGGCGCGGTAGTCGTACTTGCGCACCTTGCCCACGTCGACGTAGCGATAGCTCAGGTTGCGGCCGGGTTGCGCATCGCGCATCAGCGACAGGTTCAGGGACAGCGCGCTCTGGTCGCCGGGCTGCAGCGGGATCGGTTGCTGGCGTTCCTTCTTCAGATCGCCATCCCACTGCGCGGTGCCGGCCTGCCAGTTGTACACGCCGGTGACCTTCTTGCCGAAGAACACCGCCTTGCGCACCGTGCTCTGGCTCAGCGGCACGTAGGTGCCCCCGTCGACGCGGAACACCGTGCTCTGTTCCAGGTTCAGCCCCAGGATGCTGGCGAACCCCTTGCGGCCACGCACCGACATGTCGATGCGCCACTGGCTGCCGTCGCCATGGCTGACCTGCATGGTGGCATCGCCTGCTTCCTTGCCACGGTAGAACGCCTGGTAGGTCGCCACGAACGGTTCCAGTGGCGGTGGTGTCCAGGTGCTGGCCGGCAAGGTTGCGGCAGACGCCGGCGCTGTCTGGGGCGCGGCAGCCGCTGCGGGCGCGGTGGCCGGCGCAGGCGCGGCGGCAGGCTGCTGCGCGCGGCCGCTACCGGCCGGGGCGAGCAGGGCAGTGGTCAACAGCGCGGTGGCGATCGGAATGACGTTCATGCGCTGATAGGAGGCACGGGGCCGCAAGGATGTCCGAGACAGGATGAGGAAGGCGTATCCGCATTCAGGTCAATGCGGTGTCAGCGGACTCTAGTCGTAGTGGCGTAAACAGGCACTGACCGTCGAGGTGGACCGTGTCGCCGTGGATCTGCATGCGGCCTGCGGCGAGCAATTCCAGGGTGGCCAGCAGGAGCGGGTGTTCGCGTGCCAGCACGCGTGCGGCCAGCTGCTCGGCGCTGTCGCCGGGCAGGACCGGCACGCGGGCCTGCGCGATCACGCTGCCGGCATCCAGCTCCGGCACCACCAGGTGCACGCTGGCGCCGTGTTCGACGTCGCCGGCCTCCAGTGCGCGCGCATGGGTGTGCAGTCCGCGGTATTTGGGCAGCAGCGACGGGTGGATGTTGAGCATGCGCCCGGCAAAACGGCGCACCAGCGGCTCGCCCAGGATGCACATGTAGCCGGCGCAGACCACCCAGTCCGGCTGCGCGGCGGCGATGGCATCGCCCAGCGCGGCATCGAAGGCGGCGCGGTCGGCGAAATCGCGCGGGCTGGCGCTCCAGCGCAGCGCCTGCTCGACCTTGTGCAGGGCCGGCGCCTGCGATCGATCGGAAAACACCCCGACCACCTCGGCATGCAGGCGCCCGCTGGCGATCGCATCCAGGATGGCCTGCAGGTTGCTGCCGCGCCCGGAGGCCAGCACGGCCAGGCGCAAGCGCCGATCAGTCGCGTGCATTGAACACCGTCCTTACCACGGGGTAGGCCGCCAGGCTGCCGAGTGTTGCCAGCAGCATGTCGGTATCCGCGTCCCAAACGTCGTCCTGCTGGCCGTTTTCGACCGCCCACAGCGGCGCGATCCCGCTCGCCCCAAACACCGCGATGGTGACGATCAACGCAGTTGATTTGGCGTGGCGCGGAGTCCTGATGATCACGTGGCTCTCAGGCGGCTCTTGCGGCAGGACCGAACAATGCCTTGACCTGAGGGCGCAATAAGATGACCAGCGTGAACACACCGACCACGGTGCCGAACGGCATGAACGAGCAGGAGATGCCGGCCACGATCAGGCACAACAGATGCCGCCTGCGCTGGGCGATGCAACGGCCGGCGTAGGCGATGAACCCTGCCAGCGTCAGGCCGCAGCAGATGAACGCTGCCGCGAACACCACGAAAAACCAGCCGAACCAGCGCGGGTCCATGGGCGGCGCATCCGGACTAGTGTTCTCCATGGGCAGATGGCCAGTCACGATGGCAAGGCCCATGAACAGATGGATCAACGGGAACAACGAAAACAGCCCGGTGATGCCGGCCAGCACGTAGTGGAAGATCGACAGCAGCTTGAGCTGCTGCAGATCTTCAGCGCTGGCCGCGGCAGCGGCAGTGGAAGGGCTGGCGATCGGGGACGCGTCCATGCAGGTCTTCTCTCAGCCGATCCGCACGCGTTCGTCGCCCTGCGCGCTGACCACCTGGCCGATACGCCAGTGCGCCAGCGACTGCGCATCCAGCGCCTGCTCCAGCGTGGCGGCCTGCTCGGGCGAGGCGATCAGCACGAAGCCAATGCCGCAGTTGAAGGTGCGCCACATTTCAGCATCGGCCACCGCGCCCTCGCGCTGCAGCCAGGCGAAGACCGGCGGCAGCGTCCAGGCGGTGGCATCGATGTCCAGGCCCAGCCCGTCCGGAACAACGCGGATGATGTTTTCGGTCAACCCGCCGCCGGTGATGTGGGCCATGGCGTGGATCGCCTCGCCATGCGCCTTGAGCAGAGCCAGCACCGGCTTGACGTACAGCGCGGTCGGCGCCATCAGTGCGTCGATCAGCTTGCTGCCATCGTCCAGCACATGCTCGGCCGGGGCGCCGGCACGCTCGTAGATCTTGCGGATCAACGAATAGCCATTCGAATGCGGGCCGGACGAGGCGATGCCGATCAGCACGTCGCCGGCGCGCACCTGCGCGCCATCCAGCAGCTGCGATTTTTCCACCGCACCCACGGTGAAGCCGGCCAGGTCGTATTCGCCAGGCGGGTACATGTCCGGCATTTCGGCAGTTTCGCCGCCGATCAGCGCGCAACCGGAGAGCTCGCAGCCACGCGCGATGCCGCCCACCACGGCCGCGGCGGTGTCCACATCCAGCTTGCCGGTGGCGAAGTAGTCCAGGAAGAACAGCGGCTCGGCGCCCTGCACCAGCACGTCGTTGACGCACATGCCGACCAGGTCGATGCCGATGGTGTCGTGCCGGCCCAGCTGCTGAGCCAGCTTGAGCTTGGTGCCCACGCCGTCGGTGCCGGACACCAGCACCGGTTCCTTATATTTACCCGACAGGTCGAACAAGGCGCCGAACCCGCCCAGGCCGCCCATCACCTCTGGCCGGAAGCTGCGCTTGACCAGCGGCTTGATGCGTTCGACCAGGGCATTGCCGGCATCGATGTCGACACCCGCATCGCGGTAAGTCATGGGCGAGGGAGTGGAAGGCGTTGGGCTGGTCACGGGCGTGGGTGGCTCGGCAGTAAAGGCGGCGATTTTAACAGCCACGTTGGCGCTAGCGCCCCATTCGGGCAACAATTCACCCGGATACGCTTACGCCATGGAACCGTCGATGCGCCGCAGTCTCGTTTTCTTTCTCGCCCTCGTGGTCGCCATGCCTGTGGTTCCGGCCTTTGCGCAGGCAGACCTGCGTACCGAAGGCGATGTCGCCAAGGCGCAGAGCGCCTACGATGCCGAAGTGCCGGTCAACAGCCAGAGCGAGTCCGATCGCCCCGGTGCCCTGGCCCGCGCGCTGGGCGCGGTGCTGGGCAAGGTCTCCGGCGACCGCAGCGTCATGAGCCGCCCCGGCGTGCCGCAGGCGCTGCGTAACGCGCCCAATTACGTCGAACACTACGACTACCGCCAGGACCAAGGCACGTCGCGCACGGGCGCGCCCACCTTCCGCACGACCCTGGTTGCACGGTTCCGGCAATCGGACGTGGATGGCCTGATCGCCGCGCTGGGCTTGCCGGTGTGGCCATTGCCGCGCCCCAAGCCGGTGCTGTGGCTGGCCATCGACGATGGCAGCGGCCCGCGCCTGGTGGGCGTGGCGCAGGCCAACGCTGCGCGCAGCGTGCTCGACCGCGCCATCGAGCGCGGCTACCGGCTCGGGCTGCCCGGCGGCGCGGCTGCCGAGCAGGTGCTGGCCGGCGCGATCTGGCGCAAGGACACCGCTGCGGTGTCGCGCGCCTCGGCCAAGTACAGCCCGCCGATGCAGCTGATCGGCAAGCTCTACCGCAGCGGGGCCGGCTGGACCGCCGATTGGGTGTTCGTGGACAACGGCAACGTGCTGTCCAGCTGGACCAGCAGCGATGGCGATGCCCGCCGCGCGATGGCCGCCGGCGCCGATGGCGCCGCCGACGCACTGGTCAAGCGTTACGCCAAGCGGGTGGATTCGGGCGTGCCGGGCGTGTATCGCGCGGTGATCACCGGGATCCACAGCGCCGACGACTATCTGCGCGTGGCCGCTGCCCTACAGGGCGTGTCGGTGGTGCGCAGCATCCGCCCGGTCAGCGCCAATGGCGATCGCATGGAAGTGGACCTGGAACTGCTCACGGGCATTTCCGGGCTCAACCGTATGCTCGGTGACAATAGTCCCCTGGTCTCGGTATCGGTCCCGACCGAGGGCCCGATCATTCTCGACAACGAGCACGCCGAGTACCGCCTGAAATGACCCTGAGCCCCGAAGCCGAAATCGCCATCTTCTTGCGTCGCCTCAAATGGGCGGCGGTGATCGTCGGCGTGCTGTGGGTGGTCTCGCTGCTGGCGCCGATCCTGACCCCGTTCGTGCTGGCGCTGCTGCTGGCCTGGCTGGGCGACCCGCTGGTGGATCGCATCGAACGTGCCGGGCGCTCGCGCAACATGGCGGTGGCGCTGGTGTTCGTGCTGGCGACGCTGCTGTTCGTGCTGGCGCTGATGATCCTGGTGCCGATGATCGAACGCCAGATCATGACCCTGATCGACGCCTTGCCGCAGATGCGTAACTGGGCGATCGGCACCGCCATTCCCTGGCTGGAGGCCAAGACCGGCGTGCAGCTGATGGCCTGGCTGGACCCGGAGCGCCTGATCGACTGGATCCGCAGCCATTGGGAACAGGCCGGCGGCGCTGCCAAGACCTTCTTCGGCTACGTCTCGCGCTCCGGCTTTGCGATGGTGACCTGGGTGATCAACCTGGCGCTGCTGCCGATCCTGGCGTTTTACTTCCTGCGCGACTGGGACCGGCTGGTGGAGCGGGTGGCGGCGGTCATCCCGCGCGCCTATATCGGTACCGTGAGCCGGCTGGCGCTGGAATCCAACGACGTGCTCGGCGGCTTCATCCGCGGCCAGTTCCTGGTGATGCTGGCGCTGGGGGCGATCTATGCCACCGGCCTGTCCATCATCGGGCTCAATCTGGGGCTGTTGATCGGCATCATCGCCGGCTTCATCAGCTTCATCCCGTACCTGGGCGCCACTACCGGCATCGTGCTCGCGCTGCTGGCAGCCATCGTGCAGGCGCAGGGCCTGGACCTGAAGCTGCTGATCGGCGTGGGCGTGGTGTTCACCGTTGGCCAGTTGCTTGAAAGCTACGTGCTCACCCCGCGCATCGTCGGTGACAAGATCGGCCTGCATCCGGTGGCGGTGATCTTCGCGGTGATGGCGGGCGGCCAGTTGTTCGGCTTTCTGGGCATGCTGCTGGCGCTGCCAGTGGCGGCGGTGGCCAACGTATTGCTGCGCTACGCGCACGAGCAATACACCCGCAGCGATCTGTACGCGGGCGAGCGGGCCGGCATCGTGCTGCAGTCCACGCCCGAACGCAGCGTCATCATCGACCCGACCAAGGACGCTGATCGGTTGTGAGCGTCCCCCAGTTGCCGCTGGCGTTGCGTGCGCCGCCCGACCAGCGCTTCGACAGTTATATCGCCGCGCCCGAGGGCCTGCTCGCCCAGTTGCAGGCCCTGGCCTCCGGGCAGGCGGGCGATTGGCTCTACCTGGCCGGTCCTGCCGGCACCGGCAAGACCCACCTGGCCCTGGCGATGTGCGCGGCGGCCGAGCAGGCCGGGCGCTCGCCGGCGTACCTGCCGCTGCAGGCTGCTGCCGGCCGCCTGTGCGATGCGCTTGAAGCACTGGAAGGGCGCAGCCTGGTGGCGCTGGACGGCGTAGACAGCATCGCCGGGCAACGCGACGACGAAGTTGCCCTGTTCGATTTCCACAACCGCGCACGCGCGGCCGGCAGTACCTTGCTCTATACCGCGCGGCAGATGCCCGATGGGCTGGCGCTGGTGCTCCCCGACCTGCGGTCGCGGCTGTCGCAGTGCATCCGCATCGGATTACCGGTGCTCGACGACGCGGCACGCGCGGCGGTGCTGCGCGATCGGGCGCAGCGACGCGGTCTGGCGCTGGACGACGCGGCGATCGACTGGCTGCTCACCCACAGCGAGCGCGAACTGGCCGGCCTGGTGGCCTTGCTGGATCGGCTGGATCGCGAATCCCTGGCGGCCAAGCGCCGCATCACCGTGCCGTTTCTGCGGCGGGTGGTAGCGGGGGCGCCGGGACCCGGGACCCGGGACCCGGGACCGGGATAAGGCAGAAGCGAAGCGGGTCGCGGTGCAGTGGTGTGCCGCGCATGGATCCGCTTCGGTGGATCGGCGGCAGGTAATGCCCATGCTCTGGCGTCAGCTTTTCCCGAGTCCCGGGTCCCGGGTCCCGGGTCCCGCCAGTTCCCTCTGCAGTTCCGCCAGCCGCTGCGGCGTTCCCACATCGGTCCAGCGACCGCCGTGATGGATGCCATCGACCAGGCCCTGCGCCATCTGCGCGCGCAGGATCGGCGCCAATGCGAACCGCGGCGCCGTGCCGGCCTGCTCGGGCAATGGCCGGATCACCGATTGCCAGTCACGCAGCAGTGCCGGTCTGTACACACCGATACCGGCGTACGTATGGGTTGCAGGCAGATCGGCGCGCACCGTGCCGTCGGCCTGCAGCGCAAAGTCGGCATGGGGCGCATAGGCAGGCTGGTCGACCAGCACCAACTGTGCCAGCCCGGCTGGTTCGTCGGACAGGCGCGCAAAGTCGAAGTCGCTCCAGATATCGCCATTGACCAGCAGGAACGGCGCATCGCCCAGCAGCGGCAGCGCATGCAGCATGCCGCCGCCGGTTTCCAGTGGTGTCGCGCCTTCGTAGGAATAGGTCAGCCGCAGGCCGAACGCGCTGCCGTCTCCCAGCACCTGCGGAAATTGCTCGGCCAGCCAGGAGGTATTGATCACCACCTCGACAACGCCCAGTGCAGCGAGTTTGCGCAGGTGCCAGACGATCAGCGGCGTGCCACCGACCGACAGCAAGGGCTTGGGAGTGCGCTCGGTCAGCGGACGCATGCGCTCGCCGAATCCTGCGGCAAAGATCAGCGCCTTCATGGCGTGGCCTGCGGCATCCGCGCAGCCAGGGCTGGCTTGATCACCTCGTCCAGGATGCCGATCAATGGCGCCAGCTCGGCGTAGCGCGGCAGCACCTCGTCCAGGTAGGCGATGAAGCGCGGCACGTTGTCCAGATACCAGTGCTTGCCATCGCGATGGCTCAGGCGCGAGAAGATGCCCAGATTCTTCAGATGCCGCTGCACGCCCATCCAGTCCGCATCGCGCAGGAACTGCGCCAGTGGCGGAACCGGCAATTCGGCCGCAACAGCGCGCGCGTGGTAGCGCTCCAGCCAGCCGTCCACGCGGGCGATCGGCCAGCTCACCGAGGTGTCCTTGAACAGGCTGATCGGATCGTAGGCGATCGGGCCGATCACGCAGTCCTGGAAATCCAGCACCGCCGGGCCACCGGACACCGGCATCAGGTTGCGCGGCATGAAATCGCGATGGGTGAACACACGGGGTTGGGCCAGCGCGTTGTCCATCAGGCGGCGCTGCACCAGCTGCAACTGCTCGGCATGCGCGCAACTCAGCTGCACGCCCAAGTGGTGGCCCAGGAACCATTCCTCGAACAATCCGGCATCGCGTTGCAACAAGGCCTCGCCGAAGCTGCCGCTCTCGGCGGGCGGCGGGATGCGCTGCAGCAACAGCAGTTGCGCAATTGCGTCGTCCAGCAGCGCGTCGGCATTGGCCTCGGTGAGCACCTGTGCCAATGTCGGCACGCCAAGGTCTTCCAGCAGCAAGAAGCCGGTCTGCAGATCCTGCGCAAGCACCTGCGGCACGCGCACGCCATGCGCACCCAGCAAGGCCTGCATCCGCAGCCACGGCGCCACGTTTTCCAGCTCCGGCGGCGCATCCATCAGGATGCGATCCGCGCCGCGCCCGTGGGTGCGCCAATAGCTGCGAAACCCCGCGTCGACCGACGCGCGGTGCAGGCTGGCATGCGGATCGTCGAGCGCGTGGCGCGCCCATTGCAGGCGAAGCGCGTCGCGCGCGGTCTCTGAAGGCGAAGACGTCATGGTGCGTTGCTGAGTAGTGAAGTGATGGACACGCGGCGCTCAGCGCTTGCTGCCGCTGAACAGCCGCAGCAGCGCAAGGATGGCGATGGCGCCGAGCAATGCGCCCAGAAATCCGGCGGGCTCTCCCGGCCGGTACCAGCCCATGTAGCGGCCGAACCAGCTCGCCACCACCGCACCGGCAATGCCCAGCACGATGGTCAGCAGGCACCCCAGACGCTGCGTGCCGGGCGTGATGAAACGGGCCAGCAATCCGACCACAAATCCGACCAGCAGGATGTAGAGCCAGCTGTCGCTACCAAACAATGTGTTCATCGCAGCACCAGAGCGAACGGGATCGGCAGACTAGCATTTCGGATGCGGTCCACCCGCGTTGCGCGCGCAACGCTGGCGACTTTGATCGAGCACGTGCAACAAGCTGTTGTTCGCGCCGCGCGACATCCGGATGGGAGGCCGCGAGGCACTGAATGGAGACACGGAAGTCGTCGGCGAGACTGGCTATCGCAACTGCGTCGACAAAAGCCCCTCTCCCGGCGGGGCGATAAGGCGCAGCTTGTGCGCCACTGGCGCGCGTGCCTTGGAGCGCCCGCGCTGCTGGCGCGGGCCGGGGCGCGGAGCGGGGGTTGGGGTGAGGGTACGGGGTGTGGAGATAGGGGTACGTCGGCTAGACAATCCAAACCGCTGACCTTTCGCCCTCGCACCCAACCGCAGGCAAGGGCCAACCCCAGGGCTCAGCAGCAGCCGTGCCCACCATGCCGGGTACCGCTATCGGCAGCCACCGGCGCGCCGCTGGTCTCCCCGCGCAGGCAGGCGGCGTGATGCTCGGCGATCACCTTCGAGACACAGGCAGTCACCCGCTTGCCCATCGGGATGTGCAGGAACTCGTTCGGCCCATGCGCATTGGAATGCGGCCCCAGCACGCCGGTGATCATGAACTGCGCGCCCGGGAACTTTTCGCCGAGCATGCCCATGAACGGGATCGAGCCGCCTTCGCCCATGTACATCGCCGGCTTGCCGAAGAACGCCTGGCTGGCGTCGTCGATGGCCTTTGTCAGCCACGGTGCCATCTCCGGTGCATTCCACCCGGACGAGGCCTTTTCCAGCTCCAGGCTCACCTGCGCGCCATTGGGTGGGTCGCGCAGCAGGGCGGCCTTGAGCAGTTCGCCGCAGGCCTTGCCGTCGGCGGTCGGCGGCAACCGCAGCGAGAGCTTCACCGCGGTGTGCGGGCGCAGCACATTGCCGGCCGAGGCCAGTGGCGGCATGCCATCCACCCCGGTGATCGACAGCGCCGGGCGCCAGGTCCGGTTCAACACCAGCTCGGTCAGATCCTCATGCATCGGTACCAGCCCATCGGCCATCGGGAACTTGTCGAAGATCGCGGTATCCAGCGTCGCGGCGGCCGCCTTGGCCTGGGTCAGCCGTTCGGAGGGCACCTCCACATGCAGGCCGTCGAGCAGGATGCGGCCGGTGGTTTCGTCTTCGATGCGCGACAGCAGCTGGCGCAGCAGGCGGAAGCTGGACGGCACCACGCCGGAGGCATCGCCGGAATGCACGCCTTCTTCCAGCACCTTCACGCTGAGGTTGCCGCCGGTCAGGCCGCGCAACGAGGTGGTGCACCACAGCTGTTCATAGTTGCCGCAGCCCGAATCCAGGCAGACCACCAGCGACGGCTTGCCGATGCGCTGGGCCAGATGATCCACATAGGCCGGCAAATCGTAGCTGCCGGACTCTTCGCAGGCTTCGATCAGCACCACGCAACGCGCATGCGGCAGGCCCTGGGTACGCAGCGCCAGGATCGCGGCCAGCGAACCGAAGATCGCATAGCCGTCGTCGGCGCCACCGCGGCCGTACAACTTGTCCTCGCGCAACACCGGCTCCCAGGGGCCGAGGTCGGCATCCCAGCCGGTCATCTCCGGCTGCTTGTCCAGGTGCCCGTACAACAGCACGGTGTCGTCGCCGGACTCGGCGCCGGTGGCCGGAATCTCGATGAAGATCAACGGCGTGCGGCCTTCCAGTCGCACCACCTCGACCTGCATGCCGTCGATGGCCTGCGCCCGCGCCCAGGTTTCCATCAGGGTCACGGCCTGCTCCATGTAGCCATTGGCCACCCAGTCGGCGTCGAACATCGGCGACTTGTTGGGGATACGGATGTAATCGACCAGTTGCGGGACGATCTCGCGGTCCCAGGTGTCGCTGATGAATTGGTCGATCTTGGCGCTGTCCATGGAGGCTCCGAATGCGTGACGTAGCAGCCCATTCTACGCCGGTGACATGGGGTAGGGATTTCCCTACAAGGCGGCGCGCAGTTCACCGGCTGTGTGAAAAGTTCGTTGGCGATAGGATTGCTGCATGTGGCGCGGGACACTGGCTCCGCCGGCAGGAATGCTGGCTAGGACCATCACCCAAGCCACAAGGAGCGTTGCAATGAAGTCATTTACCGTAGTCCTGAAGTCCCTGCTACTGGCGTTGTTGTTGTCCTCGAATGCGTACGCGCTTGAAAAGGTCGATATCAACACCGCGTCTGCTGAGGAATTGGACAAGGTGCTGACGAATGTCGGGCGATCAAAAGCCGAGGCAATCGTCGAGCACCGCCAGGCGAACGGTCCCTTCAAAAGTGCCGAGGAACTGGCACTGGTCAAGGGCATCGGACTCAAGACGGTCGAACGGAATCGCGACCTGATCGAAGTGGGGGCCACGATGGCGCCTGCCAAGAAGGCTGCCAAGGGGGCGGCGGTGAAACCGGTGGGACGGCGTTAAGGGGAAGGGATCCGAGATACGGTTCGACGCGAGGATGCGTGGCCGCAACCTAACTGGACAGGATGTCCGGGGGATGGCTGGAAGCCGACAAGGACGTGGAATCGCCCGGTGTTGCACTTGGATGTGCAGCCGGGCGTTTTTCGTTGGGCGGATCTGGGCCGGGGCGCAGCGCAATGCTGCCGTAGTGGAAGGCACTCGATGGCGCACGGACAGTGGCGCGTGAAACCTGCCCACGCGAGACATCGATGCGCTGCGGGCGCCTTCGCCTCCATGCTGCCGCGGCCGCGTGGATTCTGATGGCATGGCCGTGTTGAATGCTCGGGCAAACGGCAAACGGCAAACGGCAAACGGCAGCGTGCACGTAGCCGGGATCAGGCCGCGCTGGGTATGACGCTTCGGGCACAATGCACCGATGCAGCTAACAGACCTGAGCAGCCGGGTGATTCCGGCCACCGACTACCGCCGCGAGCGGTGGCGCAATCAATTGGGCTGGACGCGCGAGATCCTGCGTCTGGGCGATGCGGAAAGATGGGCGCTGCGTCTGTCGATCGCCGAGATCGAGCAGGATGCCGCGTTCTCCGCATTTCCTGGCATCGATCGTGAGCTGGTGCTGCTGCGGGGCAGTGGCATGCGTCTGCAGTTCGGCAATGGCGTTGGCAATGTGGATGTCGATGCACATACCAGCGTCAAGGCCGATGTCGACGCTGCTGTCGATGCCGACACCGACACGAACTCCAGCACCGACACTTACATCGACACCGACACCGACACTGATACCGATACTGGTGCAGGTGACGGGAAAGTTGGTCGTCTGGATGCGACTGGCGCAGCGAATGCCGGCCAACATGCTGGCACCGGGGGAAGATCGAGCGGCGCCGAGCATCTTCTCGCAAGCCCTGCGCGGGTTGGGCGTTGCGTCGAGTTAATGCCGCCCTATCAACGCGTGCGATTTGCCGGCGAAGCTGCGGTAAGCGCGGTGTTGCTGGACGGGCCGACGCAGGATTTCAATCTGATGTGGCGACGCGATGTGCTGCAGGCCGAGCTGCTGCATCGGCCGTTGGTCGGCACCATGCTGTTCTTCGCCGACCCTGGCACTGCCTGGGCGATCCATCTGCTTGCCGGGCAGGCCAGCTTCGGGCGCGAGAGTGGCCTGCCGTCCCTGGCGGCCGGCGATACCGCCTGGTTGAGTGCGTCGACACGGACCCGTTACGTGCTGGATGGCGGCGGTGAATTGCTGGCGATCCGGGTGAGTGCGGCTGATAAAGCGTAGCAGGCCGTCGTCAGGGTGGAGCGCACGGTAGCCGACGTGCAGGCATGGTGGTGAGGTTTCCGATTGCCGGCCGTGCATGCCTGGCGTACCGCGCAGTCGCCTTGCGGGCTGCTCTTGGTCTGCATCAAGACATTGGCAGTAGCAGCTCTTGAACGGTGACATAAAAATCATGCAGGGCGCGTGGCTGCAACCCCGAGAGAGATCCCGGCAAAACCGCTGTTTGATCATGACACCTGCCTGAAATCTGGCCGCGTCCGCTCAGTACACGTCGCGCCGGTAGCGCCCGTTTTGCAGCAACTCCTGCCTGGTCGCCTGGCCCAGAATGGTGTCGAGGCTGCGGTCCACTTCCGGCGCCATGCCGCGCAGGCTGCCGCAGAGATAGATGCAGGCGCCGCGGTCGATCCATTCGCGCAGGGTCTCGGCCGCGGCGGCAAGCGCGTGCTGCACGTAACGTGCTGGGGAGGCGGGGTCGCGCGAATACACCAGGTCCATGCGCGCAATCCAGCCATGCTGTTGCCATTGCTGCAGCTCGTTGGCGTACAACGCATCGTGTGCGGCATTGCGTTCGCCGAAGATCAGCCAATTGTCGCGTGCGCCGGCGGCGATGCGCGCGCGCAGATGTGCGCGCAATCCGGCGATGCCGGTGCCATTGCCGATCAGCAGCATGGGGCGTTCAGGCGCGGGTGGATGGAACCCCGGGTTGCTGCGCAATCGCAATGCGATGGCGGCACCGACAGGTGCATGGACGCACAGCCAACCGCTGCCGATCCCCAACCGTCCATCGTCATGCAGATGCTGGCGGATCAGCAGTTCGGCATGTCCTTCTTCGCTGATCGATGCCAGCGAATACTCACGATGCGGCAGCGCGACCAGGTGACGCACCATCGCCGCCAGCCCTGCAGGTGGTATCGCTGTATCCGATTTCGCGTCTGCCTCCGTGCATGCAGCTGGATCTGCACATGCATCCGCACTTGCGTCTGCATCTGCAGGCAGCTGCGCGCCCGCGAGCCAGTCGCGCAACGCCCGGCCATCGACTCTCTGCGCGCCATCGCAGCGGTGCCGCTGCAACCAGTCCTCCACCTGCGCAGGCGCGTTGTGCGGGGCGATCTCGGCGATGTCGCCAGCGCTCCACGGCGGTAGCGCGCCGTCGCGGGGCACGAGCCGCAGCCGATGGATCGGTGCACCGGCACTGCCAGGGTTGACATGGACACGCTCGCGCAGCTGCCAGGTCGCATAGGTCGGCACACTCCACGCTGGCTGGCTCGCCAGTGCCGGTGTGAGTTCTGCCAGCCGTTGCTGCCAGTGCAGCAAGGCGCGTGGGTCGGCATTGTCGACCTCGATGCGCTCGAACAGGCGCGTGCCACCGCGTGCTTGCAGGCCGGCGTCGATGCGACGGCCGAACGCGCAGAACTGCGTGTAGCGGCGGTCGCCCAATGCCAGGACCGCGTAGTGCACGGCAGCCAGGTCCTGCGCATTGCCGGCAAGCCAATGGCGCTCGGCCGCCTGTGCATGATCCGGTGCATCGCCTTCGCCGGTGGTGCTGACGATGCACAGCAGGCGCGGCACGCGGGCGAGTAAATCGGCATCCACCGCGTCCAGTGGCAGTGCATGCGCAGCGAGGCCGGCGGTTTGCAGCGCGGCCGCGCTGCGCTCGGCAAGCTCGCGGGCGAATCCGGTCTGGCTGGCCCAGGCGATGAGCATGCCGCTGCTGTCTGCGTTAGACACGCCGGCCCGCTGGCGGTTACGGATAAAAATGGCAGCGCAGACCGCGGCATACAGGGTCATGCCCAGTGCTGCCCACTGCCAGCGCTGCGGCGTCGGCGCGCTCCACCATGCGCCCTGGTGCAGGCTGGCAAGCCATGCAGCGATTGCGGCAAGGGCAAGCAGCAACGCTCCATTCCCCAGCCAGACCCGTGCGCGTGCGGCTGTCATGAGGCGGCCAGATGCTGCTCGAAGGCGGGGCTCATGGCTTCGTGCAGGCTGCCGTCGTGGCGCGTCAGAAAGCGCACCGCAAGGCCGGCCTTGTGCGCGTATGCAAGCCCGGCGTCGGTCCCGAGCACGGTCATGGCGGTGGCCCAGGCGTCGGCGTGCATGGCATCGGCGGCGAGGACGGTGACCGCGGCGGGCGCGTGCGGAATCGGTGCCCCGGTGCGCGGATCGAAGGTGTGGGTGTAGCGCAGACCGTCGCTTTCGAAGCGGTGCCAGCGGTCGCCGGAGGTGGCCACGGCGACGCCGTCCAGGGCGAGCACCCGGGGTGGCAGCGCCGCGCCGGCGTCTTCATCGGGGGCGGATTCGACCAGCACGCGCCAGGTGCTGCCATCGGGCTTGCGTCCATAACCGAACAGTTCGCCGCCGACATCGATCAAGGCGCTGGTGATGTCGGCCTGTACCAGGGCGTGGCGCACGCAGTCCACGCCATAGCCCTTGGCGATGCCGGACAGGTCCAGCGCCACCGCGCCCGGCTGCAGGACACGCGGGCCATCCAGTTCCAGGCGCTGCCAGCCGCAGCGCAGGCTCACCAGCGCGATCTGCTCGGGCGATGGCACCCGTCGCCGGCCCCCATTGGCGCCGAAGCCCCACAGTTCGACCATCGGCCCGACGGTGGGGTCGAAGGCACCGTCGCTGGCGCGGGCAATGTCCAGCGCGGTGCGCAGCACGGTGTGGAACGCATCGGGCAAGGCCTGCCAGTGGCCGGCCGCCAGACGGTTGTAGCGGCTGATGTCCGAGCTCGCGTCCCAGGTGCTCATCTGTGCGACCACGCGGTCGAGCGCTGCCTGGATGCGCGCATGCAGCGGATGCAGGTCGCGGCTGCGCGGCGCCACCAGCTTGACGCTCCAGGTGGTGCCCATGCTGTGGCCGCCCAGGGTGGCAAGCGTGGTGTCTGCAGGAGCGAATGCGTTCATACGTGGACTGTGAGCAGGCACTGCGGCAGGAACATGATGGTGACGTGCGGCGCAGCCGATTGCATCAGCATCGTGCTGGTTCGGCGATCGACGCCAGCGGCCGTGCGCACCTTTCGACGATGCCAGCGCGGTCAGTCGCCGCGCGGACAGCAACGCGGGGCGACTGCTCCATCAGGCAAGAGGCCCGGCACGTCACCAGGATCGTTGCGTGCGCGGCCGCCACTGCGAATAAGGGGCGTAGCGAGTAGTGACCGGGCGGACATGGACGGTGCACGGGATCCGACGTGTACGAGCGGGACAGACCGATTCCGCGCACTGGCGCGCCCGCCAGATAGCGGCGCAGCAGTGTTGTCGGCTGCGCTTATTGCGGCAGCACTTCCAGCGTCACCACATAGCCCAGGCGACGCTGCTTGGCCTGCGGCAGCGAGGTCTTGCTGTCTTCGCTGCTGGTTTCCAGCCAGTACATGCCGGGCTCTGGCCAGGTCACGCTGAAGCCGCCCTTGGCGTCGGTGGTGAGCTTGATCTCGTTCTGCGCATCGCGGTAGCGGGTGCCGCCGCGCACGATCTCGATCTCCAGCCCGGCGGCCGGCTTGCCATCCAGTTGCAGGGTGAACTGCGCGGCTTCGCCGGCGACCAGGTCATTGGGATGGGTGACCGGCACCAGCTCGATGCCCTTGCCGCTTGGCTTGAAGACGGTGGTGGTCGGTGCGCCGCGGGTGACGAAGGTTTCCACGCGGCTGAGCGATTGCGACACCTGCAGGTCCTGTGCGTTCTTCGGGACCTCGCTGGCGAAGCTGGCCTCGTTGCCGCGCCAGCGCTTGGGCTTGCCGTCTTCCTTCCAGCTGGCGAACAGGCCGGCATTGACGATGCCGAGCTTGTAGGTGCCGGGCTGGGTGAGCTGCAGGTCGAACACGCTTCGGTATTTGCCGGTGGCCGGGTTTTCCGGCTTGAGCGCGCTGCCATCGGGCGCGGTGATGCTGAGGTTGTCCAGCCGCAACGGCACATGGTTGAAGTAGAACAGGTCGTTGGATACCGCGGCATCGACGGTGATCCACGGCGCTTGGCCGGCAATGACGGTCTGCGAGGGCAGCAGCCAGGCCTTGTGCGCAAGCGCGGTAACCGGCAGTGCGGCGAGCAGGGCGATCAGGACGAGAGAACGTTGCATGACAACTCCTTGAGAATGCGGGGGCGGTGGGCGCGTGTCTGATCAGCGCGCGTCGCGGCGCTGGCTGGATGCGTGCAAATGAAATGCAAAGACGATGTGCAGCTTGCGCCGGCGGGGCAGGGGTCAGTACGACAGCCCGCTCCGCGTGCCGGCGCCTGGTATCAAGGCTTGGCGGTCAGGCTGATCGCTCCCAGTTCGCTGCTGCCGCTGGCCTTGGCGCTTTGCGGCGCTGTCGCCGGCCAGCTGAAAGGCACCTTGACCAGTTCGCGGCCGCCCACTTCGCGCGCGGCCTCCACCACCAGCGTGTACTGGCCGGCTGGCAGCGACTTCAATGCGCTCTTGGTGTCGCTGAAGGAAAGCGCATGCGCGCCAGCCGGGCGGGTCGGGCCGGTGACGCCATCGACCGGCACGTCCAGCGTGCGGCCACTCTTGCGCCACCACTGACGCAGATCCGGCAACCACTTGGTTCCGTGGCCTTCGGCGGTGTCCTTGGATTGATACCAGACCGCCAGGTTGGCGGCGACCTTCTGGTCCGCGCCTTCCAGCCAGATCGCCACGTAAGGGCGGTGGTATTCGGCGACATTGAGCTTGGGAATCTCGACAGTGATATCGAGCGTGGCCGCATACGCCGGCATGGCGAGCAGGCCGCTCAGGGCGATGGTCAGGGTGGCGCGCATGGTCGTCTCCGAGGAAAGGGTCAGTGGATCAACAGCAGGGCAAGCAGTAGCGGGATCAACAGGCCCAGGCCGACCAGCGGCCAGGTCATGCGGCGCTGACGCGCATGCAGATGCAGCAGGAACAGCCCGGTGATGCAGAACACCAGGCAGGCGATGGCGAACACGTCGATGAACCAGCCCCACGCCGGCCCGGCGTTGCGGCCCTTGTGCAGGTCGTTGAGATAGGCGACCCAGCCACGCGAGGTGCGCTCGTATTCGATCGCGCCGGTGTTGCGGTCCAGGCTCAGCCAGGCATCGCCACCGGGGCGCGGAAGCGCGACATACACCTCGTCTGCGGACCATTCGCCGTTGCGCGCACCGATGCTGATATCGAGCTGGCGTCCAAGCCACTGCGCCACGCGGGGCGGCAGCGGTGCATCGCCGTCCTGCCGGCTGCCCAGGGTCTTCAACAAGGCAGCTGGCAGGGTGAGCGTGCGTTGCTCGGTGGATGGGCTGGCTTCGATCCGCGCAGCGTGATTGAGGGTCAGCCCGGTGATCGTAAACAGCAGCATGCCGATCAGGCACAGCGCCGAGCTGATCCAGTGCCATTGATGCAGCATGCGCAGCCAGAATCCGCGGCGTTGCTGGGCACTGGCAGTGGTGGCGGCAGGTCGCGACATGCGGTGCTCAGGCCGTGACCGCAACGGCGGTTGCCTGCAACTGCGATTGCCGCGCCGTCACCTCCTCCAGCAGCGCACGCAGGCGCGGCTGCGGCGCGTTGCCGAGCAGGGCGGTGAGCTGGCGCAGGAAGCCGGCATGCCCACCGGCGATGGCGCGGCGCATCCACCGCTCGGCTTGATCGAGCGCGCCCGCATCGGCCAGCACGGTGGCGTAGCTGGCCTGGCCGCGGAAGTCGCCGGCCTCGGCAGACCTGCGATACCAGTCGCGCGCGGCATGCGGGTCGGCGGTGCAGGCCAGGCCCTGGTCGAGGTAGCGCGCCAGGAAGTTCATCGACTTGGCATGCCCGCGTTCGGCGGCCTGGCGATACAGCGCCAGGGCCTGCGTCTGGTCCTGTGCCACTCCGCGTCCGGAGGCATGCAGATGCGCCAGGTTGTACATGCCCCAGTCCAGCCCATGGTCGGCGGCGCGGCGGTACCACAGCGCCGCCAGTGCCTCGTTGACGGGCGTGCCGAAGCCCAGCTCATGGCAGCGGCCGAGTTGGTTCATGGCTACCGGCTGCCCGGCATTGGCGGCCACTTCGTACCACAGCATCGCCGTGGCCGGATCGGCCGGGACGCCGCGTCCTTCGGCATACAGCTGTGCGAGCAGCAGCTGCGCAGCGCTGTCCTGGCCGGCTGCGGCCCTGCGCAGCGAGGCGATGGCCTGCTCGGGCTGCGTGCGCAGCCGTGCGGGATCCGGCGCGGGCTCAGACATCGGCCCACTGCCGCAACAGGTTGTGATACACGCCGGTGAGCTGGATCAGCGACGGGTGCCCCGGCGTGTCCTGCGTCAGCCGCCGAATCGAGACATCCAGTTCGAACAACAGCCGGCGCTGCGCCGCATCGCGCAGCATGCTCTGGGTCCAGAAGAATGCCGCCACGCGCGTGCCGCGGGTGACCGGGTTGACCTTGTGCAGGCTGGTGCCGGGGTAGATCACCAGATGCCCGGCGGGCAGCTTGACCGACTGCGTGCCGTAGGTGTCTTCGATCACCAGCTCGCCGCCATCGTAGCTGTCCGGGTCGCTGAGGAACAGCGTGCCGGAAACATCGGTACGCACCGGCTCGGCGCCACCACGGCTGCGGTCGTAGCGCACCGCGTTGTCCACGTGATACCCGAACGATTGCCCGCCGCTATAGCGATTGAACAACGGCGGATAGATCCGCCGTGGCAGGACGGCGGAAAAGAACGTACTGCTGCGCGACAGCGCCTCCAGCACCAAGGCGCTGGCCTCGCGCGCAAGCGCGCTGTCTTCGGGCAGCTGCGCATTGTCCTTGGCTTGCGCGGACTGGTGGCCGGCGGTGATGCGGCCATCGGCCCAGTCGGCTGCGTCCAGCCGCGCACGTAATGCGCCCAGTTGCGTGGCATCGAGGACATCGGGAATGGGCAGCAGCATGCGGTGGTCTCCACGCCGTCCGCACGCGGAGGACGGCGTCCTGCTAGGTCAGAAGCTGAAGGTGGCGTTCAATACCGCCGAGCGCCCTTCGCCGGGAATCGCCCAGCCATTGCCGGCAGTGACGGTACCGGCGGCATTGACGGTGAGGTTGTTGCGCACGCTGGTGTAGTACTCCTCGTCGAACAGGTTGTTCACGTTCAACTGCAGGCTGAGCCAATCGTTGACGCGCAGGCCGACCATCGCACGGTGCACCCAGTAGTCGTCGGTCTTGATATAGGCCGCAGTCGAGGCGTTGTTCGGGTAGAAGCCGCCCTGGTAGGTGATGCCGTAGCCGAAGATCCAGCGATCCAGCGTGTAGGTGGTCCAGACATTGCCGGCATTGCGCGGGGTCTGCACCAGTTCGCGTCCGGCGACCGGGTCGCCGGTGAGGCTTTCGGTGCGATTGGAGACGCTCTGCAGCACCTCGCTGTCCAGGAAGGTGTAGTTGGCGAAGATCGACCAGCGGTCGGTCAGGTAGCCGGCCGCGCCAAGTGCGATACCGTCCACGCGCGCCTTGCCGTCCAGGACCTGCTCGGGAATCAGCGGGTCGCCGCTGTTGACCCGATAGTTTTCGCGCTCGTTGCGGAACACCGCCGCGGTCAGCGCCAGGCGCTCATCCAGCACGTCCCACTTGCCGCCCAGTTCGATGTTGACCGCCGTTTCCGGCGCGACATTGCAGTTGGCACCGGCAGTGGCGGTGGCGACCGGCGTGCAGGAGCCGTTGACCGAGGCCTTGGACGGGGTCTTGCTGTTGGCGTAGGACACGTACAGGCTGGCATTGTCCGCCGGCTTGAACACCAGGCCTGCGCGGTAGGAGAACAGGTCTTCTTCGTTGCCCGCCGGGAAGCCGGCCGCAACGCCGGTGACATCGCCGGCCGCGTTGACGGTGTAGTTGGTGCTATCGCCTTCGTTGTGCTCGTAGCGGCCACCGAGATTGAGCATCCACTGCTCGTTGAACTGCAGCGTATCGAACAGGTACACGGCCTGATTGGTCAGGCTGCCCTTGCTGCGGCCGGTGCGGAAGTAGTTCTGCGGGCCGGTCCAGATGTTGTACGGGTTGTCGAAGGACTGCTGCGGATAGGTGATGCCGGTGGTGGAGCCGTCGGCGTTGCGGAAGGTGGTGCCGCTGTCCAGTTCGAAGTCTTCCTTGCTGAAGGCAACGCCGGCGACGACGCGGTGCTCGATGGCACCGGTGTGCAGGGTTGCGGTCAGGTCGGTCTGGCTGTGCGCGATGAAGTTCTCGGTGTCGCGCACCAACCCGCGCGGGCCGCTGTTCGGGTTCCAGGTCGCCGGCGGCTGGCCGACGCAGGCACGCCCGGTGTATGGGTCGGTGCCGTTGGGCAGGCACCAGGTGCCCTGCAGGGCGGTGGCGTTGAGGAACTGGTCCACCCGCTGCAGGCGCGCCAGGCTGCGCAGCTTGAAGGTGTCGCTGAAATCCATGTCCAGCACGCCGGTCAGCATGTCCACGTCGATCTCCTGACGCGAGGTGTTGCGATAGCCGAAGAAGGTCTCCGGGTCCACGCCCGGCAGCGGGCCATCGTTGAACGGACTGAGCGCGAACGGCACGCCGTACTGCGGCAGGTTGTTGTCGTGTTGGTGCAGGTAGCTCAGCGTGAAGCGGGTGTCCGAGCCCAGGCCGAAGGCCACCGACGGCGCGAAGCCCCAGCGATGGCGGAATTCCTCATCGCGGCCCGGCACGTCCTGGGTGTGGCCCATGGCGTTCAGACGCACCGCGGTGCCATTGTCGAAATCCTGGTTGCTGTCGACGGTGAGGCGGCCATAACGGTCGCTGCCGCCGCCGACCAGCACGTTGGTGAAATCGCCCTGGCCGGCGGTCTTGGTCACCAGGTTGATGTTGCCGCCGACCGAGCCGGCACCGGACATGGCCGAGTTGGCGCCGTTGATCAGTTCCACCGCTTCCAGGTTGAAGGTGTCGCTGCGGCTGTACTGCGCGCTGTCGCGCACCCCGTCGGTGGTGATGTCGCTGCTGGCGGTGAAGCCGCGCAGGTTGATGCTGTCGCCATAGCCGCCGCCGCCTTCGCCCGCACCGAAGGTGATGCCGGGCAGGGTGCTGAGCACATCGCGCAGCGAGAGCAGGTTCTGCTGGTCCATGGTCTGCTTGGTGACCACGGTGATGGTCTGCGGCGTGTCGCGCAGCGCCTCGGTGTACTTGGGCGAGGACGGCTTCTGCGCGCGTTCCTGCTGCACCCGGATCGCATCCAGATCCACCGCGCCCGGAGGCGCGGGCGCATCGCCAGGCTGGGCGAACGCGGGAGCGGACAAGGTCAACAGCACGGCCGAGGTGAGCGGGGAAATCCTGGGAGTCATGAGACATCTCGAAAAGGAAAACGATGCTCCGGCCTGGCGATGGCTCGGCGGATGCGGGAGGGTCTGCCTACCGCTGCCAGCCCGTCGCGACCGGTAGTCGTTCACCGCATGCGATGCCGCGCCGCGCTGGAAAGCGCAGCTCCGGTGAACGCAGAGCGACGGTGTCGGACAAGGCTGGACGCATGGGATCGCAGGGCAGGTCAGATGTTAAGAACACCTGAAGGGTTGCGATATTAAATGCAAATCATTCTTTTTTGCAATCTTCGCCGACCGATGGTACACGTCGCCAGCGCCATCGGCAGACTCCAGCGTGGGACGGTGGTTGGGGTGGCTACCGCCTCAGCGATCGTCGCGGGTCCAGATGCCGTCGTGTTCGCGCTTGACCGGGAACTTGGCTACGGCGGTGTAGGCAGGCGCGCACAACGGGCGCCCGTCGCGGATATCGAACCGGGCGCTATGCAACTGGCATTCGATGGTGCCTGCCACCGGGTCGAAGCTGCCGGGCGACAGCTCGTAGTCCTCGTGGCTGCAGCGGTCTTCCAGTGCATACAGCGCGCCGTCGAGGTTGAACACCACGATGGGCGCGTCGGTCACTTCATCCCACACGGTCTGCAGCTCGCCGGGCAGCAGCGCGTCGCTGGCGCAGACGAAGGTCCAGGTCTCGCTCACGGCGTGGCGTGCTCGAAGTGCTTTTCCAGGACTTCGAAGCGCAGATCCTGGCGCAGCGGGACGCCGAAGCGTTCGTCGCCATACGGGAAGGGCTTGAAGACACCGGTACGGCGGTAGCCGCGGCGTTCGTAGAAGGCGATCAGCTCGTGCCGGACGTCGATCACGGTCATACGGATCAACGGCAGTGCCCACTCGGTGGACACGATGCGCTCGCCTTCGGCCAGCAGGGTCTTGCCCAGCCCGCTGCCCTGCAGCGACGGATCGACCGCGAACATGCCGAAATACCCGGTGCCGTCGTCGTCGGCGATATGCGCGCAGGCCAGCAGGCGGCCATCCTGTTCGACCAGCAGCACCAGGCTGCGTTCGCGCAGGATGTCCTGGCGCAGCACGGCCGGATCGATACGGGCCCCATCGAGGATATCGGCCTCGGTGGTCCAGCCCGCACGGCTGCTGTCGCCGCGATAGGCAGAAGTCACCAGCTGGACAAGGGCGTCGATGTCATCGACGGTGGCGGTGCGGAAGGTGGTGGTCTGCATGTGGGGCAGTTTAGCGGGAATCGGGATTCGGGAATCGGGATTCGCTGGTGCTTGGTCGGCTGCATCAGAGATGCACGCCGGTTGGCTCGGTGTGCGCAGGATCCGTTGAGCAAGCCCCTCTCCCGTCGGGAGAGGGGTTGGGGTGAGGGTACGGAGCGAAGCGCTCGCGCAGTCGAACTACGCCAGGCTTCGCACGTACCCTCATCCGCCCCTGCGGGGCACCTTCTCCTCCATAAAGGAGGACAATGTCCCAGCGGGAGAAGGAACTGCAGCAGCGCAGAGAATTGAAGGGTCTGCCACTTACCCGAGCAGCGTCCGCACCTTCTTCAGTGCAGCAACAAACCGCTCGATCTCGTCGTGGGTGTTGTAGAACGCCAGCGACGCGCGGCAGGTGGCGGCCACGTTGTAGAACTGCAGCAGCGGATGCGCACAATGCTGGCCGGAGCGGATGGCCACGCCTTCCAGGTCGAGCAGGGTGGCCAGGTCGTGCGCGTGGGCGCCTTCGACCAGGAACGACACCACCGCTGCCTTGTCGGGCGTGGTGCCGAAAATGCGCAGGCCGTCGATGCGCTGCAGCTCCTCGGTCAAGTGCGCCAGCAGTTCCGCCTCGCGGGCTTCCACATGCGCTAGACCAAGGGTGTCCAGATAGTCCACTGCCGCACCCAGGCCCACGAAGCCGGCGATATTGGGCGTGCCGGCCTCGAACTTGTGCGGGGCATCGTTGAACACGGTGCCCTCGAAGCTGACTTCCTTGATCATCTCGCCGCCGCCTAAAAACGGCGGCATCGCCTGCAGGTGTTCGCGGCGCGCCCACAGCGCACCGGTGCCAGTGGGGCCGCACATCTTGTGGCCGGTGATGGCATAGAAGTCGCAGCCGATCGCTGCCACGTCGATACGCCGGTGCGGCGCCGCCTGCGAGCCGTCCACCACGGTGACGATGCCGCGCTTGCGCGCGTCGCGGCAGATCTCGCGCACCGGGTTCACCGTCCCCAATACGTTGGATACATGCGTGACGGCGAGCAGCTTGACCTCGGGGGTCATCGCCTTGCGCAGTGCCTCCAGATCCAGGGCACCATCGGGCGTGATCTCGGCCACGCGGATGCTGGCGCCGGTGCGCTGGGCCACCAGCTGCCACGGCACGATGTTGGCGTGGTGCTCCATGCGCGAGATAAGGATCACATCGCCCGGGCCCAGCCGCGGCAGTGCCCACGAGTAAGCCACCAGGTTGATCGCGAACGTGGTGCCGCTGCACAGCACCAGCTCGTCGGCGCGCACGTTGAGAAAGCGCGCCAGCCTGCTGCGCGCGCCTTCGAACGCATCGGTTGCCTCGGTTCCCAGCGCATGCACTGCGCGGCTGACATTGGCGTTCTGCCGGCGATAGAACTCGTCGGTGGCCGCAATGACCTGGAGCGGCTTTTGCCCGGTGTTGGCATTGTCGAAATAGATCAGCGGCTTGCCGTGCACCTGCCGCATCAGCAGCGGGAAATCGGAGCGCACGCGCTCCCAATCGGGCGCGGCGTGCTGCGGAACGGCCGGCATGTTCATGCCACGCCCGCCGAATTCAGGGCGCGGTCCAGCTGCAGCGCCAGCACCGCGGTCAGCGCGTCCGGCAATACCCGTAACGGCTCGTGGCAGAACGCGGCGCTCAGCAACCGCTGCGCCTGCGCCTGCGGCAGGCCGCGCGAACGCAGGTAGAACAAGGCGTTGTCGTCGAGCTGGCCGACGGTGGCGCCATGTGCGGCCTGGACTTCTTCGGCGTCGATCACCAGCACCGGCTGGGTGTCGATTTCGGCGTTGGACGAGAGCAGCAGGTTCTTGTTGGACAGCCGCGCATCGGTACCGTCGGCACCGGGGCGGATGCGGATGCCGCCATGGAAGACCACGCGGCTGCGATCGGCCCCCACGCCGCGCCATACCAGCTCACAGACGGTATCGCGGGCGATGTGTTCGATGCCCAGGCGGGTGTCGACATGGCGGCGGCCATTGCCCAGCAGCACGCCATTGGCGGTGAGCCGGGCGTTGCTGCCTTCCAGGCGCACGTTGAGTTCGTGCCGCGACAAGCCGGCGCCCAGTTCCAGATCCACGCGCTGGTAGCGTGCATCGCGCGCGAGCACGGCGTCGGTGCGCAGCAGTGAGGTCGCCTGCGCGCTGTCGGCCTGCACGCGTGCATGCGACAACACCGCGTTCTGCGCCAGGTGCACATGCATCAAGCTGTTGGCCAGGTGCGCCGCATCGCCGACATGCAGGTGGTGTTCGACCACGTTCAACGACGCGCCGGCACGCAATTCGATCAAATGCCGGTGATGCCAGGCCAGGTCGTGTTCGCCGGCCACGCTGACGAACACCAGATGCAACGGCAGCGCGATCTGCGCAGCGTCCTGCACCTGTACCAGCACGCCTTCATCGGCGAGTGCGGCATTGAGGCGGGCAAAGATCTCGTCGCTGCCGTCGAAGCGTCGGCCGAGCAGTT
This sequence comes from Xanthomonas campestris pv. badrii, assembly GCF_012848175.1. Taxonomy (NCBI): domain Bacteria; kingdom Pseudomonadati; phylum Pseudomonadota; class Gammaproteobacteria; order Lysobacterales; family Lysobacteraceae; genus Xanthomonas; species Xanthomonas campestris. The sequence goes on along the minus strand of NZ_CP051651.1, from coordinate 2,859,233 downwards.
GTTGCGCCTGGCCGCTTTCAGCCGGCAACGCGGACAAGGTGCTCAGCTGCACGCCATCGGGCAAGGTCGACAGATCGCTCAGTGCCTGCGATGGCCGCCCGTTGACGAAGACCAGACGCGGCGACGGAATCTCGTCCAGCGCGGCGGCATCGATCAGCGTCGGTACCAGCGGCGCGGGCTGGAAGCTGCGCCGTTCCAGTTGCCGTAGCGAGGTGTACTTCCATGCTTCGGCGCGCGGGCCGGGCAGGCCGCTGTGCAGGGCGGCATCGAGTTCGGCGCGGCGGCTGTCATCACCGCAGAAACCACGCGCCAGGGAATCAAGCAGCGCGCTCATCAGGCGGCAACCTCGGGCACCACGCGGTCCTTCAGGAAGTGGTAACCATGCTTTTCCAGCTCCAGCGCCAGCTCCGGGCCGCCGCTCTGCACGATGCGGCCTTCGGCCAGCACATGCACCACGTCCGGCTTGATGTAGTCGAGCAGGCGCTGGTAGTGGGTGATGACCAGGAACGAGCGCTCCGGCGAACGCAACGCATTGACGCCGTCGGCCACGCTCTTGAGCGCATCGATGTCCAGGCCGGAATCGGTCTCGTCCAGGATGGCGAGCTTGGGTTCGAGCACGGCCAGCTGGAAGATCTCGTTGCGCTTCTTCTCGCCACCGGAGAAGCCTTCGTTGACGCCGCGGTGCAACAGCTCGTCCTTCAGATGCAGTACGGCCAGCTTCTGCCGCACCAGCTTGAGGAACTGCATCGAATCCAGCTCGTCTTCGCCACGCGCCTTGCGCTGCGCATTGAGCGCGGCGCGCAGGAAATAGGTGTTGTTGACGCCGGGGATTTCCACCGGGTACTGGAAGGCCAGGAACAGGCCGGCGGCGGCGCGTTCTTCCGGCGGCAGGTCGAGCAGATCCTTGCCGTCGAACTGCACGCTGCCTTCGCCGACCTCGTAGCCATCGCGCCCGGCCAGCACATTGCCCAGCGTGGACTTGCCGGCGCCGTTGGGCCCCATGATGGCGTGCACCTGGCCGGGCTGGATATCCAGCGACAGGCCCTTGAGGATGTCTTTGCCGGCGATGCTGGCGTGGAGATTTTTAATGTTGAGCATAGTCGTGTCCAGTGATTGAGCCCCTCTCCCGCCGGGAGAGGGGTTGGGGTGAGGGGCGCCGCAAGCAACTTGAAAGCCTCAGCGACTAATGAACGCGTCGCCACGCGCCATTGAAGTGAGCGTCCGAAGCTCTTCGACAATTCACCCTGGCTGGCGCGTGGCGACGCGTTTGTCATGGTCAATCTTTCGAGGATCTTCTTGGCGCCCCTCATCCGGCGCTTCGCGCCACCTTCTCCCTGGGGGAGAAGGAATAAACGTCAGCCGACGCTGCCTTCCAGCGAGACTTCCAGCAGCTTCTTGGCTTCCACCGCGAACTCCATCGGCAGTTCGCGGAAGACCTGCTTGCAGAAGCCGTCGACAATCAGCGACACCGCATCTTCCTGGCTGATGCCGCGCGCGCGGCAATAGAACAGCTGGTCGTCGCTGATCTTGGAGGTGGTGGCCTCGTGCTCGACGGTGGCGCCCGGGTTCTTCACCTCGATATAAGGGAAGGTATGCGCGCCGCATTGCTTGCCGATCAACAGCGAATCGCACTGCGTGTAGTTGCGCGCGCCATCGGCATTGCGGTCCACCTTGACCTGGCCGCGATAGGTGTTCTGGCCACGTCCGGCACTGATGCCCTTGCTGACGATCTTGCTCTTGGTGCGCTTGCCGATGTGGATCATCTTGGTGCCGGTGTCGGCCTGCTGACGGTGGTGGGTCAGCGCGACCGAATGGAATTCGCCCACCGAATCGTCGCCTAGCAGCACGCACGACGGATACTTCCATGTGATCGCCGAGCCGGTTTCGACCTGGGTCCAGGTCACCTTGCTGCGCGCGCCACGGCATTCGGCACGCTTGGTGACGAAGTTGTAGATGCCGCCGCGGCCTTCCTCGTCGCCCGGGTACCAGTTCTGCACGGTGGAATACTTGATTTCTGCATCTTCCAGCGTCACCAGCTCGACGACCGCCGCATGCAGCTGGTTCTCGTCGCGCATCGGCGCGGTGCAGCCTTCCAGGTACGACACATAGGCATTGTCCTCGCACACGATCAAGGTGCGCTCGAACTGGCCGGTATGGCCGGCATTGATGCGGAAGTAGGTACTCAGTTCCATCGGGCAGCGCACGCCCTTGGGAATGAACACGAAGCTGCCATCGGAGAACACCGCCGAGTTGAGCGCGGCGAAGTAGTTGTCGCCGACCGGCACCACGCTGCCCAGGTACTGCCTGACGATCTCCGGGTGCTCCTTGATGGCCTCGGACATCGAACAGAAGATCACGCCCTTGTCGGCCAGCTCCTTGCGGAAGGTGGTGCCGACCGAGACCGAATCGAATACCGCATCCACGGCGACCCCGGCCAGCTTGGCGCGCTCGTGCAGGGGCACGCCCAGCTTGTCGTAGGTGTCCAGCAATTCCTTGGGCACCTCGTCCAGCGAGGCGTATTTCGGGCCCTTGGGTGCGGAGTAATAGCTCAGCGCCTGGAAATCGATCGGCGCGATCTGCAGCTTCGCCCACTCCGGCATCGGCATTTTCAGCCAATGACGGTAGGCCTCCAGGCGCCAGTCGGTCATCCACTGCGGCTCGTCTTTCTTGGCCGACAGCGCACGGATGACATCTTCGTCCAGGCCGGGCGGGAGCGAATCGGATTCGATCTCGGTGACGAAGCCGGCGTCGTAACGCCGGCCCAGCCGTTCGAGGATCTGCGCATTCTGCGGAGGAGCAAGTTCGGTGGCCATCGGGCTGCCTACAGGTCAGGTGGTCGCGACGCGCGCGGCGATGGAACGCCGGCGGCTGTCGCCAGGGAGGGAGAGGGGCTGCAGCATCTGCGCCAGCGTCACGCGGCGCAGGGCATCGCCCACCACGTCGTTGATCAGGCGCCAGTTGGAGCGCACCCCGCAGGTCTGCGCGATGCCGCACTGGCTGTGGTCCTGGCTGCATTCGGTGATCGCCAGCGGGCCTTCCATTGCCTCGACGATTTCCACCAGGGTGATCTCGCTGGCCGCGCGCGCGAGCCGGTAGCCGCCATGTACGCCACGCAGGCCTTCGACCAGGCCGGCCTGCGACAACGGCTTGAGGATCTTGCTCACGGTCGGCGCTTCCAGGCCGGCCTGCTCGGCCAGCTCGCTGGCACTGAGCACCTGCTCGCTGCGTGCAGCCAGCACGGTCAGCACGACAGTGGCGTAATCGGTGAGTTTGGTGACGCGCAGCATGAGCGGGCGGGAAAATCCGAAAGCGGACCGAAATTGTACGCTTTTGCGCGCAACAGGGCCAACCGCCCGGTTCAGCCAGCAGCAAGCGCACTCCATTGCCGGCGTTGGCGCGCTTGTGCTTGGCGCCCGGGCGCGCTGCAGTCACAATGAGCGGCCCCATCACCGGACCCTTACATGTCGCGCAAAGTTGCCGCCCGCAAGTCACGTATCCACGGCAACGGCATGTTCGCCCTCGCCCCGCTCCGCAAGGGTGAGCGGATCATCCAGTACAAGGGCCGCCTGCGCACGCATGCCGAAGTGGATGCCGACGACACTGGCGATGTGGAGAGTGGGCACACCTTCCTGTTTACGCTCAGCGACGATTACGTCCTGGATGCCAACTACGAGGGCAATGTCGCGCGCTGGATCAACCACAGCTGCAATCCCAATTGCGAAGCGGTGATCGAGGAGGCCGAGGGTGATGACCGCAGCAAGGACAAGATCTTCATCGAGGCCAAGCGCGCCATCAAGCCCGGCGAAGAGCTGACCTATAACTACGGCATCACCCTGAGTGAACGGCATACGCCACGGCTGAAGAAGATCTGGGAATGCCGTTGCGGCTCCAAGAACTGCACCGGCACGATGCTGCAGCCCAAGCGCTGAGCCTGTGCAGGCGCGTTGCGCGCTGACGCGACGCATACATCGGTTCACGGGTGCGCAACGCCACGCTGCCTACGGTGCGGGCTTCTTTCAGTAAGGAGCCTACCCATGTCGTATTCGCTCTCTGGCAAGACCATCGCGGTGCTGGCCACCGATGGCTTCGAACAGTCCGAACTGCTGGAACCCAAGCGCCTGCTGGAATCCTGGGGCGCCAAGGTCGAGGTGATCGCGCCGGGCGATGCGGACAAGATCCGCGCCTGGGATCACACCGATTGGGGCCAGTCGGTGGCGGTGGACCGTGCGCTGGACAAGGCGACGGCGCAAGACTACGACGCGCTGGTGCTGCCCGGCGGTGTGCTCAATCCCGATACCTTGCGTACCGATGCGCAGGCGATCAGCTTCATTCGTGCATGTGCCACGGCGAACAAGCCGGTTGCCGCGATCTGCCATGGGCCGTGGCTGTTGCTGGAAAGCGACCTGGTTCGCGACCGTAATGTCACGTCGTGGCCGTCGGTCAAGACCGATCTGAGCAACGCTGGCGCGCGCTGGCAGGACGCAGAAGTGGTGGTGGACGGTCAGTTGATCACCAGTCGCAAGCCTGATGACATTCCCGCCTTCAGCGCCGCGGTTGCCAAAGCGCTGACTGCGTAAGGCTGAAGTTGCAAAGGCACTGATGGCATACGCATGCATCTGTTGAGGGAAGGCCCGGCGCTATCGCGTCGGGCCTTCGTGTAGGCGCTTGTTGCGTCGCACCTGGCGGTCTTGCCTGGTTCACACATGATGCGAGCAGCCTATTTTCCCGATAGCGCCGCCGCCGGCACCAGTTGCTCGATGTTCTGGTTGAAGTTGACGGCCACGCGCCCGTTCTGGATTCCCACCGACTCCACCTGCACCGCGCCCATGACGGCAGCGATCGCCGGGTCGATGCGGTAGATCGGTTCCTTGCGCGCATAGTCGGCCAGCCAGGTATTGAGCAGCTGACGGGTACTGTGGTCGAGCTTCGCACCGGCGTTGGCCGGGCGGAAATCGTCGATGCTGGGTTGGTCCAGGTAAATGCCTTGCTTGGCAGTGTCGTAACGCAGCGCACTGGTCAAGGTGACATTGCCAACCGGCGCCGGCGCAGCGCCTGCGGTGGCAACCGCCAGGTCGAACGCCATCTTCATCCGGTCGCCTGGCGGCAGCGACAGCGCCGGGTTGCTGACCGTCATTTCGATCAGCCCGCCGAGCGCGTCATGCGTCTGCGGGAAGCGGCCACCTAGATACTGCTGCAGATCGCTGGCCTGCACGCTGATCTGGTGTCCCTGGATCTGTGGCGCCGCCCACGCGCCGCTGACAGGCAGTGCCAAGGCAAGGGCGAGCGCGGATCCGGCAAGCGAACGCAGTTTCATCGAGTGACTCCGGCAACGGGTGAGACAACCTTAGCCCGTGTCGGTGAACCACGGGTTAGCGCAGTACCGGGTGCAGCGTGGCCGAGTAGATCTCCAGGGTGTTGCTGCCTGCGCGCGGTTGCAGGCGATACGCGCCAACCAGCTGCTGCGTTCCGGATGCGCTGCGCACGATGATGCGCACCGGCACTTCGATCCGTCGCTGCGGGTTGCCCGGGTCCAGCAGGACCGGCGGGTCGTTGTTGATCCGCATCGACTGGATGTCGGTCATCGCCCGCAGGACGGCGTCATCCGGCACCGGTGGCGGACGCCCGCCTGTCCACAGTGCATCGGCATCGGCACGTGCTGAGCCGGGCAGGGCGCCCAGGTAGCGTTGCACGGTGGCGCCTGCTTCGGTCAGGTCGGTACGCGCTTGCGCAGCGGCGAGCGCGTCGGCCGCAGATGGTGCCGAGACACGGCGATCAGCCGCATCTGCCGGTGGGGGCGACGTGGTCGCCGTCGACGCGGGCGTGGCCGCGTCGATCTGGTGATCTGCGCTGCGCTGACAACTGCAACCGGCAAGTGCGGCTAGCGATATGGCAATGGTGACCCAGCGCATGGCGCCTCTCCGTCCCCGAAGCGCGCAGTGTAACGGTGCCATGCAGCCAGCTGCGCGCTCAGGGCCCGGGGTGCACGCGTTGCAGGCGCTCCAGCAGCAACTGCAGCCTGGGCCGCAACGCGTCCAACGCGTCGCTGGGCTGCGCGCGTGGGCGCGCGGCCAGGTCTTCTAGCAGTTGCGATCCCACCGTCAGTGCAGCGCACTCATCGCTGCTGAGGTCGCGGCGCAGGTGCAATTCCTCGAGCAGGCGCATCCAGTCGGCGCGCGAGCGCTGTTCGAACTCGATGGTGCAGCGGTCGTCGCAGGGGCGGCCGTCGTTTTCGATGGGCGTGACCGTAATGCGATAGCGTTTTCGGGACATGGTGGTCGCGTCACTTCGGGATGAGGCCACCATAGGCGCAGCCCGCGGCGCGCTCGATAGCGCAGGCCATGACGCAGTGTTCCAGCACGCTCAGTCGGCCGGCGAAGGCGCGGTTTTGCGTAGCAGCGGCAGCGGATCGTACGCACCGTTGCGCCCATACACACCATAGTGCAGATGCGGCGGCGTGCCGCGCGCGTTGCCGGTGGTGCCAACCATGCCAAGCGGCGTGCCGGGCTCGACCACGTCGCCTACCGCCAAGCCTGCCGCCCAGTCGTCCAGGTGCGCGTAATAGTGTCGCTCCATCGCCGGGCCGAGTACCCAGACCTGCTTGCCGCCCAGGCCGCGATCGCCGATCGCGCTGACCACGCCATGCGTCGATGCCACCACCGGTGTGCCGCGTGGCGCGAAGATGTCGACCCCGGCGTGCGTGCGGTCGCGTCCCCGTGGCGCGCCGAACGTGTCGGCGATCTGCCGGGCACGTACGTTGTGCACCGGAATCCGCAGCGCCTGCGGTGCCGGCATCTGCGACAGTTCCCAGGTGGTGCGGAGTCGGTCGGCCACCGGCAGCTGCCACGCCCAGCGCGCACCGACCGCCAGGACGCACAGCGCGGCGATCCACAGCAGACGGCGGCGAAGCCTGCGTGCGGGGCTTGATGTGGGAGATGCAGATGGCACGGATGATGATTTTCGGGGGGGGGATGTCGGTCAGGGTAGGCGAGCGGTGATGAGTGGCGTGTGGTGCGGCGCTGCCATGACGTTTAGAGCAGCTCACGAACCTGCTGCGCGCACTGCCAGGCGGGCGCGGCCGGTGCTCGGTGCGGCATGTGCCACGCGTACAACTCCGATTCTGCGCGCCGTCCGCACCCACCTGGCGACCGCTCGCTACGTGTTGGGTGCCGCTCCTGGAACTGCGCAAAAAAAAAGACGGCCCGAAGGCCGTCTCGATGACACCGGATGCGCGCTCGATCAGAGCGCGGCGTCCTTCAGCTTCTTCAGCAGGCGAGCCTTGACCTTGAAGCTGGCAGGCTTGGCCGGGAAGGTCTGCTCTTCCTTGGTGAACGGGTTGATGCCCTTGCGCTTCGGCTTGGCCGGCACGTGCACGGCGGTCAGCTTCAGCATGCCCGGCAGGGTGAAACTGCCTGCACCCTTCTTGTTGAGCGAGGAATGCGCAGCGGCTTCCAGCGACGCCAGCACGGCGCGGACGTCCTTCGGAGCCAGCTGGGTGGATTCGGCGATGTGCGCGACCAGGCCGGTCTTGCTCAGGGCTTCCTTGATCGGCTTCGGCGCGGCGGTCTTGGTAGCGGCCTTGGCCGGCTTTGCGGTCTTGGTGGCGGCGACCTTTTTCACTGCCTTCTTGGGGGCAGCCTTCTTAGCGGCGGTTTTTGCCATGAGTTATGCGTTCCGTATTCGTTGGTGGTGTTGGGTCTGCCGACCCGGTCGGCAACGCGAAATGTAGGGCAACTGCTGCGCGCCGCCAATAGGCAAACGATGAAACGGCCGAAAAAAAGCGTCTTTCGACCGGGATTCGTTCACCAGCGGCGTAGAACGCGTACAAAACAGCGTGCGCAACACACACCGCGCACAGGTTCGCGTCGCATCTGACGCAAAGCAGCAGGCAGGTTGCGCGCGCATGCGCGCGTTTGCGCGGATGCGCGCAGGCCGGGCCACGGTGTCAGTGCCTTGATGGCCGATGGCATCGATTGGCATCGATTGCACTGTCCGCATGCGCGGTGCATGAGGGCGCTGCAGTTCGGTGGCGGCATCGCGCCATTGCGCTGCGAGCCCGCAGCGCGCCGCGGCTCTGCTTCCAGGAACGCGGCCGACCGATGCTTGCTCCGGGACAGCGCGTTGCTGCGCGTTTGCATCGACCGCACGCCGTGCAGCAGGCACAGCTCGCCTAATCGTTGGCAGCCGACAGGCCACGGCCGCGTTCGGTGGCTGCGGCAATGGCCTGTGCAGTCAGCGCTTCGAAACCACCGGCCTGAAATGTCTCGATGGCCGCCTGCGTGGTGCCGTTGGGCGAGGTCACCCGACGCCGCAGTACCTCGGGTGCCTCGCCCGATTCGGTAAGCATGCGCGAGGCGCCCAACAGGGTCTGCAGAACCAGCGTGCGGGCGGTGTCGGCCGGCAGTCCCTGCGCCTGCGCCGCCGCTTCCATCGCTTCGGCCAGCAGGAACACGTAGGCCGGCCCGCTGCCGGAAACGGCCGTTACCGCATCCATCTGTGTCTCCTCGTCGATCCACACGGTGACGCCGGCACTCTGCAGCAATTCGGTTGCCTGCGCGCGCTGGGTCTGGGAGACGCGTGCAGTGGCGTACAGGCCGGTGACGCCGGCACCGAGCAGGGCAGGGGTATTGGGCATTGCGCGGACCACGGCCACCTCGCCGCCGCACCAGCGCTGCAATTGCGTTGCGGTGATGCCAGCGGCGATCGAGACCAGTAGCGGCTGCCGGGCCTGGGCGAGATCGGCCAGCTGCGCGCAAACCGACGCCATCACCTGTGGCTTGACCGCCAGCACCCACGTCTGCGCGCCATCGGCGGCCTCGCATGCGTTGTCCAGCGTCTGCACGCCGAAATCGCGCGACAGCGCCGCGCGCAGGTCGGCAACTGGCTCGGCGACGCGGATGCGGGCAGCCGGCACGCCCTGCCGTGTCAGTCCGGCGATCAGGCTGCGCGCCATGTTGCCGCCGCCGATGAAGGCGATGGAGCCGGCGTTGGCGGACGACGCAGGCGCGGAAGGCAGGGTCATTGGAAACTCCAGTGAGCAGGAATGGATGGTGCGTGCGTTCGCGCAGCGCGGATCAGGCGGATGCGTCGGGCGCGGGCACGCGGGCACCGAATAGCGCCGTGCCCACGCGCACCATGGTGGCGCCGGCCGCGATCGCTTCGGTGAAATCCGAGCTCATGCCCATCGACAAGGTGTCCACCTGCGCGAAGCGCTGCTGCAGCTGTTCGAACAACTGCTGCATGCGGGTAAACGCGTCTGCGCGCCGCGCCGCTTCCGGAAACGGGGCGGGGATGGCCATCAATCCGCGCAGGCGCAATGCAGGATGCAGTGCGATGGCGTCGGCCAGCGCGTCGATCGCCTCCGGCGCGCAGCCGTGTTTGCTGTGCTCATCGTCGATGTTGACCTGGATCAGCACATTCAATGGTGCGCGGCCGTCCGGGCGGTGGCGCGCGAGCAGCGGGATCAGTTTGGGGCGGTCCACGGTCTGCACCCAGTCGAAGCACCGGCTGGCCAGCTCGGCCTTGTTGGATTGCAGGTGGCCGATCAGGTGCCATTCCAGCTCCAGTGCGCGGAGCGTGGCGACCTTGGTCTCGGCTTCCTGCACGTAGTTTTCGCCGAATGCGCGCTGTCCCTGCGCGGCCAGCGCGGCGATGGCCTCGGCAGGCTTGGTCTTGGAGACCGCCAGCAGGCGGACGTCGCCGCGGGCATGCTGGGCGGCCGCGGCCTGGATGGCATCGAGAATCTGCTGCAGCGAGGAAACCGGCACGGGGACATCCAGCAAAGGCGGGGGCGCTAGTGTGCCGCTGCCGGTGACTGGCTTCCAGCGCGCAGCGTCCGGCCGCCTATATAAAGGAGGTGGACAGGCACGCAGACGGGGCAGGTGGAAGGTTTGCGCACATGTGCGGCTGTTGCCGGGTGTCGTCGGCGGCGCCCAGGTCCGGATACAGCCAGGCGCCATGCCGCTCATGCCCGGACAACAACGCCTTCAGCCCTGCACCGGTCTGCCGGCCTGAACCGGCGTCCGCCCGCTTCCCGCGCGCTGCCAGAACGCTATACTGCCGGCCGGGGAGTACCTTCCAATCGCAGCCTAGGGGAAAAGCAGCGCATGGATATCGCTGAACTATTGGCGTTTTCTGTCAAGAACAAGGCATCGGACCTGCACCTGTCTGCAGGGCTGCCGCCGATGATCCGTGTCGATGGCGATGTCCGTCGCATCAATATTCCGGCGCTGGACCATAAACAGGTGCACGCGCTGGTGTACGACATCATGTCGGACAAGCAGCGGCGCGACTACGAAGAATTCCTCGAGGTCGATTTCTCGTTCGAGATTCCCTCGCTGGCACGCTTCCGTGTCAATGCGTTCAACCAGAACCGCGGTGCCGGTGCGGTGTTCCGTACCATTCCCTCCGAAGTGCTGACGCTGGAAGACCTGGGCTGCCCGCCGATCTTCCGCCAGCTGATCGACCAGCCGCAGGGTCTGATCCTGGTGACCGGCCCGACCGGTTCGGGCAAGTCGACCACGCTGGCCGGCATGATCGACTACATCAACAAGAACGAATACGGCCACATCCTCACCGTCGAGGATCCGATCGAATTCGTGCACACCTCGCAGAAGTGCCTGATCAACCAACGCGAAGTGCACCGCGACACGCACGGCTTCAACGAAGCGCTGCGCTCGGCACTGCGCGAAGACCCGGACATCATCCTGGTCGGCGAATTGCGCGACCTGGAGACCATTCGCCTGGCGCTGACCGCCGCGGAAACCGGCCACCTGGTGTTCGGCACCCTGCATACCAGCTCGGCGGCCAAGACCATCGACCGCATCATCGACGTGTTCCCGGCCGGCGAAAAGCCGATGGTACGCTCGATGCTGTCCGAGTCGCTGCGCGCGGTGATTTCGCAGGCGCTGCTGAAAAAGGTCGGCGGCGGCCGCACTGCGGCCTGGGAAATCATGGTCGGCACCCCGGCCATCCGCAACCTGATCCGCGAGGACAAGGTGGCGCAGATGTATTCGGCGATCCAGACCGGCCAGCAATACGGCATGCAGACCCTGGACCAGCATCTGCAGGACCTGGTCAAGCGCAGCCTGATCACGCGCAACCAGGCGCGCGAGTACGCCAAGGACAAGCGGATATTCGAGTGATTCGGGAATAGGGAATCGGGAATGGGGAATCGTAAAGGCGGTTCCCGTCACCGAGTCCGTTGCCCGGCTCCTCCAATTCCCGATTCTCGATTCTCCATTCCCGGCTCCGAGGGAGCACGCCATGAGCACCATCGACTTCACCTCCTTCCTCAAGCTGATGGCGCATCAGAAGGCGTCGGATCTGTTCATCACCTCCGGCATGCCGCCGGCGATCAAGGTGCATGGCAAGATCAGCCCGATCACGCAGACGCCGTTGACCGCGCAGCAGAGCCGCGACCTGGTGCTGAACGTGATGACGCCGGCGCAGCGCGAGGAGTTCGAAAAGACCCACGAGTGCAACTTCGCCATCGGCGTGTCCGGGGTCGGGCGTTTCCGTGTCAGCTGCTTCTACCAGCGCAACCAGGTGGGCATGGTGCTGCGCCGGATCGAGACGCGCATTCCCACCGTGGAAGAACTGAGCCTGCCGCCGGTGATCAAGACGCTGGCGATGACCAAGCGCGGCATCATCATCTTCGTCGGCGCCACCGGTACCGGTAAATCGACCTCGCTGGCGGCGATGATCGGCTACCGCAACCAGAATTCCACCGGGCACATCATCACCATCGAGGACCCGATCGAATTCGTGCACAAGCACGAGGGCTGCATCATCACCCAGCGCGAAGTCGGCATCGATACCGACAGCTGGGAGAATGCGCTGAAGAACACCCTGCGCCAGGCGCCGGACGTGATCATGATCGGCGAGGTGCGCACCCGCGAGGGCATGGACCACGCCATCGCCTTCGCCGAAACCGGCCACCTGGTGCTGTGCACGCTGCACGCCAACAACGCCAACCAGGCGATGGACCGCATCATCAACTTCTTCCCGGAAGATCGCCGCAACCAGCTGTTGATGGATCTGTCGCTGAACCTCAAGGGCGTGGTCGCGCAGCAGCTGATTCCGACCCCGGACGGCCGCGGCCGCCGCGTGGCGATGGAAATCATGCTGGGCACGCCGCTGGTGCAGGACTACATCCGCGACGGCGAGATCCACAAGCTCAAGGAGATCATGAAGGAGTCCACCAACCTGGGCATGCGCACCTTCGACCAGAGCCTGTTCGAGCTCTACCAGGCCGGTGAAATCAGCTACGAAGACGCGCTGCGCTACGCGGACTCGCAGAATGAAGTACGTCTGCGCATCAAGCTCTCCCAGGGCGGCGATGCCAAGACCCTGGCACAGGGGCTGGATGGCGTGGAGATTGCCGAGGTTCGGTGAGGTCGGCAGCCAGCGGCCGCCCGGTTTCAGATGTAACCAGGGCGGCCGATAGTGTCTAATAGCGCACCCCACTGCAGTCGCCATACCCGTGAGCCTTCCCGATTCCGATCTGCGTCCGGAGCAAGAGCCGTTGCCCGATGACGGCGCCGTGGTCACGTCCGGCCCGTTGACGCCACCGCCGGATTCGGCCGGCACCGCGGCCGACGATCACGCGTATCACCACTCGGTGGCCGAGGACGTGCAGGGAATGGTGCTGGCAACGTTGGTGGCTTCGCTGGGCCTTGCGATCTTCGCCAAGGGTGGGTTGATGATCGGCGGCATGGCGGGTGTGGCGTTCTTGCTGCACTACGCGCTGGACTGGAATTTCGGCCTGGTGTTCGTGCTGGTCAACCTGCCGTTCTACTGGTTGAGCGTGCGCCGGATGGGCTGGGAATTCACCCTGAAGACGTTCGCGGCGGTCGCTGCCTGCGGCGCGCTGACCAATCTGCTGCCGCGCTGGGCCGATTACGCGCATATGAGCACCGCGTTTTCGGCCATCGTCGGCGGTGCGCTGTCCGGCCTGGGCATCCTGTTCTTCATTCGCCACCGCGGCAGCCTGGGCGGCATCGGCATCCTGGCGGTCTACCTGCAGCGCGAGCGCGGCTGGAGCGCGGGCAAGGTGCAGATGAGCTTCGACGCGATGCTGATGCTGGTGGCGTTTTTCGTCTTGAAGCCGGACAAGGTGCTGTATTCGGCGATCGGCGCGCTGATGCTGAGTCTGGTGCTGATGTTCAATCACCGCCCGCACCGGTATATGGGCGTGTGACGCGGGCCGAAGATCGCCCGCATGGCACGTCTGGGAGCCGCGAACACGACGTCGCAGGCAGCTGTCAGTGGGCGCTGCGGCTCCCCCGCAGCCGCAGCGTGCCAGCGATGCATGCCGCCTTCCGTGCGCCGGCCAGCCCGCCCGGCCACGCGCCGTCGTTTGTCAGCGGTCCTCGATGTTTTCGCGTGCCGGGCAATCGGTAGGCAACTGCAGCCGTTGCATCAACCCGCGCGCATCGAACGGCGCATGCACCTTCATGTCGTTGTCGAAATAACAGTACACATCGCGCATCGAGCGTTTGCGGGCGGTTGCACCGACACGGGCTGCATCGTGCGGTTCGGCTCCGCCGGCCCACGCGGCGATGCGTGCTGCCCAGCGATCCAGTGCGGTGTCGCTGTAGCCGCTGGCGTACAACTGCGCATCGCCATGCAGACGCACATAGACGAAATCGGCGCTGACGTCCTCCAGGTATGGGAATTTCCCTGCGGTGTCGGCAACCACCACCGCGACCTTGTGACGCCGCAGCAGGCGCATGCAGGCTGGATCGCAGAAGCTGTCGTGACGCACTTCCAATGCGTGACGGATCGGCCGCTGGCGATCGATCGCCAGGGCGCTGCGCCCTTGCATCAGCGCGGTATCGCGTTTGCGCGCCTGCGCCAACGCGGCCTGGCTATCGCGCGGCAGGCTGCCTAGAAATGCGTCCAGCAGCGCGGCATCGAACCGGAGTGTCGGCGGCAGCTGCCACAGGATCGGGCCCAGTTTGGCGCCCAGCCGCAATATTCCGGAAGCGAAGAAGTTGGCCAGCGCCTGCTCGCAATCGCGCAGGCGCTTCATATGGGTGATGAAGCGCGGGCCCTTGACCGAAAACACGAAGTCCTCGGGCGTTTCGTCATGCCAGCGCTGGAAGCTGTCCGGGCGCTGCAGCGAATAAAAGGAGCCATTGATTTCCACGCTGGGAAAGCAGCCCGCGGCGTATTCGAGCTCGCGCCGCTGGGCCAGGCCAACCGGATAGAACGTGCCGCGCCAGCGTACATAACGCCAACCGGAAATGCCGATGCGAATAGCCATACGCACGAGCATTTCGCGTGCGCCGTGCAAGAGGTGTCTAGCCGCGCTGGACCGTGCGCGTCTTCGCCGGCTTCTGCGCCTGCAGCCAGGGCGGCGCCAGTGCCCGGATCTGCGCAAACACCGGACACCGGGCATGATGTGCGCCGGGCAGGTAGCCCAGGCTCATCAGGAACTCGCCGGTGATTTCGCCGCCGGTGAAACGGAAGGTCTTCTTGAACAGCTTGACCCAGGCCGGTTTGTCGAGCGGGTGGTGGGCGTCCAGCCACTGCGCGAAGCCGCCGTGCGTGGCGCGTAGCGCCTGGATGACCTGTGCGTTGTGGATGGCCGCCAGCACCTTGAGACGGTTGCGGATGATGCCGGCATCGCCCATCAACCTGCTGATGTCCTGGTCGGCATATGCCGCAACAGTGTCCACGTCGAAGCCGTCGTAGGCCTTCTGGAAATTGACGCGCTTGCGCAGGATGGTTTCCCAGCTCAGTCCGGCCTGGTTGATCTCCAGCACCAGCCGCTCGAACAACTCGCGTTCGTCGCGCTGCGGAAAGCCGTACTCGTGATCGTGGTAGTGGCCATGGACCGGATGGCCTGGGGCGATGCTGCAATAACCGCTCATGGGGGGCCTGTGGTTGTGGGGCGAGGCTTGCCAGTCGCTGCCACGGTGGGCGAGCAGCCGTGGCGCCGAAGGCGCGATGCCGTTGCGCCGCCGCAACGCTTCGGCGGCGCTGCACGTGGCATGCACCGTGATCAAGCTGAACGCGTCGGTCGGGTACCGCATGCGGGCCACCGCGAAGGCAGCCGCATCGGCGGCATCGTGCATTTCCGGCGCCGGCAAGGCCCAGTATGGCAGCGGCTCTGCGCGCGGCGAAGCGAACGGCTAGAATGCGGCCATGTCCGTTTTGCCCACGCCTCTGGCCAACCAACTGCTGATCGCGCTTCCGGCGCTGTCCGACCCCACGTTCTCACGCAGCGTCGCGCTGATCTGCCAGCACGACGAGAACGGCGCGATGGGCGTGCTGGTGAATCGCCCGTCCGAGTACACCTTGGGCGAAGTGCTGTCGCAGATGGGGATCGAAACCGAAGACGCGCAGCTGTGCGAGCAGATCGTACTCAATGGCGGGCCGGTGCACCCGGAGCGCGGCTTCGTCATCCACGACGATGCGCGCGAATGGGATTCCAGCCTGGAAGTGGGGCAGGGTGTGTTCCTGACCACCTCGCGCGACATCCTCGAAGCCATGGCTGCCGGCGAAGGCCCGCGCAATGCGCTGGTGGCGCTGGGCTGTGCAGGTTGGGGGGCGGGGCAGCTGGAATTCGAGCTGGGCGAGAACAGCTGGCTGACCGCGCCCTCCGATGCCAACGTGCTGTTCGATACCGCCCTGGAAGATCGCTGGCAGACGGCCGCCGGTCGTATCGGCGTGGATCTGTTCCGGCTGACGGATTATTCCGGGCATGCCTGAGGCGGGCACCATCCGCCCCGATGGCACGGTGCTGGGCTTCGACGTGGGGTCGCGCCGGATCGGCGTGGCGGTCGGCACCGCGTTGGGTGCAGGCGCCCGCGCGGTGGCGGTGATCAACGTGCATGCCGGCGGCCCGGACTGGGTGGCATTGGATCGCGTGCACAAGCAGTGGCGTCCCGACGGCCTGGTGGTCGGCGATCCGCTCACCCTGGACGACAAGGACCAGCCTGCGCGCAAGCGTGCCCATGCATTCGCCCGCCAGCTACGCGAGCGCTATGCGCTGCCGGTGGTGTTGATCGATGAGCGCTCCAGTTCGGTCGAGGCCGCGCAGCGTTTCGCGCGCGAGCGTGCCGATGGGCGCAAGCGTCGCCGCGATGCCGAGGCACTGGATGCGATGGCTGCGGCCGTGATCGTCGAACGCTGGTTGGCCGCGCCCGACCAGGCCACTCTTCTTCCCTGATTCCTGACCTGCGATGACTGCCATGCAACTCGATTCGAATGGACGTTTGCGTCACCTGCTCACCCTGGAAGGATTGCCGCGCGCCACGCTGCTGCAACTGCTCGACCGCGCCGGCCAGATCCGCGATGCCGCGGTGGGTCGCGTCGGCAAGCGCAGCGTGCTGGCCGGCACCGCGGTGTGCACGCTGTTCTTCGAACCCTCCACGCGCACGCGCAGCTCCTTCCATCTGGCGGCGCAGCGGCTGGGCGCGGACGTGCTCAATTTCGATGCATCCACCTCGTCCACCCGCAAGGGCGAAACCGCACGCGACACCTTGAAGAATCTCGAAGCGATGGGCGTGCGCGGCTTCGTGGTGCGCCATCCCGACGACGGCGCGGTGGAAGCGCTGGCCGCAGCTGCGGGCGAGGGCACCGCGCTGATCAATGCAGGCGACGGGCGTAGTGCGCATCCCACCCAGGGCCTGCTCGACATGCTCACCCTGCGCCAGGCCAAGGGCACTGATTTTTCCAGGCTCAAGGTCGTCATCGTGGGCGACGTGAAGCACTCGCGCGTGGCGCGCTCGGACCTGCATGCCTTGCGCACGCTGGGCGCTGGCGAGATCCGCGTCTGCGGCCCGGCCAGCCTGCTGCCCGATGACGACATGCTGGACGGTTGCGTGGTCGGCCAGGACTTCGATGCGATGCTTGAAGGCGCCGATGCGCTGATGATGCTGCGCCTGCAGCGCGAGCGCATGGAAGAAGGCCTGGTGCCCTCGCTGGAGCAGTACCACAGCGACTACGGCCTCACCCGCGAACGCCTGGCGCGCGCCGGCCGCGATGCGGCGGTGCTGCATCCGGGCCCGATCAATCGCGGCGTGGAAATCACCGACGAAGTCGCCGATGGCGCGCAATCGTGCGTATTGCGCCAGGTTGCCAACGGCGTGGCGGTGCGCATGGCCGTGCTGGAAACCCTGCTCGGCTAACAGCCCCAACGCGGCCGCTTCCGATGTGTGATCTTCGATTGCGAAGGTGCGAACAGCTTCGCTGGATGCACTCACGCTCTGCTGCGTGGTCGCGCCCGATGCAAAGTCCTGTGAGCGGAAGACACCGCCGCTTCCCACCGGCCGCGCCCCGCGATCCGCTCTTACGATTCCCGAATCCCGATTCCCGAATCCCAGCACCACCACGTAACACCCGCTCCCCTATCGTGAGGTCCCTTTCATCGCAGGAGATCGCAATGGGTATTTCACGTCACGCCACCGCACACTGGGAAGGCGACCTCAAGACCGGCAAGGGTCAGCTCAGCACGCCGCAGAGCGGCTTGATGGACAACACCCGCTACGCCTTCAGCAGCCGCTTCGGCGATGAGAAGGGCACCAATCCGGAAGAGCTCATTGCCGCTGCGCACGCGGGTTGCTTCACCATGGCGCTGTCGGCGCAGCTGAGCGAAGCGGGCTTCCCGCCGTCCTCGCTGGACACGCGCGCGGACGTGGATCTATCGATGGAAGGCGGCCCGCAGCTGTCGCAGATCCGCCTCAAGCTCACCGCCGTGGTGCCCGGCATCGATGAAGCCAGGTTTCGGGAGCTGGCCGATACCGCCAAGAAAAATTGCCCGGTGTCCAAGGCATTGAGCGCAGTGCCGATCAGTCTGGAGACCGAGTTCTCCAACTGATGCCCTACGCGTGCATGGCGCTGGCGCGCGCGCCGGCGCCATGCAGCTGGCGGAAACCTGAATAGGGCTTTGCAGGGCCAGCTCGGTTCAGGGCGGTTTCACTGCCGCGAGCCGAGCATCGGCAGCGTGTCCTCCCTGTGAAGCTGCCGCAATGAAAACTCTTGTGCTTGGTGCTCTGGTAATGGGTCTGGCCGTAGCGGGCAACGCAACGGCGCAGCGCTACGACAGCGGCTACCGCGACACCTATCGCGGCGGCTACGAGGACGGTCGTTACGAATACGCGCGGGTGGTGCGCGTGGATCCGATCATCGTGTCGGACTCCTACAACGAACGCAGCAGTGAGCGCTGCTACAACCGGCCGTCCGATGGCTACTACACCAGCAATGATGGCTACTATCGCAATGAGGGGGGCTATGCCTCGCCCAATTCCGGTCGCGGCGTGGCGAGCGTGATCGGCGGTATCGCCGGCGCGGTGCTGGGCAGCCAGGTCGGTGGCGGCAATGGCCGGCTGGTGGGTACCGCTGTCGGCACCATGGCCGGCGTGGCCGCGGGCCGCTCGATCTACGAGGCCAACAACCGCACCTATCGCGGCAACGTCAGCGTCTGCGAGCCGGTGTCCTACCGCACCACGCGCGAACGCGTTGACGGCTACGACGTGACTTACGAATACGGTGGCCGCACGTATCACACGCGTAGCGATTACAACCCGGGCGACCGGATCCGCGTGCGTGTGGACGTACGCCCCGACTGATCGACTGGGTCTGGGCTGTTTGAAAAAAAACGCTGCGGGAGACCGCAGCGTTTTTTGTGTCGGGAGCCCTGCAGCCCACAGCTCAACGCCAGTCCAAGGTCCCGCGAATCACCGTCTGCACCTGGCCGCCGGACCACACGTCGCCGTTGCTGTCGATGCGCAGCTCCAGCAAGGCATCGAAACCGATTTCGCGGCCCTGGCTGACCACATAGCGGCGGCCACTGCCAGGCAGCGCATGGCGGCTGTCCAGCCATGCGGCCAGCACGGCATTGGCCGCGCCGGAGGCGGCGTCCTCGAAGCGCCGTCCGTTACCGACGAACGCGCGCACGGCCAGGTCGTAGCTGCCTGCGGTCGCGGCGCGCGCATAGGCGAACACGCCCATGCTGCCGGTGGATTCGGCCAGCGCGGCAATCGCGTCCCAGTCCGGTTGCAGGCTGCGCAAGGCGGTTTCGCTGGCCAGTTCAACTACCCACCAGGTGCGGCCACCGTCCATCAGCGCGGGTGGCAGGCTGCCGAGCGGCCAGCCATGCAGCGCAGCGTGCAGGCGCGGGTCGTCGGCAGTGACCTGTTCGGCAACGCGGGCGCGGGGCGTGCGGATGGCGATGCTGCGGTGGCCATCGATCTGCTCCACCCGCAGCGGCAACTGCCCGGCGATGCCGTCCTGCACCAGCAGGCCGTCGTCGGGCGCGGCCAGCCCGGCGTCGAGCACCGCATGCGCCGTGCCCACGCTGGGGTGACCGGCGAACGGGACCTCTTTTTGCGGGGAGAACATGCGCAACCGGTAACTGCTGTGTGCATCGGCCGCAGGGAACACGAAGGTGGTCTCCGGCAGCTTGGTCCAGCGCGCAATGGCCTGCATGGCGGCATCGTCCAGTCCCTGCGCATCCAGCACCACTGCCAGCGGGTTGCCGCTGCCGGGGCGGGCGGAGAACACATCCAGTTGCAGGAAACGGCGGGTGGTCATCAGGGGCGATCCGCGGGCAGGGCGCGGCAGCTTACCAATCGATGCGGCCGTCGATCACCTGCAGCGTCGTTCCGCCGATCCAAACCTCGCCCTGATCGTCCAGTTCCACCTGGATGCGTCCGTCGCGGCCGACCTCACGGCCCTGGCTGGCGACATAGCGCGAGCCCTCGCCCGGCAGGCGTCCCTCGCCGTGCAGGCGTGAGGCGATGCACGCATTGGCGCTGCCGGTAACCGGATCTTCCGGGATGCCATCGCCGGGGCAGAACGCGCGCACGACCAGGTCTTCGATGCCGCCATCGACGGGCGCGTAGATGGCCAAGCCGGTGGCCGCGCTGGCCTGGGTCAGGCGGGTGATCGCGGCGAGATCGGGCACGGCCTGCCGCACCGCATCGGCATCGGCCAGTTCCAGCAGCCACCAAGTGGGGCCGTTGTTCCACAGCGCTGCCGGATGCGGGGCCGTGCGCAACCCGGCGCAGGCGGCGTGCACTGCCGCTGCGTGGCTGTCGCCGGCCGCCACCACGCGCGCACGCGGTGCGCGCAGCCGGACCTGCAGGGCGCCGTGTCGGTCGAAGACCTCCACCGGCAGCACGCCGGCCGCGCACTGCTGGCGCAGGCGGCCGTCGGCCTTGAAGCCGGTCAGCCCGTGGGTGGCCGCGGCCCACGCCGCACCCACGCTGGGGTGGCCGGCGAACGGCAGTTCCGCGCGCGGGGTGAAGATGCGGATGTGGTAGTCGGCGTCCGGCACGCTGACCGGCAGGAAAAAGATCGTCTCCGACAGGTTCAGCCATGCGGCGATCTGCTGCATCTGTTCGCTCGACAAGGCAGCCGCGTCGAACACCACGCCCAGCGGGTTGCCGCTGCCGGTGCGGCTGGCGAAGACATCCAGTTGCAGATAGCGATGTTTGCTCATGCGGGTGCGATCTCGATGGCGGATGCGGATGCCGATGGTTGCAGCGCGAACCGTCTCGGCGTGGTGGAGCCAGGCTGTGCGACTGCGACCGCTGGCGGGGTCATGAGAGAGATATTGGCAGTAGAATCGGGGGTTCTGCCCGGCATACCGGCTTTCCCCCCCCAATCTCAAACGCCTACTCCATGTCAGCTCCCCACTCTACCGATCGTTGGATCGTCCTCAAGTTCGGCGGCACTTCGGTGTCGCGTCGTCATCGCTGGGACACGATTGGAAAACTGGCGGGCAAACGGGCGAACGACACCGGCGGCCGCGTGCTGGTGGTGGTGTCTGCATTGTCGGGCGTGACCAACGAGCTCACGGCCATTGCCGATGGCGCTGCCGACAGCGCGCAGCGCGTGGCCGCGCTGGAGCAGCGTCATCGCGAGTTCGTTGCCGAGCTCGAGCTCGATGCACAGACGGTGCTGGGCGAGCGGCTGGCCGCGTTGCATGCCTTGCTTGCCGATGCGCGCGCCGCAACGCGCACGCTCGATTGGCAGGCCGAGGTGCTGGGGCAGGGCGAATTGCTGTCTTCCACCATCGGTGCGGCGTATCTGCATGCCAACGGCCTGGACATGGGCTGGCTGGACGCGCGGCAGTGGTTGTCGGCGCTGCCGCCGCAGCCCAACCAGAGCGAATGGTCCAAGCGCCTGTCGGTGTCGTGCCAATGGCAATCGGATGCGGACTGGCGCGCGCGATTCGATGCGCAGCCCACGCGTTTGTTGATCACCCAGGGCTTCATTTCGCGGCACGCCGATGGCGGTACCGCAATCCTGGGCCGTGGTGGTTCGGACACCTCGGCGGCGTACTTCGGCGCGCTGCTCGGTGCCAGCCGGGTCGAAATCTGGACCGACGTGCCCGGCATGTTCAGCGCCAACCCGAAGGAAGTGCCCGACGCGCGCCTGCTGACCCGGCTGGACTATTACGAAGCGCAGGAAATCGCCACCACCGGCGCCAAGGTGCTGCATCCGCGCTCGATCAAGCCCTGCCGCGATTCCGGCGTGCCGATGGCGATCCTGGATACCGAACGCCCCGATCTGCCCGGCACCAGCATCGACGGCAATGCCGAGCCGGTGCTGGGCGTGAAGGCGATCAGCCGTCGCAACGGTATCGTCCTGGTGTCGATGGAAGGCATCGGCATGTGGCAGCAGGTGGGCTTCCTGGCCGATGTGTTCGCGCTGTTCAAGAAGCACGGCCTGTCGGTGGACCTGATCGGTTCGGCCGAGACCAATGTCACCGTGTCGCTGGATCCGTCGGAAAACCTGGTCAATACCGACGTGTTGGCGGCGTTGTCGGCGGACCTGTCGCAGATCTGCAAGGTCAAGATCATTGTTCCCTGCGCGGCGATCACCCTGGTCGGGCGCGGCATGCGCTCGCTGCTGCACAAGCTCTCCGATGTGTGGGCCACGTTCGGGCAGGAGCGCGTGCACATGATTTCGCAGTCGTCCAACGACTTGAACCTGACCTTCGTCATCGATGAGGCCGACGCCGATGGCCTGCTGCCGATCCTGCATGCGGAATTGATCGACAGTGGGGCAATGCCGGTCAGCGAAGGCGAGGTGTTCGGCCCGCGCTGGCGCGAGATCATCGGGGCGGTGCGTCCGCGGCCCACGCCGTGGTGGCATGCCGAGCGTGCGCATCTGCTGTCGCTGGCGCAGGCCGGTACGCCGCGCTACGCCTATCACCTGCCGACGGTGCGCGCGCGTGCGCACGCGCTGGCGCAGATTGCCGCGGTGGATCAGCGCTATTACGCGATCAAGGCCAATGCGCATCCGGCGATCCTGATGGCGCTGGAACAGGCCGGTTTCGGGCTGGAATGCGTGTCGCACGGTGAACTGCGCCGGGTGTTCCAGACGCTGCCGGAGCTGTCGCCGCGGCGGGTGCTGTTCACTCCGAGCTTTGCGCCCAGGGCCGAATACGAAGCCGCCTTTGCGCTGGGCGTGACCGTCACCGTGGACAACGTCGAGGCACTGCGCAACTGGCCGGAGGTGTTCCGTGGCCGCAACGTGTGGTTGCGCATCGACCTGGGCCACGGCGATGGCCACCACGAGAAGGTCAATACCGGCGGCAAGGCGTCCAAGTTCGGCTTGTCGTCCACGCGCGTGGACGAGTTCGTGGAGGCGGCGCGCACGCTCGATGTCACCATCACCGGCGTGCATGCGCACCTGGGCAGCGGCGTGGAGACCGGCGAACACTGGCGGATGATGTACGACGAACTGGCCGGCTTCGCGCGCCGCATCGGCACGGTGGAGACCATCGACATCGGTGGCGGCCTGCCGATTCCCTACAGTGCCGAGGACGAGCCGTTCGATCTTCAGATGTGGGCCAAGGGCCTGGCCGAGGTCAAGGCCGTGCACCCGGGCTACCGCCTGGCGATCGAGCCGGGCCGCTATCTGGTGGCCGAGGCCGGCGTGCTGCTGGCGCAGGTCACCCAGGTGATCGAAAAGGACGGCGTGCAGCGCGTGGGGCTGGATGCCGGCATGAATACCTTGATCCGTCCGGCGCTGTACGACGCCTGGCACGACATCGAGAATCTCAGCCGGCTCGACGCGCCGGCCGATGGCAGTTTCGATATCGTCGGACCGATCTGCGAATCCTCGGACGTGTTCGGCAAGCGCCGCCGGCTGCCGGCCAGCACCGCGCCGGAGGATGTGATGCTGGTGGCCGATGCCGGTGCATACGGCTACTCGATGGCCAGCACCTACAACCAGCGCGAGTTGCCACGCGAAGAGGTCATCGATGCGCCCGCTGGCTGAGTTCGTGGCGCTCAGCATGCTGGCCGGCGCTGTGTCGATGGTGATGTCCACGGCCATCGACATGGTGGACCTGCGCGTGCCCTGGACCGACAGCCTGAAGTGGGTGCTGCCCGCAGTGCTTGCCGCCGGCACCGGCGCGTGGTGCTCTGGCCGCTGGCAGCAGCGTCGCCAGGCGCGCGCCCCGGCACGGCAGGCCGGCGGCATGGCAGTGCGCACGGTGCTGTTGAGCGGGCTCGGCTATCTGCCGGCGCTGCTGGTGTACCTGGTGCTGGCGCTGGCGGTGACCGGCGATGCGAAGGTGATCGGCTCGCAGGTCATGCTGCTGTTGTTCGCAATCGGTTGCCTGCCGCTGCTGTGGGCCGCGGTG
This sequence comes from Xanthomonas campestris pv. badrii, assembly GCF_012848175.1. Classification (NCBI taxonomy): domain Bacteria; kingdom Pseudomonadati; phylum Pseudomonadota; class Gammaproteobacteria; order Lysobacterales; family Lysobacteraceae; genus Xanthomonas; species Xanthomonas campestris. The sequence continues at coordinate 2,835,622 of NZ_CP051651.1, read as the reverse complement.
CCGTTTTCCATGATTGAATATGTCCTGTGCCGACGTTATCTGCGTCGTTTGCACGTTCCTGCAGGTAGTCCATGAGCGCTTTCGACAAACACCAGATCTCCACATTCCGTTTCGTGCGCTGCGCGCTCGACGCGCAGACCGGCGTGGCGACGCTGGTGTATGCCTTCGACCAGGGCCCGGAACTGGTGGAAACCGTCGCCGTGCCAGGCGCACCGTTCGTGTTGGACAGCGCCCGTGCCGCCGCCGTGCAACAGGCGGTGCAGCTGCTGCACCTGATCGCGGGCGTGAGCTACTACAAGGCCGCAGTGCCGCCGACCATCGCCATCGACAGCTACAGCATCGATGCCGACACCGCCGCGTTGGTGGAAAGCGTCTATCTGCATGGCCTGGGCGAGTTTGCCTACCGCAATGGCTTGAACCTGCACGGCAAGATCAACTTTCCGGTGGCTGCGCAGGCAGCTGAGCAAGCGCCTGCGTTGGGCTTGCGCGAGCATGCGTTGGTCGCCATCGGCGGGGGCAAGGATTCGCTGGTCAGCATCGAGGCCCTGCGCCGGGCCGGTGTCGATCAGACCGTGAGCTGGATCGGTGGCTCCCAGCTCATCCGTGCCTGCGCCGAGCGCACCGGCCTGCCGGTGCTCAATGTCGGCCGCGTCCTGGCGCCGGAGCTGTTCGAGCTCAATCGCCAGGGCGCCTGGAACGGGCATATTCCGGTGACTGCGGTGAATTCGGCCATCCTGGTGCTGTCGGCATTGCTGACCGGCGTGGACCAGGTGGTGTTTTCCAACGAGCGCTCGGCCAGCTACGGCAGCCAGATTCCGGGTACCGGCGAGGTCAATCACCAATGGTCCAAGGGCTGGGCCTTCGAACAGGCGTTCGGCGAGTACGTGCAGCGGCACGTGGCGGCCGATCTGCGCTACTACTCGTTGCTGCGACCGTTGTCCGAGCTGGCGGTGGCACGTCAGTTCGCCAAGACCGACCACTACGACGCGCATTTTTCCAGCTGCAACCGCAACTTCCACATCATGGGTGAACGCCCGGTACACCGCTGGTGCGGGGTGTGCCCGAAGTGCCACTTCGTCTTCCTGGCGCTGGCCCCCTTCATGCCGAAGACGCGACTGGTGGGAATCTTCGGGCGCAATCTGCTCGACGATGCCGCGCAGGCCGGCGGCTACGACGCATTGCTGGAATTCCAGGACCACAAGCCGTTCGAATGCGTGGGCGAGGGCCGCGAATCGCGCGCTGCGATGGCGTTGCTGGCAACGCGTGCGGAGTGGAAGGAAGACGCGCTGGTGACGCGTTTCATCCGGCAGATCCAGCCGCAACTGGATCCGCAGGCGCTGCAGCTGGAGCCGTTGATGGCCATCGATGGCGAGCACCGTATCCCGGCGGCGCTGTGGGAGCGCGTGCGTGCGAATTTCGCAGCTTGAGGGCAGGGCGGTTGCGGTGTGGGGATGGGGGCGCGAAGGACGCGCGGCGTATCGCGCGTTGCGCACCGCACTGCCTGCCCAGCCATTGACGGTGTTCTGCAGTGCCGAAGAGGCGCGCGAACTCGCGGCGCTGGACGATGCGGCATTGCAGGTAGAGACCGATGCCAGCGCGCAGGCGTTGGGCCGGTTCGAGATCGTGCTGAAGTCGCCCGGCATCAGCCCGTATCGCGCCGAGGCGCTGGCCGCGGCCGCGCAAGGCACGCAGTTCATCGGCGGCACCGCGCTGTGGTTCGCCGAGCACGCGCAGGCCGATGGGCACGTGCCTGGTGCCATCTGTGTCACCGGTACCAAGGGCAAGAGCACCACCACTGCGCTGTTGGCGCACCTGCTGCGCAGCGCCGGGCAGCGTACCGCGCTGGTCGGCAATATCGGCCAGCCCTTGCTGGAAGTGCTGGCACCGCAGCCGCCACCGACGTACTGGGCGATCGAGTTGTCCAGTTACCAGACCGGCGAGGTCGCGCGCAGTGGTGCGCGCCCGCAGTTGGCGCTGGTGCTGAACCTGTTTCCCGAACACCTGGACTGGCACGGCGATGAGGCGCGCTACGTGCGCGACAAGCTCTCGCTGGTGACCGAAGGCCGCCCGCGCATCGCCTTGCTCAACGCGGCCGATCCGCTGTTGCGCGGCATGCAGTTGCCCGATAGCCAGGTGCGCTGGTTCAATCATCCCGAGGGCTGGCATCTGCGCGGCGACGTGGTGTACCGCGGCGAACAGGCCATTTTCGATACCGCCGATGTGCCACTGCCCGGCGAACATAACCGCCGTAATCTGTGCGCGGTGCTGGCCGCAGTGGAGGCGCTGGGCCTGGATGCCGCGGCACTGGCGCCGGCGGCGTCGAGTTTCCGGCCCTTGCCCAACCGGCTGCAGTTGCTGGGCAGCGTGGACGGCATCAGCTACGTCAACGATTCCATCAGCACTACCCCCCATGCCTCGCTGGCTGCGCTGGCCTGCTTCGCGCAACGGCGCGTGGCCTTGCTGGTCGGTGGACATGACCGCGGGCTGGATTGGCAGGATTTCGCCGCGCAGATGGCGCAGCAGGCACCATTGGAAATTGTCACCATGGGGGCCAACGGCCCGCGTATCCATGCGCTGCTGGAACCACTGGCCGATGGGGGCCGCTTCGGCTTGCACGCCGCTACGGATCTGGAACATGCCATGCAGCTGGCACGCGACGCGCTGGGCGAGCAGGGCGGCGTGGTGCTGCTGTCGCCAGGTGCGCCCAGCTTCGGCGCGTACAGCGACTACGTGGCCCGCGGCCGGCATTTCGCCCAGTTGGCCGGGTTCGATCCGGCGGCGATCAGTGCGATTCCCGGGCTGGGCGTGCAGTAACACGCGTTGCCTGCGCCAACGCGGTGGCCATCGTGCTGCCTGTTCTTGCGTCGAGGCGCATCGCGATCGCATCTGCACGCCGGCTCGGCCTACACTGTGCGCACATCTCCGGGAGCAAGCGCATGCACAAGCAATGGTCGTGGAGCCGTGTGGGTCTGGTTGGTGTCGTCCTGGCAGCGCTGGCATGTCCGGCCATGGCGGCGATGCAGGCCAGGCCGCTGGAATGGAAGGTCGGCAAAGACAGCTACAGCGGCGTGCTGGTCTACGACGACGCCGGCGATGCCAAGCGCCCGGGCCTGGTGATGGTGCCCAACTGGCGCGGCGTCAACGAATCTGCCGTAGAGAAAGCCAAGCAGCTGGCCGGCGACGACTACGTGGTGCTGGTGGCCGACGTGTACGGCAAGGGCAAGCGCCCCGCCAACGACAGCGAGGCTGGGCAGTTTGCCGGCGCGTTGAAGAAAGACCCGCCGACGTTGCGCGCCCGTGCGCTGAAAGCCGTTGAGATGCTCAAGGCGCAGGCCGGCAAGGCGCCGCTGGATGCAGCGCGCATCGGTGCGGTGGGCTTTTGCTTTGGCGGCACCACGGTGCTGGAACTGGTACGCGCCGGCGCGCAGCTGGCCGGTGTGGTCAGCCTGCACGGCGGCATTGCCACGCCCAGCCCGGCCTCAGCCGGCTCGGCCAAGACACCGTTGCTGGTGCTCAACGGCGCCGACGACAAGAGCGTGACCAAGGCCGACATCGCCGCGTTCGAAACCGAAATGAATGCCGCCGGCGCGGATTGGCAGTTCGTCAACTTCAGCGGCGCGGTGCATTGTTTTGCCGAAGCCGATGCGAACAGCCCGCCGGGCTGCCTTTACAACCCGCGCGCCGCCAAGCGTGCCTACCGCATGTTGGGTGACTTCTTCGACGAGCGGTTTGCTGAGTAGCCGGGATTGGTGATTTGGGATTCGGGATTCGCAAACGCGTGGTCCCGTCCTCCCGATCCTTCGTGAGTTTGTGCTCGGGGATTTGCGTTGAACATCGCTGGGCGATCGAATGCCGGGATGCGTAAGAGCACAGCCAAGCCGCTTTTACGAATCCCCAATCCCGAATCCCAAATCCCGTCCGGCGCGCACAGCGCGCCGGATCAATGCGTCCGTTCCACCGCGTAACGTGCCAGGCCGCGCAGTGCGGCCACTGCCGGACTGTCGGGTAGGGTTGCCAGCGCCTGCTCGGCGGCGGCGGCGTATTCGGCGGCGCGCTGGCGGCTGTAGTCCAATCCGCCGGTGGCATGGATGGCGGCCAGGACGTCGGGCATCGCCGCCGCATTGCCCTGTTCGACGATGGCGCGCAGGCGCTGCCGGGTGGCCTCGTCCGAGTGCGCTATGGCGTGGATCAGCGGCAACGTGGCCTTGCCTTCGGCCAGATCGTCGCCGAGGTTCTTGCCCAGATCCTCGGCCTCGGCGGCGTAATCCAGCACGTCGTCGGCGATCTGGAAGGCAAAGCCCAGCTGCATGCCGTAGTCGTACAGCTGCTGCTGCACCTGCGCATCCGCACCCGATGCCAGCGCGCCCAGGCGGGTCCCGGCGGCGAACAGTACCGCCGTCTTGCGCTCGATCACCCGCAGGTAGGCGGCTTCGTCGGTGTCCGGGTTGTGCACGTGCAACAGCTGCAGCACTTCGCCTTCGGCGATGCGGTTGGTGGTATCGGCCAGGATCTGCATGACTTCCATGCGGTCGAGCTCGACCATCAACTGGAAGCTGCGCGAATACAGGAAATCGCCGACCAGCACGCTGGGTGCGTTGCCCCACAGCGCGTTGGCGGTGCTGCGCCCGCGGCGCAGGTCCGACTCGTCCACCACGTCGTCGTGCAGCAGGGTCGAGGTGTGGATGAATTCGATGATGGCCGCGAGCTGATGGTGCTCCGGGCCGGAGCCGCCAGCCGCGTGGCCTGCCAGCATCACCAGCATCGGGCGCAGGCGTTTGCCGCCGGCGGAGATGATGTGATCGGCAATCTGGTTGATCAGCACGACGTCCGACGCCAGGCGGCGACGGATCAACGCATCGACCGCGGCCATGTCGGGCGCGGCGAGGGACTGGATCTGGGGCAGGCCCAGAACGGTGGGGAGGTCTTCGGCGATGGTCATGCGCAGGCGTTCGTGATGTACATCGATTATAGGTGCCCGGGCCGGATCCGTCCCGCCGCGTGTGCCGCGGCCGCCGGGGCAGGGCGGAAACCGTTGTGGCGCCTGACCCGCGGGGTTGCCGCCCGATGCCGATTCCCACCTGCCGGCGCGGCATTTCCCGGCCCGGCGGCGCGCCGCGCGGCGGCACCCGGGCAGGGCAGGTGCGGTAACATTGGCCCCAAGACATTCACCGCCGCGCCCCTTCGGCGCCGGCGCACCATCGGAAGCATTTATGGCCCGCGGCATCAACAAAGTCATCCTCGTCGGCAACCTCGGCAACGATCCCGACACCAAGTACACCCAGTCCGGCATGGCGATCACCCGCGTGAGCCTGGCCACCACCAGCGTGCGCAAGGACCGCGACGGCAACAACCAGGAGCGCACCGAATGGCACCGCGTGGTGTTCTTCGGAAAGCTGGGCGAGATCGCCGGCGAATACCTGCGCAAGGGCTCGCAGGTCTACGTCGAAGGCGAGCTGCGCTACGACAAGTACACCGGTCAGGACGGTGTGGAGAAGTACAGCACCGATATCGTCGCCAACGAGATGCAGATGCTCGGTGGCCGTGGCGACGGCGGTGGTGGCGGCATGGGCGGCGACCGTCCGCAGCGCTCGCAGGCCCCGCGCCAGCAGGGCGGTGGTGGTGGCGGCCAGGGCGGCGGCTACGGTGGCGGTGGTCAGGACTATGCCCCGCGTCGTCAGCAGCCGGCGCAGCAGCAGTCGGCTCCGCCGATGGACGATTTTGCCGACGACGACATCCCTTTTTGAGTTCGGCGACTCAAACAATTCTTGCGTTACAAGCAATGGCCTGCTCACGCGGGCCTTTTCCTTCTCTGTATCAGGCGTGGAACGTAGCGCCTGAACAGGCAGCTGCCTCCGAACCTGGGGTCCGGAAGCACGGCGACGGGATCTCCACTGCTCTTGCTCGCAGATGTTCAACGCACTGAGCAGTGCAGCATTGCAAGCGGCGTCAATGCTGTTGTGTGCATGATCTGGAGTCGGTGCGGCATGACGTCATGCCAACCCCCAAGCAGCAGGCTTGCGCTATGTCAGTCCGCCCAGCATCGAGGCGACTGGATACGAGAGCGCGAAGCCGAACAGTGCCCAATCGTTGAGCAGATGGGCGCCGGTCGAGACCCATAGATTACGTGTCGTCAGGTAGGCCAGGGAAAGCACCAGCCGTGCGGTGCCAATGATGACCAGGCACTGCAGCAGATCCCACTGATAGGTGGGCAGATGAGCGAGCGCGAAGGGCAGGGCCGACAACAGCCATGCGCACAGGACCGCATGGCTGCGGCGCATCCGCACACGGGCCGTAAACCACTGCAGAAGCGCAAGCAACGGCAGCACGGTCAGCAGCTCCTCGCCCAGCAGCTGCGGTGCCATCATCCCGAACGCGAGGATGCGCGTCGACAGATCGGCACCGCCCAGCTGCGCAAACAGGGGATTGGAGGACGCGCGATGCTGCCCGGAAAACGCGAGCGCCACCAAGACGGTGACGGCCAGGTTCAGAGCGGCGATCGCGATCATCCAAAGACCATCGCGAACACGCAGCCGGTGAAACAGGGCCGCCACGGCACGTCCGCTGATCAATGTCATTGCGCCCAACGGCACCAGGCAAAAAAGCAGTGGGTGCACCCAGCGCCCCGCGATGGAGTCGCTGGATGGCCAAGGCATGATCAGCAATGCGAACGCAGTGCACAGCGCACTCAGGATGAGCAGCCATTGCAGCGCCGAGATCGGGATCGGCTGCCGATTATAAAAAGGAAAATCGGATCGGGTGAGGTCGGCGCGTGCGTCCATCTGCGAATGCCCACGATGACAGCGATATTCAAGCACGTTCGCAACCGCTTTTTTCTATGACGAATATCGCGTAACCAGCTGCAGGAGTTCTTCTGAGGTTCAGTGCGCTTTGAGCTGATTCGCCGAGACGATAACGGGCGCGTCATTTCGAGCGATGGGGGCTGCAACGCAAGGCGATGACGGCTGCACTCGATTGCTGACGTTATGGTACAGATCGCTTTGGTATGTGCGTCGGGTGTCGTTATTTCCTTCGATTTCCGCAAGAATGCAGGAGCAACCTGGTTATCCGGTTCGTTGCTGTTGCCGCTTCTCACGGGCTCGATCGATAAGTGGATTCTTCGAAAAGCTGGTACGAGTGGATAGAGACATCTTGCATGATGTCGTGGTACCGACCATTACTCGCACGGAGTTATCAAGCATGAAACGTTCGATCATCTGGCGCAGTGCATCCGCCATTTCCTTCGCAGGTCTGTCTACAGTGCTGACCTTTCCGGCATCAGCGGATGTTGCCGGGCGTACCGACTTCGACCTGATCTGTTCGGGAAGTGGAGAACATCTGGCCAGCCACGATACGTCCGGCTACGAATGGGACCCGGCCAAGCACAAGTACGTCCAGCGCAGCGGCGTTCAGTACAGCCGGGAACAAATGCAGGCGACATTCCAGATCGAGATCCACGATGGAGCAGGGCGGATCAGGCCGCCAAAGAGCATGGCACCGCCGCTTTCAAGCGGAAGCAACGGCGGTTGGTGGCAGTTGCATGATCTGAATATCACCCCCGATCGCATCCAGGGGTCGTTCAAGTTCAACGGCATGAATGTTCCGAAGATCTCGATCGACCGGCGTAGCGGCTTCATGACGATGAAGGGGTTGGAAACCTTCGAAGGCACCTGTAGCGCTGTCGAGCCTGGTCAGAACCGTTTCTGATGATTGCAGAAAAAGCGATTGCCATTATTGGGGCCGGCGATGGTGCCTCCGGCCCACTGCGTAGGGACTGGTGTTGCCTGATGGTGGCTCAATATTTTTACGCGCAGAAACGCAACGACAGCAGACTATCGCTGGCGTCCTAGTCGCGTCAGGGACTGGACGGTGCCGTCATCATGCACCAGGCAGCCATGCCGGCCATCGGGATAGTTGATGATGAGTTCGGTCAGGTCCTGGTTGACCGCCACTCTCGTCACCTCTTCTCCATCAGCGCGTGCACGCGTGTTGCAGGCACTCGCCAGGTCGGTGCGGCGCCCCCCCGCCTGCTGTCGCCCTGAATTCCTGGCTCCACTGCCCTGAGACACATTACGAAACTCGGCGCGGCAACCGTCCTTGACCCAGATGGAATGCCGGTTCACGTCCCAGTTGTCGCCGCGCACGCAACGGGTGTGGCTGATCTGTCGGGAGACGATCACTTCCCCGCGCGTGTCCATCGCGCATTCGTGCTGCGTGCGATCTTCCGACGCGCAGGTCACGGTGGCAGCCAACGCATCTTCGGCATAGCGCTGGGACGATGGGTGCTTGTCGCCTGGATACACATCGTGCGGGGATGACTGGACCGAGCACACGCCGTTGTCATTGCCGGGTCCGGTATAGGACATCTGGGTGCCGCCATCAGGGGTTCGGTTGATCGACAGCGTCAGCCCCTGTCCATCACTCGCTTCGTAGTAATCCTCATTGAATCGCTTCAGGCGTGTTTCTCGTCCGTTGATGAACACCGGGCCGCCCTGGTCCGCATGCACCTCCACGCCACCGGGGCAGGTTGCGTTGAACTGCTGGACCGCCGCCGAGGCGGGCGCAAGCGAAATGGCAGTGGCCAACGTGGCAACACCGACAGCGATACATTTTTTCACTGCGTTCTCCTTGGTGATCTCCGCACGTCATCAGGCAACGGGTCTGCAGGAAGGGCATGTCGCATGCGTGCGAAGATCGACATCGGTCATCGACGCGTCCAATCGCCGCACCGTCATGGTAATCAGGATGCGTTGCGGGGCGGGGCTGGATAGATCTCCGCTGCAGCATGCGCCAAACCGATGCCGCGCGTGGTCAGCGCCTCGTAGATGCGCGCGTACAGCAGGCTGCGGGTAGTCGCTGCATGATCGTATTCCACTGTCCAGGCGCGCACGATGAACTCCATCGCCACATTGCCCATGCCGTCGAACAGGACGATTGGTACAGGTGCGGAAGCTACTCCCTCCGTGGCGCGTGCGACGTCGATCAGCAGGGTTTCTATCTCCTTGGGCGCGTTTCCGTATGCCACCGAGACCCGCAATTCGAGCCGACGGCTGCGATCGAACAGCGTCCAGTTGACCAGTTGCTGGGAGATCATTTGACCATTCGGTACCACGACACTGGCACCGTCGAAGGTGGACAGCCGGGTCGCACGCATACCGATGTCACGTACCCGGCCGGTCGTACCTGCGACCTCGACCACATCGCCAGGTTGAAATGGGCGCTCGAAGATCAGTACGAGGCCAGAGACGAAATTATTGACCACGTTCTGCAGGCCCAGGCCGACCCCAACGCCCAATGCACCGAGCACGAAGGTGAGTTGGCTGGTCCTGAAACCGGCAGCCGACAGCGCCGCGATCAAGCCGAGCAGCAGTACAGCGTAATAGCTCAGTGAAGCGATGCTGTTGGCAACGCCATGCGGCAATGACATGCGCGACAGCACTTCGCCATCGAGCACCAGACGTACCGTTTTGGCGAGCCAGAAGGCGAGCACCACGCTGAGTGCGAACAGCAGGACATGGCCCAGGCTCAAGCGCAGATCCCCCAGCGCCCAGCTGTGGTCCAGCAGGGCCGACAACGCCTCGTTGACCGGAGCCAGCACACGGAAGCGGTCCAGTGCGTAGACGAGCCAGCCTGCGACGGAAGCGGCCGTCAGCAGTTTGAGCAGTACCAGCACGGCTGGGTCCGCATGCTCGCGTGCCAGCCGGAAGCGCGAAACGCCGGGGCGCTTCAGCAGCAGTTGGACCCAGGTTGCCAGGACGGTCATGCCGGCGGCGAGCAGCAGGGCAAAGTACGCGCTGTCGATGACGCCGCCGGTCAATGTCTCGGCCAGCGACACGTTACCGAATACATTGGCCACCAGCGCCACTCCCAGCATTACCCCGGCGACATGTAGCGCTGCACGTAGTGCCCTGCCGAGGCGTCCGTTGTGCGATGCGTGACCATGGTGGCGTGCACGCCGCAGCAGCCAGCCTGCGGCAGCCAGGCCGAGCAATGTCAGCAGAAGTATGTAGAGGCGATAAGCGACCGGGCTGGACAGGAATACGAAACCCAGCCGCAGCAGCAGGAACAAGGCACTGGCGACGTGAGGAGTTATCCCGAGTAGCCGTCGTTGCGAGATCGGCAGCAGCCGCATCACCGGAACGACCGCAAGCACCAGCGCCAGCTGATGTGTCAGCATCGGCGCATCGGGCTGGAAAGCAAACACGCCGATGACCAGAAGCAGCAACCAGCAGGAGAGCGGACGTGAGAGCACGCTCGCCTCGGTCCGGCTGACCTGCCCAGCCCGGATCGGTGCGCGGCTGTGCCAAGCGAGCCAAAGCAACAACGGTAGCGAACAACACAGCAATGTCTGCAAGGCGCGCCGGCCGACCATGGCATCACTCTTGACATACTCTCCGGCAAAGCGTGATTCGATCTCCAGGCCGCTACGAACAGTGTTGCCCGTACTGGCGTTGGACACGACACCGACAGGCTTCAGTTGCCACAGGGGCGGCCCGTCGATACGTAGCAGGCGCGTGTCGTACGCTGCGATCGCCTCCGCGACGCGGCGTTGCGCGCTTTCGATGCGCGCGCCCACCGCATTGCCGCGTCGGCCGAGCGCAATCAGTCTGGCCAGCGGATCCGAGACGCCTGCTTCGGCCTGGGTCAGGTCGGCCACGACTTCGTCCACCCGTTCCTGCAGCGCAGTGGGCAGTTCCTGCCCGGATGTCGCGGTTGCCACCCAGGCCTGGCGACGGGACGCCAACCCTGCTGCGTCGCTGGCCCGATGCCTGGTGGCAAGGGCCAGATCCGATTGCCAGCGTGTCAGTAGACGTGCCTGGAAGCGCCAGTGGCGTGACAGGCTTTCCAGGCGCGCAATCGGCAGCGTCCGCATTTCCGCAAAGGTCATGCGCCAGAACGGATCTTCGACAGCAACTTCGATCATTGCCAACTGACGGGCAAAGGAGACGGCAGGTGTGACCGATCCCGCATTCGCTTCGTTGGCGCGCTCGGCCAGCCGCTGGTCTGCGTCAGCCAGCGATGGAATGTCGGCGACATCGATCGCAGTCGGTGCGCTGTCGGTCGCTGTCGGCATGGACCCGGCGGGGTTGGTGGTAGCGATGGCAGCAGCGACCTGCAATGTGTGCGCAGCGACAGGCTGCGCCAGCATGAAGCCCGCCAATGCGGCACATGCAAGGTGGAGGGCAGACACCATGGCGTTCCGGGAACCAGCCGGGTAGATACCGGCAGGTTATCAGCAGGCATTAGCGGAGGCATTGCTTGAGTCTGGTTCTGCCGGCCTCCTGCAGCAGAAAGAAGGTCATGTGTTTCGTCTGCATTGCGTGGCAGTGGCAGCGGCCCATCAATCGATACCTGCACACCGTGCCGAGCGTTCTCCGGGTATCGATCACAGTGCGACGCCTGTCGGCTTGGAGCGGCGAGCAAACCGTGGGAGCAAGCGTCAGGTGGGCACCGACAGCGCGCTCAGAGCCAGACTCTACGTACCCCTTGCGGGCGCCGGCTACACCGTGACCTTCCCCCGCGACAGGCGGTGTAGCCTGCCGCATGGCTTTCGTGCACTGCGTCTTGCAAAAAGACGATTCTCTCCTCTATGGTGCAATCGATTGAATCGAGGCAAATCATCAGCATTTGAGACCGGTTGGGAGGCCGGAAAACGAATGTCCATGCAATCGAGCGGGCCGGTTCCGGCTCCGGGGTTCACAAGGCGAGATGCGCTGCGCTTGGGTGTCGCCGGGAGCCTTGGCTTCAGCGTTGCGGGCGTGCTGCCTGCGCTTGCCGCTGCCACGCCGCGCGAGGGCACGCTGAAGCATTCGGTGGCCCGGTGGACGTTTCCGCAGCAGTCGATCGCCCAGTTGTGCCAGACGGTGAAACAGCTTGGATTTGCCGCCATCGATCTGGTCGGCCCTACGGATTGGCCCGCATTGAAGGCCAACGGCGTGTACAGCTCGATGTGCAACGGCGCGGAGATCGGCCTGGACAAGGGCTTCGCCGGCCGCCAGTTCCACGACCAGTTGGTCGAGCGCTATACGCGGCATATCGATCTGGTGGCCGATGCAGGCTATCGCAACCTCATCTGTTTTTCCGGCAACCGGAATGGCATGGATCCGCAGGACGGCATGGCCCACGCCGAAGCCGGACTCAAGCGCATCCTCGGGCATGCCGAAAAGCGCGGCGTGGTGCTGGTGATGGAACTGCTGAATTCCAGGGTCGATCACCCCGACTATCTCTGTGACCACTCGGCATGGGGTGTGGAGCTGTGCCGGCGGATTGGCTCGGAGCATTTCGGCCTGCTGTACGACATCTACCACATGCAGATCATGGAGGGCGACATCATCGCCACCATCGGCAAGCATCACGCGTGCTTCAAGCATTACCACACTGCGGGCGTGCCTGGTCGGCACGAGATTGGAGACGCTCAGGAACTCCACTATCCCGCCATCTGTCGCGCGATCCGCGCTACCGGTTTCGACGGCTACCTGGCGCAGGAATTCATTCCTACCGCGCCCGATCCCGTCGGCTCGCTGCGCGAGGCGATCCGCCTGTGCGACGTCTGAAATGCTCTCTACCCAGGTGAAGCAGAATCCATGGCAGACAATCACTACGACGCCATTGTCGTCGGTTCGGGAATCAGTGGCGGCTGGGCGGCGAAGGAGCTGACCGAGAAAGGCCTCAAGGTCCTGATGCTGGAACGCGGGCGCAACATCGAGCACGTCAAGGACTATGTCAACGCGATGAAGGAAGTGTGGGATTTCCCGCACTACAACCGGCCGACCCAGGCGATGAAGGCCGATTATCCGGTGTTGAAGCGCGACTACGCCCTGGTCGAAAACCTGCAGGGCATGTGGGCCAACGAAACCGAATCGCCCTACACCGAGATCAAGCGATTCGACTGGTTCCGTGGCTATCACGTGGGCGGTCGCTCGCTGCTTTGGGGGCGGCAGAGCTATCGCCTGTCGGACCTGGATTTCCAGGCGAACCTCAAGGATGGCATCGCCACCGATTGGCCGATCCGCTACGCCGACATCGCACCCTGGTACGACTATGTGGAAAAGTTCGCCGGCATCGCCGGCACGCGCGAGGGCCTGGACGTGTTGCCCGATGGCCAGTTCCTGCCGCCGATCCCGTTGAACATCGTCGAGAAGGACGTGGCTGCGCGGATCAAGAAGGCCTTTGGCGGAACCAGGCACCTGATCCATTCGCGCACCGCCAACATCACCCAGCCGATGCCCGAGCAGGGCCGCGTCAACTGCCAGTATCGCAACAAGTGCATCCTGGGCTGTCCGTTCGGCGCCTACTTCTCGACCCAGGCGGCGACGCTGCCGGCGGCGATGAAGACCGGCAACCTGACCTTGCGGCCGTTCTCGATCGTCAAGGAGGTGCTCTACGACAAGGACCGCAAGCGTGCGCGGGGCGTGGAGATCATCGATGCCGAGAGCAGGCAGACCTATCAATACACGGCCAACGTGATCTTCCTCAACGCATCCTCCTTCAACTCGACCTGGCTGTTGATGAACTCGGCCACCGATGTCTGGGAGGGTGGGCTGGGGTCTTCGTCCGGCGAGCTTGGGCACAACGTGATGGACCATCATTTCGGCGCGGGCGCCTCCGGCCGGGTCGAGGGCTATGAAGACAAGTACTACTTCGGCCGTCGTCCGTGCGGGTTCTACATTCCCCGTTTCCGCAATGTCGCCGCGGACAAGCGCGGCTACTTGCGCGGGTTTGGCTACCAGGGCGGCGCCAGCCGCACCGGATGGTCGCGCGAGATCGCCGAGCTGAACATCGGCGCCGACCTGAAGGAGGCGCTGACCCAGCCGGGCGATTGGCGTATCGGCATGACCGGATTCGGCGAAATGCTGCCGCACCACGACAATACGATCCGCCTGGATGCGCAGCGCAAGGATAAATGGGGGCTGCCGGTGCTGGCGATGGATGTGTCCCTGCGCGCAAACGAAAAGGCCATGCGCAAGGACATGGCCGCCGATGCCGCCGAGATGTTCGAGGCCGCCGGCGTCAAGGACGTGCAGATGCACGACGACGACTACGCGCCCGGCAAGGGCATCCACGAAATGGGCACCGCGCGCATGGGCCGCGACCGCAGGAATTCCGTGCTGAACCAGCACAACCAGGTCTGGGACGCGCCGAACGTCTACGTGACCGACGGTGCCTGCATGACGTCCAGCGCCTGCGTCAATCCCTCGCTGACCTACATGGCGCTGACGGCCCGCGCGGCGGATCATGCGGTGCGCGAACTGAAAGCGGGGAATCTGTGATGGAACGCCGCGAACTGCTGAAGATGATCGTCGCCGCCACGGGGGCGGCCATGATCGGCCTGCCCGCGCTGGGCCAGGCACAGGCGCCGGCCGAGGGAGCGAAGACCATCTTCTCCGCTGCCGATGTAGCCACGCTGGACGAGATCGCCGAGACCATCCTGCCGCGGACCAAAACGCCGGGAGCCAAAGATGCCGGCGTCGGCGCGTTCATGGCGCGCTTCGTCACCGATTGCTACACCGCCCGGCAGCAGGCGGCGTTCCGCGCCGGCCTGGTCGACATCGACACACGCGCCGGCGGCCGATTCGTGTCGCTCGCGCCGCAGGCGCGCACCGAGCTGCTGCGCGCGCTGGATGCGGAAGCCAGGAAACATGTCGTCGAAACCACCGATATCGGCACCGCCGAAAAGGCGAAAGCAATGCCGCACTACTTCACGATGATCAAGCAGCTGGCCATCTTCAGCTTCTTCACCTCGAAGGTCGCCGCGACCGACGTGCTGCGCTACGTCGCCGTGCCGGGCCGTTACGACGGCGACATGGCCTATGTCCCCGGCACGCCTGCCTGGGCGACGAACTGATGGACCGCAACGATGCGCCCCTGCGCCACGTCCCCGGGAACACCATGACCAGACACCTCCTGACGGCGGCGTGCCTGTTGGCCGCGGCGCCTGCGTTCGCGCAGACCAGCGGCGATGCGTCGCGCGATCCGGCCAGGACCGAGGTGTGGACGCCCGTCCCCGCGACCGTAGCCACGCCCCCGGGCAGCGCGCCCTCAGACGCCATCGTGTTGTTCGATGGCAAGGATCTCTCCGCCTGGGAGTCGGAGCAGGGCGGACGGGCGCCCTGGAGCGTTGCCGACGGCGCGCTGACCGTGGTCCCGGGCAGCAAGGGCATCCGCACCAGGCAGCGCTTCTGCGACATCCAACTGCATGTCGAATGGCGCACGCCCACCGGGACCCGCGGGTTCGACGGCCAGCAGCGAGGCAACAGCGGCATCTTCCTGCAGGAACTGTATGAGCTGCAGGTGCTCGACAGCGACAACAACCCGACCTATCCCAACGGCCAGGCCGGCGCGATCTACAAGCAGGCCATTCCGCTGGTGAACGCCTCGCGTGCGCCGGGCCAGTGGCAGACCTACGACATCATCTGGAAGGCGCCGCGCTTCTCGCAGGGCGGCGGGCTCACCTCACCCGCCCGCATCACCGTCCTGCACAACGGCGTGCTGGTGCAGGACGATACCGTCCTGTCGGGCAAGACCGAGTACATCGGCGCGCCGTCGTATGCGCCGCATGGGTGCGCGCCGATCTTGCTGCAGGAGCACGATTCCAAGGTCAGCTACCGCAACATCTGGGTACGCGCCTTGTAGCGCCGGCGCAACGCTGCCGCCGGCATCTTGGGGCGTGTCATCACTCCCCGGGCAGATCGCGTCGCTGTGGCGCATGCACGCAGGCAGGAAGCGCGCGCATGCGTGGAGGATGCGGCCGGAATGGTGGCGTAGCGCCAGGCGCGCAAGCGCTGACCTGCGGGTTGGGCTTGTCAGGCCGCCAGCCGGTGTTGCGCAGCGCGGCCTGACTGGCAATCTGACACGCCCAACGCAAGCTGCCCGGGCATCGATGGCACGCCCTATTGCGCCAGGAAGCTGGCGAGGTTGTCGACATCCTGTTGCGACAGCTGAGGGAAGGGCGGCATCAACCCGCCGCCCTTTACGATCTTTTCCTTGATCTGCGCGGGTTGTAGCCGCGTGCCCACGTCGGTTAGCGCCGGGAACGTGGGCGGCATGCCTGCGCGAGTCGCACCGTGGCAGGCCGTGCAGTGCGTTGCGTAGAGTTGCGCGCCGGCCGTCGGGTCGTCCTTGGACCACGCCGTGGTCGCAAGTGTCGCACCCAGCAGCGCCGCGGCCAGTGTCAGGATCGTTTTCACACCAGGCTCCTTTGCGTGCTAGCGATGCGTGCTGGCGGGCAGGTGCTGACGCAGGTAATCGGCTCCGGTCTGGATGACGGTGGCCGGATCGCGTGGACGGTCGTGTTCGACGATGTACCAGCGTACGCCGGCATTCGCCGCCGCAGACAGGATCGCGTTCCAGTCCAGCACGCCCTGGCCTACGGCGGCGAAGCCGCCTTCGTCCTCGGCCTGGCCTTTTGGCGCATTGTCCTTGGCGTGGACTGCGAACATGCGGCCCTTGAACTTGCCCAGCATTGTCGCCGGGTCGTAGCCCGCGCGCGCGACCCAGGCCAGGTCCAGCTCGGTCTGCAGATCGGGGCCGGCGGCTGCGAACAGCAGCTCCAGCCCGGTCTTGCCATTGAAGTCGACCAGTTCGAAGTCGTGGTTGTGGTAGGCCAGGCGCATGCCCTTGGCCTGCGTCCGCTTCGCGATCTGGCCCAGTTCCCGGCCCAAGGCGGTCCAGCCCGCGGCATCGGTCGGCCGATCCTTCTCGTCCAGGTAAGGCACCACCAGGGTCGTGTTGCCGATCGCGCGGTTGAACGCCATCACGCCGTCCAGGTCCTTGCGCAGCTCGGCCAGTTGCACGTGCGAGGAGATCGCCTTGATCGAGTATCTGTCCAGCAGCTGCTTGAGTTCGGCAGCGCTGACGTTCTGCGTGCCGACCGTTTCCACCGCGCCCACGCCCGCGTCGTGGACGATCTTCAGCTGTTGGTCGAGCGAGCCCGCGTTGCGCAGCGTGTACATCTGCACCGCGATGGGTTGTTGCGGGCCGGCGGGGTCGTGTGCGAAGGCGGGCAGGGCGACGAGCAGCAGCAAAGCGAGGGCCGCGGTCCTGCGTGTAGGCAGATGCATCAGGAAGTCCTCCCGGGATTCAATCGATGGATGTCCAGCCACGTGTTCTGGCCGATGTGATGACGCGATCGACGATCAGCGCCGAGCGCACCCCGTCTTCGAAGGTCGGCAAGCCTTCCGGCCGCTCGCGTTCGATGGCGCGATAGGTGTCGGCGACGAACGCCTCGAAGCAATCGCCGTAGCCCTGCGCGTGCCCGGCCGGCAACCTCGACAGCCGGCGTTGTTCGGCACTGCCGGCGCTGGGGCCGCGCACGAAGATGTCCTCGCGCTGGTCGGGCAGGCCGATCCATAGCCGTTCGGCATCCTCCTGGTCGAATGCAACGCTGGCCCTGGCGCCGTCGATCTCGAACCAGAGGCGATTACGGCGCCCAGCCGACACCTGGCTCACCGTCAACGCCGCCAGCGTGCCCGCGCTCGTTCTGAACATCGCCGTAGCCACGTCCTCGCTCGATACCGCCTGCATCGCGCCGCCCGCCGTCGGCGTGCTGAAGCTCTGCCCGGTGAGCGCGCCGCGCTCGGCGATCACGGTCGCAAACGCCGCGCTGACCTCGACGAAACGCTCGCCGCCGACCCATTCCACCAGGTCGCACCAGTGCGAGCCGATGTCGGCGAACACGCGCGATGCGCCGCCCAGCGCCGGGTCCACACGCCAGTTGTTGCTGGCGGGGTCCAGCAGCCAATCCTGCAGATAGCTGCCGTGTATCAAGCGCAGCGGCCCCAGTTCGCCCTGCGCGATGCGCGCGCGCGCCTCGCGGACCACCGGGTGGTAGCGGTAGACGAAGGGCACCGTGGCAATCCGCCCGGCCGAGGCGGCCAGTGCCGCCAACGCCTGGGCATCCTGTAGCGTCGTGGCCAAGGGCTTTTCGCAGATCACGTGCTTGCCGGCGTCCAGCGCCGCCTGCGCCATGGCGCGGTGCAGATGATTGGGCGTGCACACGTGCACCACCTGCACCTGCGGATCGGCGACCACTTCTTCGATGTCGCGGTAAGCGCGCGGCACATTCCATGACTGCGCGACCTCGCGTGCGCGTTGCGCGGAAGAGGCGGCGATGCCGCGAACCTGCGCACCGGCCAGCAGCGCCGCGCGACGGTGCACGGCGCCGATCATGCCCGTGCCGACAATGGCGATTCCAAGCTTGCTCATCGGGTGGGGCCTCAGCGCGTGGAAGGGGCGGCGGCGACCGGCCGGTCGCGGAACAGCAGCAGGAAGCCGACCAGCACGACCAGCGCCACGCCTGCGGGGAACAGCCAGATCTGCTGCCAGTTCGGACCGGCCGCGGTGGTGTAGTGCTCCACCACCGCGCCGGACAGGAACGTGCCGATCAACATGCCCACGCCGTACGTGGCCAGGGTGATGAAGCCCTGCGCGCTGCTGCGCGCGGCGGGGCCGGCATGCGCATCGGTGTAGATCTGACCGGTGACGAAGAAGAAGTCGTAGCAGATGCCGTGCAGCAGGATGCCGATGATCAGCAGGGAGAAGCCGCTGCCCGCATCGCCGAAGGCGAACATCGCGTAGCGCAGCACCCACGCGGCCATGCCCAGCGCCAGCATCGTCTTGACCCCCAGCCGCACGAACAGCACCGGCATGGCCAGCATCAGCAGGACTTCGGACACCTGTCCCAGCGACTGCAGGCCGGCCGCGCCGCGCACGCCCAGAGCGTTGAGATACGGGTTGGTGAAGTTGTAGTAGAACGCCAGCGGGATGCAGATGGCGATGGATGCAAGGAAGAACACCAGATACGAGCGCGACTTCAGCAGCCGCAGCGAATCCAGTCCCAGGATCTCCCCCAGCCCGGCGTCGCGCTGCCGCGCCAGCGGCGGCGTGTGCGGCAGGGTGAAGGCATACAGGCCCAAGGCCAACGATGCCATCGCCGCCATCCGAAACGTCAGTTCGAGCCGGTGCGCCTGTTCCCAACCCAGCCAGCCGATCAACACACCCGCCACGATCCAGCCGACGCTGCCGGCCATCCGCACGGGCGGGAACTGCTTTTCAGGCGATTGCATGTGCCGCATCGCCACACTGTTGGCCAGCGCCAGCGTCGGCATGAACAGCAGCATGTAGGCCATGACGCAGGCGGAAAACATGCCGAAGCTCGTCGCCGTGGACGCCATCCACAGGAGCACCGCGCCGGCGAGGTGCAGCACCGCGAGGATGCGCTGCGCTGCGAAGTAGCGATCCGCGACCAGGCCCACCAGGAATGGCGCCAGGATGGCGCCGATGGACTGGCTGAGGAAGGCGGTTGCCACCTGGCTCGCACTGGCCTGCAAGGGACCCTGCACCAGGTACGTGCCCAGGGTCACGAACCATGCCCCCCAGATGAAGAACTGCAGAAACATCATCGCGCCCAAGCGCGACATGGTGTGCGTCATGGTTGCCCTCCCAGGCGTCTAGATCCCCAGCATGCGGCGCAGCGATTGCGGATCGGCGCCGCTGTCGGCGAAGTCGTCGAAGGCGCGTTCGGTCACGCGGATGATGTGGTCGCGGATGAACGCGGCACCCTCGCGCGCGCCGTCTTCCGGATGCTTCAGGCAGCACTCCCACTCCAGCACGGCCCAGCCCGGAAAATCGTACTGCGCGAACTTCGAGAAGACCGCCTTGAAGTCGATCTGGCCATCGCCCAGCGAACGGAACCGCCCCGGACGATCGATCCAGTCCTGGTAGCCGCCATAGACGCCGCTGCGCGCACTGGCGCGATACTCCGCGTCCTTGACGTGGAAGATGCCGATGCGCGCGTGGTACCGGTCGATGAAGCCCAGGTAGTCCATCTGCTGCAGCAGCAGGTGACTGGGGTCGTACAGGATCCTGGCGCGCGGGTGGTGGTCCACGACATCGAGGAAGCGCTCGAAGGTCGCGCCGTCGTGCAGGTCCTCGCCCGGGTGGATCTCGAAGCACAGGTCCACGCCGCAGGCATCGAAGGCATCCAGGATGGGGCGCCAGCGGCGGCCGAGTTCGGCGAACGCTGCGTCCAGCAGCCCGGGCGGGCGTTGCGGCCAGGGATAGAGGTAGGGCCAGGCCAGCGCGCCGGAGAACGTGGCATGCGCCGTCAGTCCCAGGCGCTGGCTGGCCTTGGCGGCCAGCAGCAGTTGCTCCACCGCCCAGGCCTGGCGGGCGGCGGGATCACCGCGCTTGTCCGGCGGTGCGAATCCGTCGAACAGGTGGTCATAGGTGGGGTGGACGGCGACCAGCTGGCCCTGCAGGTGGGTGGACAGTTCGGTGATCTGCAGGCCATGCCCGGCCAGCATGCCGGCAAGGTCGTCGCAGTACGCCTGGCTTTGCGCGGCCTGTGCCAGATCGAACAGGTGCGGCGCGCTGGTGGGGACTTGTACGCCGGAGTAACCCAGGCCCGCGGCCCAGCCGGCCAGTGTGTCCAGGCGATCGAAGGGAGGTGTGTCGCCAATGAACTGCGCGAGGAACAGCGCTGGACCTTTGAGCGTCTTCAAGGTGATTCGCCCTGATTCAATCGATTGAATTATCCTAGCATGGACATTCCGCAAGACCCGTTGTGCACTGCACAGCAGAAAGAAGACCCCTGTCATGGCAATCACCATTTACGACATTGCAAAGCATGTCGGCGTCACCGCCGGCACCGTGTCGCGGGCGCTTTCGCGGCCGGACAAAGTCTTGCCGTCCACGCGCGCGCGCATCGAGCAGGCCGCCGCCGCGCTGGGCTATGTCCCCAACACGGTGGCCAGGACGCTCAAGACCCAGCGCAGCGGCAAGCTCCTGGTCACCGTCCCGGACATCGCCAACCCATTCTTTGCGCAGATCCTGCAAGGCGCGGAGGACGCAGCGCAGGCGGTTGGCTATGCGGTATTGCTGGGCGATACCCAGCACCAACCCGACCGCGAGGAGCGCTACGCGCAGATGCTCCGGCGCAACGAGGCGGACGGCCTGATCGTGCTGGGGCATCGCCTCCCGCCGACGGCGCGTGAGATCGTCAAGGAGCTGGGCGCTGCGGCGCCGGTGGTCAACGGCTGCGAGTTCGACCCGGCGCTGGGCATTCCCAGCGTGCATATCGACAACGCGGCCGCCGCGCGCACCGTGATGGATCACCTGTATGGATTGGGGCACGAGCGCATCGTCGTGGTGGGCGGCCCGCCCGATAACCCCCTGCACCAGCAACGACTGGAAGGCGCGCGCGCGTCCGCCAGGGCGCGCGGCCGTGCGCGCAAGCTGGTGGTGGTGCCGGGCGATTTCTCGGTGGAATCCGGCCATGCGGCTGCGATGGCGCTGTTGGCCCGTGCGTCCACGCCGACTGCACTGTTCTGCTTCAGCGATCAGGCCGCGCTGGGCGCGCTGGCGGCCTGCCGCGACCTGGGCATCCGCGTGCCGGATGACCTGTCCATCGTCGGCTTCGACGACCTGGCGTCGTCCAAATACCTCACCCCCCCTTTGACCACCATCCGGCAACCCATGCGGGAGATCGGTGTCCGCGCAGTCAACCTGTTGCTCGCGATCATCGAACGGGTGGACGTACCGCCGCAGCAGACGCTGGATTTCAGCTTGATGCTGCGCGGGTCCACTGACGCGCCGCGGGGGAGATGACGTCCAACGTCCTCCGGATCCTGAGTAGCAGGCCAGTTTGGAGTCCAATTCCCTACCCGAAGGCGATTGAACGTGAAGAAAGGTTTTATTGACGAGTAGGTCATCGGCTTTCTGCGCGAGGCCGAAAGCTGCGTGGCGCTGCAGGTCGCTGACGACCACGCGGTAGTCATGGCCCTTGTGGATCGCAATCTAGTCGATGCCTATGGCACGCGGCGCCAGCTTCCCCGCCCGACGCACCTGTTCGGCCATGCACAGCGTGGACAGGTCCTTGACCGTCCTGTCGTGCAGCCGCTCCAACTCGGCCACGGCCGTGTGGGTCGTGCTCCGGCACAGATTGCCCACTTGCAGGGCGAGTCGCGCAGTGTAGCGCGGGTTCTTGATCAGCTAGTCCAGCCGCTCTACGGCCCGTCTTTGTGCACTACCAACACGGTACCGGGAAGGGCTCGTTTCAAAAGCTCAACGCAGCTTCAAGGGCCTCAAGGCACCCACACGAATCTGCGATGAGCCAAACAACTTAAAGCGCTTGCTGTCAGGTGTTTTGCTGATGGCTTGCAAGTTCGATATCCCCTGTGCTGGGGTCGTCCTGGATGTCTAATCGGAAAATCTGCTGAGCACGCTCTCCTATCTTTTTCGTCGTGTAGCGTGTCCAGGTCGCCATTGCTGCGGCGCCAACAAGCGGCAGCCACTTGCTCACGGCTGACTTGATTGCTTGCTGAGTAATACGTCCACCCAACATTGCAATCATCTTCTGGATTGCACGCAGCGAAGCACGCTTTACGAGTACGCGGCCTCCTTGGATAGTCAGCACGCTGCCAGCGCTCGTGCCCAAGGCACTGATGAAGATGCCCAACACGAGTTCTTTGGTAATGATCTTTTCTTTGCCGTGAGCGACGCCGATGTCGTAAATCAACTTGATCTGGTTGTGAATGACCACCGTCAACTCGGGCAGTACAGCTGCCATTCCCCATGGACCGGGAATCAGGCTTGAACCGCCTGTAATAACGGCATTTGTGTTTGCTGACGATGAAATGAGAGACGAGACGTTGTCCTGAGTCGGGCGCTTGTCAGGATGATTGCTGTAGTGGTCGCCACGTGAGTCGATTACATTCTCAAGGCTAGTGCTGATGGCGTTTTCAATCTTTCGGCTAATGCTGTCTTTAATGCTCATGTTTTGTCGCGCGGTCTTAACGTTGATGAAGTCCAATACCTTAATTTAAGTTATGTAAATTTTACAGCGCAGATGTGGAACATGGCGGCTCACCAGGATGCACAAGCTCGCTTGGCGGCGGCTCACGATGCGCCTGCGACGCCCAATACGCCAAGTACCCGTCGCACCAAGGCAAGCCAGCTCGACTGCATTCGCGTCACGGCGTGCGTGGTATCCCGCTACCCGATTCGTTAGCTGAGGAACTCCCATGCGCGCCATTCGTCTTGCTCACCCCGGCGGTCTGGACGCCTTGCAGTCGGTCGAACTGCCCGATCCCGGGCAGCCCGCACGCGGACAGATCCGCGTGCGCCTGCAGGCCAGCTCGCTCAATTACCACGATCTGGGCATCGTGCTCGGTCAAATGCCGACGGCGCACGGACGCATCCCGATGTCCGATGGCGCCGGGGTGATCGAAGCGGTCGGCCCGGAGGTCAGCGAGTTCGCCGTGGGCGATCATGTGGTGTCCACCTTCTTCCCGCAGTGGCTGGACGGTGAGCCCGTGCAGCCCGGTTTCGCGACCACGCCAGGCGATGGAGTCGATGGCTATGCGCGGTCTGCGGTCGTGGCGGCCGCAACCGCGTTCACGCATGCGCCGGCCGGTTACAGCCATGCGCAGGCAGCCACCCTGACTACCGCCGGCGTCACTGCCTGGCGTGCGCTGGTCGTCAATGGCGGGCTGAAGGCGGGCGACACGGTGCTGGTGCTGGGCACCGGTGGCGTGTCGATCTTTGCGCTGCAGTTCGCCAAGGCCATGGGCGCCAGGGTGATCGCCACGTCCTCGTCCGACGAGAAGCTGGAAACGGCGCGTGCGCTCGGTGCCGACCATGTCGTCAACTATCGGCAGCATGCCGAGTGGTCCGCGCAGGTGCTGGAGATCACCGACGGCCGTGGGGTGGACCATGTGGTGGAAGTCGGCGGGCCGGGGACGCTTGCCCAATCGATCCGCGCAGCGCGCGTGGGCGGGCACATCGCCCTGATCGGCGTATTGACCGGTGCTGCCGGCCCGGTGCCGACCGCCGAGATGATGGGCCGCCACCAGCGCCTGCAGGGGCTGGTGGTCGGTAGCCGGCGGCACCAGCGGGATCTGGTGCGTGCACTGGACGGCCTGCCGCTGCGCCCGGTGATCGACCGCGCTTACCCGCTGGAGGCCATCGGCGAGGCATTCGCGCTGCAGAAGGCGGGCGGCCACCTGGGCAAGATCGTGCTGGAGTTTTGAGCAGCCAACAAACCGACTGCGCTCACCGCCAGGCGGGCGCGGCCGGTGCTCGGTGCGGCATGTAGCATGTAGCACGCGTCCACTGCGGTTCCTGCGCGTCGTCTACACCCACCGGAGGACCGTTCGCTTACGGTTTGATATAGCCGCTTTACGGCGCGCCGCGCAGGCAGGTGATGCGCGGCGCGCGCATCGCCGCTGCATTGCAGGTATCGCCCAGGTCCCGGTTCGCAGGTGATGCTGCAGGCACTTGACGTCCTACCGCATCGCGCAGTGACACAGCGGTACGGCAACACGCATCCAATGACGAGCACGTTTCATAACCGCATGCAGACTCCAACGTCGATGCTGCTGCAGGCCATCCCTGGAATCGGGTGATCCCAGGGCAATCGCGCAGGCTGCACTCACGCGCCTGTGACCGGTGACCCTGCACATTGGTAAAGAACTGTACAAGCCAGCATTGTTGGAGATGCCAGCCATGAGAGACATCAAGATGACCCGTCGCGAAGTATTGATCGCTGGCACGGCGTCGGCAGCCAGCGTTGCCGCTACCCAATCGATGGCTGCCACCGCCGCCAATGCGATGGCGCAACGGCAGGCGGTGGAGCCGGCCAATACGTCCAGCCAGATCGCGTTCGAAGTCAACGGCAAGCCGGTGACGCTGACCCTGGATAATCGCACCACCTTGCTGGATGCGCTGCGCGAACATCTGCAGTTGACCGGTACCAAGAAAGGCTGCGATCACGGGCAATGCGGTGCCTGCACGGTGATCGTGGATGGGCATCGCATGAATGCCTGTCTGTCGCTGGCGGTGATGCACCAGGGCGCCAAGGTCACCACCATCGAGGGCCTGGGAACGCCGGACAAGTTGCATCCGATGCAGGCTGCATTCGTCAAGCATGATGGGTATCAATGCGGCTACTGCACGCCTGGCCAGATCTGTTCGGCGGTGGCGGTGCTGGATGAGGTCAAGCGTGGCATTCCCAGTCACGTGACCGAAGACCTCACCGCCCGGACCAAGCTCACCACCCCGGAATTGCAGGAGCGCATGAGCGGCAACATCTGCCGGTGCGGTGCGTATTCCAATATCGTCGAAGCGATCAACGATGTGGCAGGAGAACGCGCATGAAGGCTTTCAGCTATGAGCGCGCCACTTCGCCGGCCGATGCTGCGGCCAAGGCCGCGCGTCAACCCGGGGCCAAATTCATCGCCGGCGGCACCAATCTGCTGGACCTGATGAAGCTGCAGATCGAAACCCCGTCGCATCTGATCGACGTCAATGGCCTGAGCCTGGACACCATCGAGGCGACACCGGAAGGTGGCTTGCGCATCGGTGCGCTGGTGCGCAATACCGATCTGGCCGCCGATGCGCGCGTGCGCCGCGACTATGCGGTGTTGTCGCGCGCGCTGTTGGCAGGCGCGTCGGGCCAACTGCGCAACCGTGCAACCACCGCCGGCAATCTGTTGCAGCGTACGCGCTGCCCCTATTTCTACGACACCAATCAGCCATGCAACAAGCGCCTGCCTGGCAGTGGTTGCGCGGCCATTGGCGGTTTCAATCGGCAGTTGGCAGTGATCGGCACCAGTGACTCCTGCATCGCCACCCATCCCAGCGACATGGCGATCGCCATGCGTGTGCTGGATGCCGTGGTGGACACCGTGCGTCCGGACGGGCAGACCCGTGCAGTGCCGCTGGCCGAGTTCTATCGCGCGCCGGGTGCAACGCCGCACCTGGAAACAGTCCTGGAACGAGGCGAGTTGATCACCTCGGTGACGCTGCCCAAGCCGCTGGGCGGAACGCATGTGTATCGCAAGGTGCGTGATCGCGCGTCCTATGCATTTGCGCTGGTGTCGGTGGCTGCCGTGGTGCAGCGCGACGGCAGCGCCCGTATCGGCGTCGGTGGCGTGGCGCACAAACCCTGGCGTAGCGAGGCGGCCGAAGCGCAATCGCGCCAGGGCGCCCGCGCCATTGCCTCCGTGCTGCTGGAAGGCGCACAGCCCACCGAACACAACGCATTCAAGCTGCCGCTGGTCGAGCGCACCTTGACGGCGATCCTGGCCGACGCGAGGGCCTGACATGAAATTCGATACTCCAGCCGGAACCAACCCCACCGATCAACTCAAGATGGTGGGCAAGCCCGTGGACCGCATCGACGGGCCACGCAAGACCACCGGCCAGGCGCCGTACGCCTACGAGCATCACGACCTGCCGGGCCGCGCCGCCTATGGGCATGTGGTGGGTGCAGGCATTGCCAAGGGCACCATCCGCAGCATCGATCTGAGCGCAGCACGCAATGCCCCCGGCGTGCTGGGCATCGTCACCGCACAGAATGCCGGCGCGTTGCACAAGGGCAAGCTCAATACCGCCAACCTGTTGGGCGGGCCGGAGATCCAGCATTATCACCAGGCCATTGCCGTGGTGATTGCGGAAACCTTCGAGCAGGCACGTGCAGCCGGCCAGCTCATCAAGGTGGACTACGGTCGCCACGTGGGTGCCTACGATCTGGAAAAAGCGCGCGGCGCCGCCAAGGTCACCAAGGCCGGCGGCGCACCCAATAGCAATGTGGGCGACTTCGCGGGCGCATTTGGCGCGGCACCGGTGCAGCTCGATGCCGAATACACCACTCCGGATCACTCGCACGCCATGATGGAGCCGCACGCGTCGATCGCGATGTGGGAAGGCGACAGGCTCAGCGTCTGGACGTCGAACCAGATGATCGCCTGGGGCGCGCGTGATTTGGCCACCACCCTCGGCATCCCGCGCGAAAACGTGCGGATCATGTCGCCTTACGTGGGTGGCGGATTCGGCAGCAAGTTGTTCCTGCGCGCCGATGCGGTGCTGGCGGCGCTGGCGGCGCGCGAGGTCGGGCGCCCGGTGAAGGTGATGCTGCCGCGGCCGCTGATCGCCAACAACACCACGCATCGCCCGGCCACCATACAGCGCATCCGCCTCGGCGCCGGGCGTGACGGCAAGCTCACCGCGATCGCCCACGAAACCTGGTCTGGCGACCTGCCCGATGGCGAACCTGAGATCGCCGCCGCGCAGACCCAGTTGCTGTACGCCGGTGCCAATCGACTGATCACCACGCGCCTGGCCGTGCTCGATCTGCCTGAAGGCAATGCGATGCGCGCGCCCGGCGAAGCGCCCGGGCTGATGGCGCTGGAGATCGCCATGGACGAGATGGCGGAAAAACTGCAGATGGATCCGGTCAAATTCCGTGTCGTCAATGACACCCAGGTCGATCCGGAAAATCCGCAGCGCCCCTTCTCACAGCGGCAGCTGGTCAAGTGCCTGGAAGAGGGCGCCAAGCGGTTCGGGTGGTCCAAGCGCAGTGCCAAGCCCGCCAATACGCGCGATGGTCGCTGGCTGGTCGGAATGGGCGTGGCCGCGGCGTTTCGCAATGCGCCGGTGATGACATCCGGTGCGCGCATGCGGCTGGAGCAGGGTGGGCGCGTGGTGGTGGAAACCGACATGACCGACATCGGCACCGGCTCCTACACCATCATCGCGCAGACCGCCGCGGAGATGCTGGGCGTGCCGCTGGACTGGGTGGATGTCCGGCTGGGCGACTCCAGTTTCCCCGCGTCGGCCGGTTCGGGCGGGCAGTGGGGGGCGAACAGTTCCACTGCCGGTGTCTACGCCGCATCGGTGAAACTGCGCGAGGCCGTTGCCGCACGGCTCGGGCTGGACCCGGCCAAGGCCGAGTTCGCCGATGGCCATGTGCGTGCCGGTGGCAAGCGCATCGCGCTTGGCGATGCGGCCGCCAACGGTGCATTGGTGGTGGAGGACAAGATCGAGTTCGGCGACCTGGCGAAGAAGCAGCAGCTGTCCACCTTCGGTGCGCACTTTGTCGAGGTCGGTGTGGATATCGCCACTGCGGAAATACGCATCCGCCGCATGCTCGCGGTGTGCGCGGCCGGGCGCATCCTCAACCCCAAGTCTGCGCGTAGCCAGGTCATCGGCGGCATGACGATGGGTGCGGGTGCGGCATTGATGGAAGAGCTGGCCGTGGACAAACGCTTCGGCTTCTTCGTCAATCACGATCTGGCCGGATACGAAGTGCCGGTGCATGCGGATATCCCGCACCAGGAAGTGATCTTCCTGGAAGAGAGCGACCCGATGTCTTCGCCGATGAAGGCCAAGGGCGTGGGCGAGCTTGGCATCTGCGGCGTGGCGGCGGCGATCGCCAATGCGGTCTATCACGCCACCGGGGTGCGCGTGCGCAATTACCCGGTCACGCTGGAGAAGCTGTTGCCGCACCTGCCCGAGTCGCTGCGCGCGTGAGCGCGGTCGTCGCACCGGTCACGCAGGGGGCGCCGGCCGATTCGGCGTGGCCAGCGTGGCCGGGCTATGCCCTGCACGAGGATTTGCTGCCGGTCCTGACGGCCTGGCAGCGTGCCGGGCAGCGCGTTGCAATGGCCACCTTGATCGATGTGCAAGGATCCTCGCCGCGGCCATTGGGCAGCGAGATGGCGATCAGTGCAGACGGCAGGGTGGCTGGCTATGTGTCCGGCGGTTGTGTGGAAGCGGCGGTTGCACACGAGGCACTGGCTGCCTTGCGCGATGGGCGGCCGCGCTGGCTGGACTACGGCGAAGGCAGCGAGGTGCTGGATATCCAGCTCAGCTGTGGTGGACGCATCGGCGTGCTGGTGTGGCCGGTGCCGGATCTGGCGGAGCACCTGGCACGCTGGCGCAATGCGCGCCAGCACCGGCGTGCATTTCATGTTGCGCTCGATCGCATGACCGGGGCGGTCCGCTATCCCGCCAACGCCCAGGACACGCGTGCGAGTGAGTTCGTACGCGTGCACCGCCCCCCTTTGCGGGTGGTGGTGGTCGGAGCCGATCCGGCGCTATTGGTGCTGGTGTCCCTCGCCAGCCAGATGGGCTTTGAACTACGTGTCCTGCGGCCGCACGGCCCCAGCGAACCGCCGCCTGGTCTGGTGCCGGAACACTACGATCGTCGCGCGCTGGGCGATGCGCTCGCCGCCTTGCAGCTGGACGCCAGCACTGCGTTGTACAGCCTGGCGCACGATAGCCAGATCGACCTGCAGGTTGCGTGTCGCGGGCTGGCGTCCAACGTCGCGTGCATCGGGATCCTGGGCAGCCGGCACAAGCGCCAAGCGCGCCTGCAGGCACTGCGCGCCCTCGGGCACGATGATGCAGCACTCGCGCGCCTGCGGCTGCCCGCCGGCTGGCGCATGGGACGGTCGTCGCCGCACACCATCGCGCTCGGGATCGTCGCCGAAGCCACGCAGGCAGTGGCAGACGCGCAGGTCGGTCTGATGGGTGCGTAGGCGCGCGAACATGGTCGGCGTGGGCATCCGAAGGAACCGGCATCAAGAACGCAGGACATGCCCACGCTGATGCGCGTCATGCGTGCGACGCGAGCGCATGGATTTGCAACCACCGTGCGCAGTCACCTCGCACGCACAGTCCGATCTCTACGCTGGGGTCGTCTCCACTCTGCAAGACGTCGCCATGTCTGCCGTTTCTGTTTGCAATGACGACGCGCTCTGCGGTCGGTGCGCCATCGACCCGCATGCATCAGCCTGCCGCACGCGCCAGTCGCGCGACCGTGCACGCTCTATGTCAGTCTCGGCCTTGTCACGACGCCGCGGACAAGCGCGTCACTCCATGCAACGCGATCCCGGGGCATGAGCAACGATCATGCGGCGTTGGTACTGGCTGCCGGTGCCGGACGGCGGCTGGGCCGTTCCAAGCAGTTGCTGATGCGCGATGGCGAACCGTTGCTGCGGCGTGCGGCACGTATCGCATTGCAGACCGCGCCACGCCGGTGCGTGGTCGTGCTGGGGGCGGATGCGGACCGGCTTGCCGAGGTGCTGCATGGGCTCGAGGTGGAAGTGCTGACGCACGCGGACTGGTCCGATGGCATGGGGTCCAGCCTTGCGGCATTGCGCCGGCATATCCAGGGCGACGCCGCTGTGCGCCGTAGCCTGATCCTGGGCTGCGACCAACCGGCGCTGGACGCGCCGCACCTGCGGGCCCTGCTGGAGGAGGCCGATCGGGCCAGCTCCGGGTGCGCCACCAGCGGCTACGCTGGTGTGCGCGGCATTCCAGCGGTGGTCACCCATGCCGCCTGGGCAGACGTGGCCCTGGCCGGCGACAACGGCTTGCGCGGCCTGTTCGCAGGCCTGGATGTAGAAACCCTGGGCTGCATCAGCGCGCCGGCACTGGCGCTGGATGTGGACACCCCCAGCGACCTGGAAGCGGCACGCCAGCGCGGTTGGGTGGACCGGGAGTGAGACGCAACGTCGGGTATCGGTCGGCGATACCCGGCAGCCTACGCCTCGGTGCAGCAAGGCCCGATCAGGACCACAGCACCAGGGCTTCCCTGATCACCAGGACATAGCCCACCACCATCGCGGTCTTGACCGGAAACTGGAACTTTCTGAGCAGATGCATGCCAAACCCCTCCCCCGAGGCAGTGTCTATGAGCGCCGGTTCCCCTGACGCGCCGTCCACGCTCTGGATGACGGCCGCCTGTGACGATGTCTTCACTCCGTTTGTCGGAATGTAGCCCTGGATGTGAACTGTGTCACGTAAGAATTTTCCTACTCCGCCGCCAGTGTCCGCCCGACGGCATTGCCATTAGGAATTCTGCATGCTGGCTATGCCAAACGCGGAGCCCTCGGCCACTCTCCCGCGGCCCCTTGAGTAAGGGCAAGTTGGCTTGGCTGCCAGAGCTGGTCCCCCCAGATCCCCGGTGTGATGCGCTTCTCCCGCGCGGCATCGCATCATCGTTCGAGCGCGGCACCTACTGGCCGGAGGCCATATGGACGAATCTCGCTACGTGGTACGCATCCATTCCGAGCAGGGCGGCTGGTGGGTCACCCGCCCGCAATGGTCGCCGCTGCGCTACCTGCGTGAGCAGGGTGCCCTGGAAAATGCCGAGCTGATGGCCAAGCTGCACTGCCTGACCACCGGCCAGCCCAGCGGCGTGGTGCTGGATACGGCCGACGGCGAGCGGGTGGTGCGTCGCTACGGCTGAGCGGCCGTGAGGGCTGGCTCGCCTTGCTTGCAACGGCGGGCCGGCACTGCCCTGGAAGTGGGCGAAATGATGGCTTGCAGAGTGTGGCCGCACGGCTGCAGGCGCGTGTTTTAGGGTGTGAAGGCATCAGCTGCGACAGACGGGGCAGGTGACATTGCCAGGCCGTCAGGCAAGCGCGTCGCGTTTAGTCATCGGTGTGCCGCACGTAGTGCCTGCCAATGGCCCGATCACCTTTGCCAAGCCGCTTGCTGCCCGTAAAGCGAGGGCACGCGGGGTCCAGGGTTTGCGCCATCGTCATCGTCGGCTAGATTCGCTGTCATCGGCCGCCGTGGTCCGATCCGCATTGGCGGCCCTCCTGCCGGATCACCGCCTGTCGTGACTGCACCCGTGACCGCCCTGATCCAGAACGACATCGTGGTCTTCGGCCTGATCGCCGCCACCCTGGGCGCCGTGTTCTGGACCTCGTCGCGCGAGCAGGGGCCTTGGCGACGGTTCTACGCCGTGGTGCCGACCTTGCTGCTGTGCTACCTGCTGCCGGGCATCTACAACAGCGTCGGTCTGATCGACGGTGCCAACACCCGGCTGTACAACCCCATCGCCCGCGACGTGTTGCTGCCGGCCGCGCTGATCCTGCTCACCCTGAGCATCGACCTGCGCGCGATCCTGGGCCTGGGGCCCAAGCTGGTGGCCATGTACCTGGGGGCGTCGCTGAGCATCATGCTGGGCGCCGTGGTGGCGTTCGGGGTGATGCGCTGGCTGCATCCGGCCACCGTGGCGGGCGATACCTGGGCAGGCATGGCGGCATTGGCGGGTAGCTGGATCGGCGGCGGCGCCAACATGCTGGCGATGCGCGAGGTCTTCAACGTGGACGCGACCACCTTCGGTCAGTTCGCGGTGGTCGATGTCGGGGTCGGTTATGTCTGGATGGCGGTGCTGATCTTCATGGCCGGGCGTGCCCGCGCGATCGATGCGCGCAGCGGCGCGGACACGCGCGCGCTGGATGCGCTGCAGGAGCGCATGGCGCGCTTCCAGGCCGAGCATGCGCGGATTCCCAGCCTGACCGACCTGATGGTGATCGTGGCAGTGGCCTTTGGCGGTGTCGGCCTGGCGCATGCGCTGGCCACCCCGTTGGCCGCATGGTGCAAGACGCACCTGAGCTGGGCCGCCCAGTTCAGCCTGGACACGCCGTTCGTGTGGGTGGTGGTGCTGGCCACCAGCCTGGGGCTGCTGCTGAGCTTTACCCGGGCCCGCACTCTCGAAGGCGCCGGTGCCTCCAGGATCGGCTCGCTGCTGCTGTATTTCCTGATCGCCTGCATCGGCATGCAGATGGATTTGCTGGCGCTGCTGGACCGCCCCTGGCTGTTCCTGCTTGGCTTGATCTGGATCGCAGTGCATATCGCCCTGCTGTGGGGCCTGGGCCGCTGGCTGCGGGTGCCGTTCTTCTATTTCGCCATCGGCTCCCAATCCAATATCGGCGGCCCGGCGTCCGCGCCGGTGGTTGCCGCCGCCTTCCACCCGGCGCTGGCGCCGGTGGGCGTGTTACTGGGCACGATGGGCTATGCCACCGGCACCTACCTGGCCTATCTGGTCGGTATCACCCTGCGGGCGATGGCAGGGGCCGGGTAGCTGAGGTGGGACACCGACCGGTGTGGTGGAGCTGTTCGACCGAACAGCTCCACCTTGCAGCCGGCTCTGCACGCACGGGCGCCGCGGTTGAGTGCGAGGCGACAGACATCGCGCCGGCAGCCGCGATCCTGCCAAGACCTCTGCCTGCGCGCTCGGCGATCCGGGCTATTGCTGGATCACCCTGCGCTGTTCTTCCTGCTGCTGCACGGGCGGCTGGGCCTGCTGTCGATTGTGCTGCTGCAGCTGGCTGACATTGCCTTGTGCAGGCTCGTTGGCAGCAGACGCAGTCTGCACATGGCTGCGCAGATGGGTGGGGTCGTCCATGCGTCCCTGCACCGCGATCAGGCTGTCGCCGTTGCGGTTGGGAACCAGGTGATCGATCCGCTGCAGGCCGTCATTGCCCGCGCGTGCCGCCACGCTGGCCGCCGTGTTGATGAATGCGGTGTCGTCGCGCAGCCCTAGCCGTTCGCGCTGGCCATCCAGCTGCACCACCGCATCGTTGAACAACTGGCTGCCGGGCTGCAGGGCGGTGCCCCGGGTCTGCGCCGAGGCCTGCATGTCCTGCGCCTTGATCACCGACTCCATGCCATGCAGATCCAGGCGATGCTTGAGCATCATGCCGGGCACCAGGCGCTGGCCGAACGAGAGCGGGTCCGGCTCCGGCAACGCGATCTGGTGGCCGGCCGCGTCGGGCATCGTCCACTTCAGCGGGATGCTGTCTTCCTGCAGGTGGGTCAGGATCTCATTCTTGACGTGATAGCCGCGGATCAACTCGCTGCTGGCGTAGTCCTTGGCTGCCGATGCATCCAGACCCTGGCGTTCGAGCGTGCGATCGTTAACGCCGGCGGCGTTGTAGGTCACGGCCGGGATGTCATTGACCATGGCCGAGGCTGCGGCCAGGCCACCGCCCAACGAATGGCCGGAAATGACCACCTGATCGCCGAATGCCTGCCGTGCCTGGCTGCCGAGCTGGATTGCCGACGCGTATTGCGCGTCGTCGAACCCCAGCCCCTGGCCGATATTGTGTTTCCAGTCCTTGCCTTCGTCGGTGCCGCAGAAGCCGAGTACGACCTGACCCTGGTCATTGCGGTAGAACGCGGCATCGAAACCGCTCTTGGCGTCGTGCAGCAGTGCAGGGTCGATGCCGGCCTGCTGCAACGCGCTATCGTCCATGCGCGACCAGCCGTTGGCCAAGGGCGCAAAGGTTTCGGCGCCGCCCTCGCGACGCTGGTTCGCGGTGGCGTAGAGGTCCTGCAGCAATTCGGG
Organism: Xanthomonas campestris pv. badrii; assembly: GCF_012848175.1. Taxonomy (NCBI): domain Bacteria; kingdom Pseudomonadati; phylum Pseudomonadota; class Gammaproteobacteria; order Lysobacterales; family Lysobacteraceae; genus Xanthomonas; species Xanthomonas campestris. The sequence goes on along the minus strand of NZ_CP051651.1, from coordinate 2,801,697 downwards.
AAACTGCCGATCCTGCGGTTGAGGGTGTTGTCCCCGCATCGATTCTGCGAACGGGGTGGAGACGGGATTGGAAGAAGATATGTCTGGCGGGCTCATGCGCGGCTCCTTGCGTTCGTCGTACGGAAAGCGCGCTTAGCGGCTGCTTTCCACGGGAATGTCGTGCGCGCTCAACCACGCGCGCACGTCCGATCTGACCTGTTGGCCAGCTGCATTGAGCAGGCGATCCGGCGTGGTGAAGAAATACGCCTGGAAGGTCTTGTGTTGCGCATTGCGCACGGTGGGGTCCACGCCGGCCTGGAGCAGTTGCAGGACAACCGGGCTCGCAGCGCCGCTCTGCGCCGCCACATGCAACAGGCTGTTGCCGGTATGGTCGAGGCGCTTCATATCGGCGCCGGCATCGAGCAGCAGGCCGATCTGTGTATCGCGTTTGCTTTGCACTGCGCGGAATATCGGTGTCCAGCCGGCACGCGCGCTGACCACATCGACCGGTGCCTTGTGCTGCAACAGGATTTTCAGATACTGCGGGTCCTGCGCCATTGCGGCCATGTGCACGACCGTTTCCTGGTCCATGCCGGGCAGCGACGGGTCTGCGCCCGCATCGAGCAGCACGTCCAGTGCATTGGGTTGTTCGTTCCAGATCGCCCATTCCAGCAGGGTCACGTTCTGATCGCCGTGTGCGGCAAGATCGACGGTGGAGGCGAGTGTCTTGATCCGTGCGACATCGCCGTGTGCGATGGCGCCGGCAATTTCGGTCAGGCCTGGGTCGCGGAAGGCGACGGTGTGGTCCTGCAACGTAGCTGACATGGTGGTTTGCTCCTTGGCACCGGCTGAAGCGGTGCATGAGACCGCGAAAAACGAGGTCGCAAGAACGAGCAGGGTGGGGAATCGCGTCTGCATCGAAATCTCCTTGTCCTGATCGCATTCCTGGTGACGCTGCGGCATGTCCCGCCACAGCGCGGCCGATCCTACCAGCTGTAAAAATCGAGCGCGGTAAGATTTCGTAACCTGCGCTGCAGCAGCGTCGATGCATGGTCGGGTCTGCTTGCCGGGCTGTGCAGCCCTGCGGGATCGTCCGATGCGTTCAGCGGCACCCAGGCGCCGCGGCACAGCCACCGGTCACAAGGCGGCCGGCATAATGGCGCTTTGCAAGCAGATGGGTGCAATGGGTTACGAGCTACTGATCAGCGACTGCGATGGTGTTCTTGTCGACAGCGAGATATTGGCCGACCGGGTGATGCGTGAGGCGCTGGCGTCTTTCGTGCCGGGCGAGCCACTGGAACAGCTGCTGGAAACCACGTTCGGGCAGACCACGCGGGAGGTGTTGCGGCGTGTGGAAGAACATTTTGCCTTGCAGTTGCCGGACACCTTGCTGGCGCAGATCCAGGCGCGCAGCGAGTCCCTGATCGCTGCCGAAGTACAGCCGATCCCGGGCGTGCGCCAGGCGCTGGAACAGATTCCGTTGCCGCTGGCGGTGGCGTCCAACAGCCGTCGCCACAATGTGATCGCCTCGGTGGAGCGCGCCGGGCTGACCGCGCGTGCGGCCGGGCGCGTCTTCAGCGCCGACATGGTGGACCGGCCCAAGCCGGCGCCGGACGTGTACCTGCTGGCGGCGCGCACCGCTGGCGTGGCACCCGAGCGTTGCCTGGTGGTCGAAGACAGCCCGACCGGCGCAACCGCCGCCCTGGCCGCCGGCATGCAGGTGCTGGGGTTCACCGGAGCCAGCCATATTCCGCACGGCCATGGCGACAGGTTGCGCCGGATCGGCGTGCTGGCGGTGTTCGACGATATGCGCGCGCTGCCTGCGTTGTTCGGGCAGCTGGCGCAAAAACGCGCTGGCTGAAAGCTGCCGGCAGGAGGTCTTGGGCGCGGTGTCGATGGCGTTGAAGTCGCAGCCATCTCGTTCTGCAATCGACCGGGCCAGATCGTGCAATCGGCCCGCACTGAAAGGGCTGTCGAGTCCTAGCGTGGTTTGAGTGCAGTCGAATGCCGGATCAAAAGCTCGTTGGTTCGAGTGCGCGGTGCCCTCACCGCTTGCGGGACACGCCGCAAGTACGTCCATGTAGGCTCGGTGGCGGCATCCATGCCGCCAACGGTCCCGCAAGCGGCGAGGACACCGCACCAGGAAGTTGGTCGGTTGCTTTCCTGAGAGCGTATTGCTTGGCTTGGGTGACAGACGAGACGTTTGTGGGTTGCGTGCTGGAATCCGTCCACCACTCGGTTTGCGATGGGGTGGTGAGGCGCTGGTCGACGCACAGTGATGCGACGAACGCACCGCTTGCAACCATGCACACCTACCATCTCGATAGGTCCTTGCCCGCTCACCGTCGCGGGACCTTACGCGGCATGGATGCCGCGTAAGAGCCTACAGGGACGTACTTGCGGCGTGTCCCGCGATGGTGGGCGGGCGAGGGCCCTGCAGCGAAGCCGCAGACACACTGATCTTCCACTGATCTATCCGCAAAGTCGCAGATCAGCCGCTCTGCCTTGCGTCGCGTCTCGCGATGGTGGGCAGGCAAGAACGCTGCAGCCAGGTCGCAGATCCGCCGCTTCAAAACTCGAACCATCAACGCAACAGGGCGCGATTCGCATCGCGCCCTGTTGCGTTTTCGATTGTTTGATCAAGCGATCGACCAGTGAATCGATCGTCAATCAACAACAGCGGAACCCGCTCTTGCCGCCGTAGCGCGCGTCCTGGCGCTCGCGGAAGAACGCCGGATAGTCCATCACCGGCTTGTCGGGATGTTTTTCCAGCATGTGGCGCACGTAGTTGTCGTAGTCGGGAATGCCGCAACACAGCCGCGCGGTCTGGATCAGGCGCCGCCAGATGCGGCGATGCACCTGATACTGGCTGGCCAGAACGAGTTGGGTGCCCATTACAGATCCGCCATCTGGTGTGGTTGCAAGGCCACGTACGGGGTTTCGCGGTCGCTGCGTTGCGCAGTGCGGCGCGCAATCACGATCGTCTTGATCGAGTAGATCAGGATCGCGCCCACCACGAACAGGAACAGCACCGTCAGCCCGGTGTTGACGTAGGCATTGGTGACGATCTGCTGCATCTGCGGCACCGTCTTGGCCGGTGCGGTGATGGTGTTGCTGGCGATGGCGGCCTGGAACTTGTGCGCCTGCGCCAGGAAGCCCTGCGCCGGGTTGCTGTCGAAGATCTTGATCAGCCCCGCGTAGGTCGTGCACAGCAACAGCCACAGCGCCGGTACGATGGTGACCCAGGCATAACGGTCGCGCTTCATCTTGAACAGCACCACGGTGCCCAGCATCAACGCGATCCCGGCCAGCATCTGGTTGGAGATGCCGAACAACGGCCACAAGGTCTGGATGCCGCCGAACGGATCGATCACGCCGGTGTAGAGCAGGTAGCCCCACAGCGCCACGCAGCCGGCGGTGGCGATGATGTTGGCGGCCCAGGATTCGGTCTTCTTCAGCGCCGGGATGAAGTTGCCCAGCAGGTCCTGCAGCATGAAGCGGCCCGCACGCGTACCGGCATCCACCGCGGTCAGGATGAACAAGGCTTCGAACAGGATGGCGAAGTGGTACCAGAACGCCATGGTGTCTTCGCCCGGCAGCAGCTGGTGCAGGATCTGGGCGATACCAACCGCCAGCGTGGGCGCACCGCCGGCACGCGCCAGGATGCTGTGCTCGCCGATATCGCGGGCGGTGGCTTCGAGCACCTGCGGAGTGATCGAAAAGCCCCACTCGCTGATCTTGGCGGCCACCGCCACGGTGTCGGTGCCGACCAGCGACGCCGGGCTGTTCATGGCGAAATAGATGCCAGGCTCGATGATCGAGGCGGCTACCAGCGCCATGATTGCCACGAACGATTCCATCAGCATGCCGCCGTAGCCGATGTAGCGCATGTGGCCTTCGTTGGCGAGCAGCTTGGGCGTGGTGCCGGAGGCGATCAGTGCATGGAAGCCGGAGACCGCGCCGCAGGCAATGGTGATGAACAGGAACGGGAAGATGCCGCCCTTCCACACCGGGCCGTCGCCGGTGGAGGCGAACTGGGTCAGCGCCGGCATTTTCAGGTCCGGCATCACGACCAGGATGCCGATCGCCAGTGCCAGGATGGTGCCGATCTTGAGGAAGGTGGACAGGTAATCGCGCGGCGCCAGCAGCAGCCATACCGGCAACACCGACGCCACGAAGCCGTAGCCGATCAGCATCCAGGTGATCTGCTTGGCGGTGAAGGTGAATGCCGGGCCCCAGGTCGGGTCGGCGGCGACCTTGCCGCCCAGCCAGATCGCAGCCAGCAGCAGGATCAGCCCCACCACCGAAATCTCGCCGATCTTGCCGACGCGGATGTAGCGCATGTACACGCCCATCATGAGTGCGATGGGCATGGTGGCGATCACCGTGAACATGCCCCACGGGCTTTCGGCCAACGCCTTGACCACCACCATCGCCAGCACCGCCAGGATGATGATCATGATCAGGAAGGCGCCGAACAGCGCGATGGTGCCAGGCACCTGGCCCATTTCCTCGCGCACCAGATCGCCCAGCGAGCGGCCGTTGCGGCGGGAGGACAGGAACAGCACCACGAAGTCCTGCACCGCGCCGGCAAACACCACGCCCACCACCAGCCACAGCAGGCCGGGCAGGTAGCCCATCTGCGCGGCGAGCACCGGGCCGACCAACGGCCCGGCGCCGGCGATGGCAGCGAAGTGATGGCCGAACAGCACGTGCTTGTTGGTGGGCACGTAGTCCAGGCCGTCGTTGTTGGCCACCGCCGGGGTGGCGCGGGTGGGATCCAGCTGCATCACCTTGTCGGCGATGAACAGGCTGTAGAACCGGTAGGCGATCAGGTAGATCGAGACCGCGGCGACGACGATCCATAACGCATTGATGTGTTCGCCACGCCGCAGTGCCACGGTGCCCAGGCAGAACGCGGCCAGCAGCGCCAGCGCGCCCCAGCCCAGCTTCGAGAACCCTTTCATGCATGTCCCTAGTAAACGATTCGCCCAAGGGTCCACCCGCGCTCGCCTGCGGTCAATGGCAGCCTTGGACAGCGGGGTAAAACTTTGGTCTTAGAGCAGCTAGAAAAACTTCTGCGCGGCCGCCAGGCGGGCGCGGCCGGTGCTCGGAATCGGCATGTACCACTCGTACACTGCGGTTCCTCCGCGCCGTCCGCACCCACCTGACGACCGCTCGCTACGTGTTGTTGGCCGCTCTTAGGGTGTTTGGGTGCAAGGTGCGCTAGCGGCATCGCGGCCAGGCCGGCGTTTGGAACGATCGGTTGCAACCGTCGCGGTTGGGCGCGTCGCCACGCGCACCCATGATGTCGGCATCCACACACTGCACAGGGACACTGCAATGAGCACCCTCACCACCCCGGCGCATGTGCTGCGCACCATCCGCGGCATGCCCACCTCCGATGGCGCCGGCGTCAAGCTGACCCGCGTGATCGGCACCCAGCAATTGCCGGAGCTGGACCCGTTCCTGATGCTGGACGAGTTCGGCACCGAACAGGCCGAGGACTATCTGGCCGGCTTTCCGAGCCATCCGCATCGCGGCTTCGAGACGGTGACCTACATGCTCGATGGACGCATGCGGCACAAGGACAACCACGGCAACGAGGGCCTGCTGACGCCGGGCAGCGTGCAGTGGATGACCGCCGGCCGCGGCCTGATCCACTCGGAAATGCCCGAGCAGGAATCCGGGCGCATGCGCGGTTTCCAGCTGTGGGTGAACCTGCCGGCACGCGAGAAGATGACCGACCCGAAGTACCAGGAGTACGCGCCCGACCGCATCCCGGTGGCGCATCCGGCGCCCGGCGTGACGGTCAAGGTGATTGCCGGCGCAGTGGGCGAGGTGGTCGGGCCGATCGTGCAGCCCGCGACCAGCCCGGTGTATCTGGATATCGCCCTGGATGCGGGCGCAGCATGGGACTACCTGCTGCCCGAGGGCCACAACGCCTTTGCGTATGCCTTCGAGGGCGCAGTGGCAGTGGGCGAGGGCGATGCCGCGCGCAGCCTGCCGGCGCAGGAGCTGGCGGTGCTGGGCGGCGGCGAGCGCCTGACGCTGCACGCCGGCGCCGAGGGTGCGCGGCTGATCCTGGTGGCCGGGCGCCCACTCGACGAGCCGGTGATGCGGCACGGCCCGTTCGTGATGAACACCAAGCAGGAGCTGATGCAGGCGTTCGTCGATTTCCAGGAAGGGCGCTTCTGAGGCCTCGGGCTTGCGAAGCTGCACCGTCGCGCATGCATCGGCAGGCGCGATCGGCAGCACACGCGATGCAGATCGCGCACAGCCGCTACGGGGGGCAGTTCGAGTGCCACCCGCAGCGGCTGCTGTCGTCAGCCACACTTGTAAACAGGAGGGCGTCGTGAGTGACCGTCCCGTCAGTGTCAGCACCGGCAACGTGCCGTACACCGTCACCATCCACGATGGGCAGCACTGCTGGCTCGGCGATGCACAGCCTGCCAACGGCGGCGCCGATGCCGGGCCGGATCCGGAATCGCAGGTGTTGGGTGCCCTGGGCGCCTGCACGGCGATCACGGTGTCGATGGTGGCGGCGCGCAAGCAATGGCCGCTGACAGGCGTGCACGTGCACCTGCACTACACCCAGCGCGGTGCGGGCGGGACGCAGATCAGTCGCGAGATCGTGCTGGACGGCGCGTTGGATGACGATCAGCGCGCACGCCTGATGGACGTGGCCGACAAGTGCCCGATCCATCGGCTGTTGACCGGCGAGGTGCGCATTGCGACCCGCCCACGGATCGAGCTTGTTGCCACCCCCGGTGCTGTCACGCCGTAGGCATTGAAGCGCGGCTTTGCCTGCGCATCCAGCTGCGAAGCAGCCTTGCGTCTTGCGTCCAGCGAAGGCGCGGCCCAGCGCGCCATTGGAGATCAGCACCGATGCCGCTGCAGCCGCGCGCCCAGCGCCCAGGCCGCACGGCGGCATCACCGCGGCTGCAGGCCGCGCCGGGCCACGCAGCTGCACTGGCGCGGCGCTGCCTCCAGGCCAAGGCAGCGCCGTGCCTTCAAGACATCAGCGCTGCAACGCCAGGCTGGCCGGTTGCAGATCCATCGCCTGCACCAGCGATTGCATCGAGGTGAGTTCCTCGCTGCTGGCGCCATCGATCCACAGCTGCGCGTAGCGCTTCTTGCCCAGTTCGACCACGGTGACGCGGCGCGATTCCGTGCCCGGTATTTCGCGGCCACCCAGGTCGAGCTTGTACCAGTAGAACTCTTCCTGCTGGATCTGGCCTTTTTCGGCGCGGCGATCGCGTGCCAGCACCATGGCGGGGTCGCGGGTGGTCAGCATCACCCCGACCACCTGGCGGCCCTCGGCGTTGACCGCCTTGCAGACCAGATAATCGGCACCGGCCAGCTCGTTCCACTGCAGTCCCGAGGCGGGTGGCAGCGGCGGGCAGACCGACGCGGTTTGGGCATGGGCAGTGGTGGAGGCGGCCAGCAGCAGACTCAGGCCGACAAGGCAGAATGCAGACTTCATCGAAGATTCCCCGGCATTGGATGACGATGCGGGACCACGCCACTCCCTGCCGCTGCAGCACCTCAAGCTCCCCGCTTCAAGGCTGCCGCCCACATGGCGCGCGTTCCGCTCACAGCTGCATCACTACCACAGCTGTGCGAGCAAGCTCAAGCCCTGTCGCACCTGGGTGCGGCACGCCTTGTGCAATGCGGCACTCGCAGAACGAGACCTGGTGACCGATCCTGCAGGGCTGCGCATTGCGCGCATGGTTTCAGGGGTAATTGACCGCCTTGGGGGCCGGGGTTTCCGGCAGGGGAATGAATTCCTGGTCGTCGCCGGGAATGCTGCCGAAGCGCCCGGCCTGCCAATCCTCCTTGGCCTGTTCGATGCGCTCCTTGGAGCTGGACACGAAGTTCCACCACAGGTGACGCGGGCCATCGAGCGGCTCGCCGCCGAGCAGCAAGGCCTTCAGGGGAGTCTTGGCGCGCAACCGGCCGCGGGCACCGGCGGCCGGCACGATCAGGTGGCGGGCGGGCACGTCGGCACCGTCCAGTTGCGCCTCGCCTTCGAGGATGTACAGGGCGCGCTCGGCATGCCCGGCGTCCAGGTCGATCTCCGCCTCCGGCGCCAGGTCCAGTGCCACATTGAGCGTGCCGCTGAATACCTGCACCGGCGATTCCTCGCCGTAGGCGCGGCCGGCGATCACGCGCAGCCACACGCCATCGCGGCGCTGCTGCGGCAGGCTGGCTGCGGGGTGATGGTGGAACGCCGGCGCGGTTTCCTCGGCCGAGCGTGGCAGCGCGATCCAGGTCTGCATGCCGTGCAATGCATGTTCGCGCGCGCGCTCGGGGCCGGGGGTGCGCTCGGAATGGGCGATGCCGCGCCCGGCGGTCATCCAGTTGACGTCGCCGGGGCGGATCACCTGATCCGAGCCCAGCGTGTCGCGGTGGCCGATCTCGCCCGCCCACAGGAAGGTCACCGTGGCCAGGCCGATGTGCGGATGCGGGCGCACGTCGATGCCGTGCTGCGGCTCCAGCACGGCCGGGCCCATATGGTCGACGAACACGAACGGCCCCACGCTGCGCGCCTGCAGAGTAGGCACTGCGCGCCGTACTTGCAGCCCGCCGATGTCGTGCACGCGTGGGGCGATCAAGGTGGTCATGGCGCTGGCTCGTGACGGAAGGGAAGCCAAAGCTTCGCACGCGATCTGCGCGCGGCGCGCGGCGTCGGTCAAGACGGAATGTTCTGACTGCCATGGTCGCGTACGGTGTTGCTCACTGCGCCGGCGGTGCGCAGGGACGCGTGCTACAGCAGGCTGGCCTGTGCAGGCAGCGCACTCTCGCCGCGGCGCGACGCCAGGCGATCTGCAAGACGCGTCGGTTCCGGCAGGCGATATGCACGCAGGGTGCGCAAGGTCCAGTCGAGTGCGCCTTGCATGGAGACGCGGTGACCGGGCGAGACGATCAGCGGATTGCAGCGCGGCTTGCTGCGCAGCGCCCAGCCGATCTGCGTGCCGCCCAGCAGGATCGGGCTGTGGTCGCCGCGGTCGGCACCCGGCTCCACGAAGCTTCCGGCCAGCCGTTGCTTGGCCACGCCGATGCTGGGCAGGCCGGTCACCACGCCGAAGTGCGCGGCGATGCCGAGCCCGCGCGGATGGGCGATGCCCTGGCCGTCGACGAACACCAGGTCCGGCGTGCGCGACAGCAGCGCCAGAGCCTGCAGCAAGGCCGGCAATTCGCGAAAGCTGAGCAGCCCGGGCACATACGCCATCGAGGTCGCCACGCGTGCCACCTGCATTTCCAGCGGCAGCAAGGTCTGCGCATCCAGCAGCACGGCGGCCGCGCGCGTGGTCTGGCCGTCGTGCTCGAAACCGACATCGAATCCGGCCAGCAACTGCGGCGTTGCAGCGACTGCGTCCTGCAGCACGACCTGCCGTGCCAGTTGCCGTTGCAACTGTCGCGCCTGGGTGACACTGCCGTCCCAACCGGCGAATACGGGAGCGATGTCGGGCATGCCCGCAGCATCGCCTGCAGCGCGTGGGCAGCGCGTGCACGCCAGCGATGCGCTGGCTGCCGCTACAATCGCAGGCTGATCGGCCCCCAATCGGAGAACCGTAGTGACCCGCAAACTCGTACTGCTGCGCCATGGCCAGAGCCAATGGAATCTGGACAACCGTTTCACCGGCTGGGTGGATGTGGACCTCACCGAGCAGGGCCGCCAGGAAGCTGCGGCGGCCGGCAAGCTGATGAAGGACGAAGGGCTGCAGTTCGATGTCGCCCACACCTCGGTACTCAAGCGCGCCATCCACACGCTGCAGGGCGCGTTGAAGGAACTCGACCAGGACTGGCTGCCGGTGTCCAAGAGCTGGCGCCTCAACGAGCGCCATTACGGCGGGCTGCAGGGCCTGGACAAGGCCGAGACTGCGGCCAAGCACGGCGAGGAGCAGGTCAAGATCTGGCGCCGCTCCTACGACATCCCGCCGCCGGCGATGGACGTCAACGACCCGGGCCACCCGTGTCACGACCGCCGCTACGCCACCCTGGACCGCAATGCATTGCCGGGCACCGAGTCGCTGGCCACCACGCTGGTGCGCGTGCTGCCGTACTGGCACGACGCGATTGCGCCGCAACTGAAGGCCGGCCAGACCGTGCTGGTGACCGCGCACGGCAATTCGTTGCGCGCGCTGTACAAGTACCTCAATGACGTCTCCAACGAGCAGATCCTGGAGCTCAACATTCCCACCGGCATCCCGCTGTTGTTCGAACTCGACGACAGCCTGCAGGTGCGCAGCTACCGCTATCTGGGCGATCCGGAAGCGGCCAAGCGCGCGGCCGAGGCAGTGGCCAACCAGGGCAAGGCCAAGTAAGCGCCGCTGCGTGGTTGAAGCGCTGCGTGCGTCGTGCGCAGCGCCTGTCTTCGCACGTTGCAAAACGCCGCGTGCGGTGGTGAATGGAAGCGGTGCGTGGGCGTGATGCATGCTCCGCGCTGCCATGTAGGCAAAACGCGATGTCCGGCAAACGTCAAACCAGGCAGATGACCGCTGTGTACTGTCGCGCGTACCTGGCGACGCTGGGCGTGCTGGTGGCAGGCGGCGCTGCCTTCGTCGCGTTGGCCGCTGGCGACATCTCCGACGCTGGGCTGGTGCTGGCGCTGCTGATCTGCGCGGTGGGCGTGCTGCTGCTGGGGTTCGGTATCGCCGGGCCGAGGCGACAGATGGAAGCGTTGGCCGATGCGACATCCGGGCATGAGGCAGCCCCGGTGCTGCTGGTGTTGGCGTACCCGGTTTACCTGGTGATGGCGCCGTTCTACGCGCAGCGTTGACTGCCTGCAATGGCGTGCGTTGCGTTGGGATGCAAGTATGTTGGGATGCAGGTATCAGGGGGAACAGGCGGTCGCGGCGTCAGTGGTACACGTGCCGGCAGCCTGTCGTCGCATTGATGTTGGCGAAGGCACGGCAGCGGACGTCATGGCGTTGCGGTGCCGCTGCAGTGATCTTGGTGTGGCCGGCTGCGGGGTAGCCGACGAAGAAGCGAGCGCGGTCTGATGCGCTGATCTTCGCCGGCGGCTCCCGACCGGCTGCCGACTTTTTTCGACCGCGCAGGCGCGGTCATGGTTTGGAGAATGCAATGACGTTGAACAAGTTCGTGCCGCTGTCGCTTGCGCTGGCCATCGCGGTCGCGCTGTCTGCGTGCGGCGCCTCCGACGACACTGCCAAGGCGACGCCCGCCGCGCCGCAGGCCGCACCGGCCAGGGTGGATGTGTCCAAGCTGGATGCACCTATCGTGGCATTCGGCAGCGGCGATCTGGATCCTGCCATCAACGCGTGCCAGGACCTCAACGGCTTCGTCAACGCCAAGTGGCTCAAGGCCAACCCGGTGCCGTCCGATCGCAGCAGCTGGGGCAGCTTCGAAGTGCTGGCCGAGCGCTCGTTGGCCATCCAGCATGCGCTGGTGGAGCAGCTGGCGCGCGGCAATCTGTCGGCCGGTTCGGTGGATGCCAAGATCGCCGATCTGTGGCGCACCGGCTCGGACGAGGCGGCCATCGACACCGCCGGCATCACCCCGTTGCAGCCGCATTTGCAGGCCATCGACGCGCTGGCCGATGCGCCGGCCATCGCCGCGTGGTTGCGCGACAGTTATGCCAAGGGCCAGGGCTTCGTGTTCTCGTTCGGTGCCAATGCCGACTACAAGAATTCCGAGCAGATGATCGCCTATGCAGGGCAGGGCGGTCTGGGCCTGCCCGAGAAGGGGTATTACAGCGATCCGGCGCAGGCCAAGATCCGTGAGCAGTACGTGGCGTATATCGCACGGGTACTGGAGTTGTCCGGCATTCCCGCCGCGCAGGCGGCCACGCAAGCCAAGGCGGTGATGGCATTCGAGACGCGGCTGGCCAATGCCTCGCTGTCGCGGATCGAGTTGCGCGACCCGGCCAAGCGCTACAACCCGGTCGATGTGGCCGGCGCCAACGCAGTGACGCCGCATTTCGACTGGCAGGCGTTCTTCAGCGCGCTCAAGGTGCCGGCCGGTACGTTCTCACTGAGCCAGCCCGGCTATTTTGCCGAGCTCGATGCGATGCTTGCCGACACACCGGTGGACACCTGGAAAGCTTACTTGCGCTTCCACAGCATCGATGAAGCAGCGCCGTATCTGGCCAAGCCGTTCGAGCAGGCCAACTTCGATTTCTATGCGAAGACGTTGCGCGGCCAGCAGGACATGCTGCCGCGCTGGAAGCGCACCTTGAACGCGGTCAACGCGGCGATGGGCGAGGCGCTGGGCCAGCTCTATGTGCAGTCCGCATTTCCTGCCGAGTCCAAGGAGCAGATGCAGCAGCTGGTTCAGAACTTGTCGGTCGCCTTGAAGGCGCGGCTGGAAAAACTGGACTGGATGAGCGCCGAGACCAAGCAGCGCGCGCTGGAAAAGTGGGCCAGCTTCACCCCCAAGATCGGCTACCCGGATCAGTGGCGCGACTGGTCGGGGCTTCAGACGCGTGGCGACGGATTTCTGGCCAACATGCAGGCCGCGCAGGCCTTCAATTACCGCTACATGCTGGACAAGATCGGCAAGCCGGTGGACAAGCGCGAGTGGCATATGACCCCGCAGACGGTCAACGCGTACTACAACGCCACCCGCAACGAGATCGTGTTCCCGGCGGCGATCCTGCAACCGCCGTTCTTCGATCCCAAGGCCGATCCGGCGCTGAACTACGGCGGCATCGGCGCGGTGATCGGGCACGAGATGATGCATGGCTACGACGACTCCGGCAGCCAGTTCGATGCCAAGGGCAATTTCGACACCTGGTGGACCGATGCGGACCGCAAGCTGTTCACCCAGCGCACCGATCAGCTGGTGGCGCAGTTCGACGGCTATGAAGCGATCCCTGGCGTGCACGTCAAGGGCAAGCTGACCCTGGGCGAAAACATCGGCGACCTGGGTGGCCTGACCGTAGCCTACGACGCCTTGCAGATGGCGCTGAAGGAACGGCCCGATGCCAACAAGCAGATCGGCGGCTATTCGCAGGACCAGCGCTTCTTCATGAACTGGGCCACGGTGTGGCGCCGCAATTTCACCGACGGCGAATTGCGGGTACGCCTGAATACCGACCCGCATGCACCGGCCAATTTCCGCGCCAACGGCGCGCCATCGAACATGCCGGTGTTCGCGCAGGCATTCCAGTGCAAGCCGGGCGATGCGATGGTGCGCGGCGACAAGGACCGCGTCGCGATCTGGTAAGCGCCGTGGGTCGAACCACCGCGCGCGCTTCCGGCGGGTGCGGTGGTTGTGGCGGTTGCGGTATGCAGCGCGGGCGCTGCAGGCGTGCTGGTTTGCACGCCACGGGCGCTGCCTGTCGCGACCGGTTGAATGCCAGATGCCCGGACGCTGCCCGGGGCGGGCAGTTGCGCGTGCACATGGAGTTGCATGGTCAACCTCTACACTGCTGCGCTGGCAAGCCCTGGGGGCGGCAGTGACCAAGCGGAACGTCTTCAAATGGACCGGCATCGGCATGCTGGTGTTCGTGCTGGGCAGCGCGCTGTCGCTGTATAGCTATGGCCGTTTTGCCGATCGTCAGCGCGGGCCGGTCAGTCACGCGTTGCCCGCCACGGCAGGGGTCACCGCCATCGACAAGGTGGTGGCGCCGCTGCAGCGGGCACATGCCGCACAGACCGGGGTGGTGATCATTGCGGACAACACCGATGCCTTCGCGGTGCGCGCGCTCACCGCGCGTGCGGCCGGGCGCAGCCTGGATCTGCAGTACTACATCTGGCATGCCGATTTCACCGGCAACCTGCTGCATAACGAACTGCTGCGTGCCGCCGACCGCGGCGTGCGCGTGCGCTTGCTGCTGGACGACATGAATATCCACGGCAGCGATTCGGTGCTGGCCGCGCTCGACAGCCATCCGTTGATCGAGATCCGCCTGTTCAATCCCACCCGTGCGCGTGAAGGCACGCTGATGCGCGGGGTGGAAATGGTGCTGCGCACGGTCAGCATCAACCGGCGCATGCACAACAAGGCCTGGATTGCCGATGGACGCATGGCGGTGGTGGGTGGACGCAACGTGGGCGATGAGTATTTCGATGCCGCGCGCGATACCAATTTCATGGACATGGATGCAGCGGTGGTGGGGCCGGCGGTAGGCCAGGCCGAGCAGGTGTTCGACGCCTACTGGAACAGCCCCAATGCGCTGCCGCTTGCTGCGCTGGTCACTGCCAAGCCGCAGGCGCTGGACGCGTTGCGCGGCAGCCTGGATGCCGGACTGGACTCCGCGCGGGCACAGCCCTATGTGCAGCGGCTGCAGCATGCGCCCAGCGTGCAGGCCTTGATGCAGGGCGGCCGCCCGGTGCATTGGCTGGACCACGCACGCATCGTCTCCGACCCGCCGGAAAAGGCCGATGGCGCGCCACCGCAGGCGGACTGGATGACATCGGTCTTGATCGGCGAGATGGCGCACGCGCAGCGCGAGTTGAAGGTGATCTCGCCGTATTTCGTGCCGGGCGAGGAGGGCATGCGCTGGATCGGAGAACTGCGCCAGCGCAAGGTGCGCGTCAACATCCTGACCAATTCGCTGGCCGCCAACGACGTGGTGGCCGTGCACAGCGGCTATGCCGACTACCGCGTGCCGTTGCTGCAGCAGGGTGTGCGTCTGCATGAGCTCAAGCCGATGGGCAAGCCCGATGGCAGCCTGTTCGGTTCCAGCGGCGCCAGCCTGCATACCAAGGCGTTCGTGGTGGACGATACGCGCGGCTTCATCGGCTCGTTCAACCTGGACCCACGCTCGATGAACCTCAACACCGAGATGGGGTTGCTGTTCGAGGACCGCAGCGTGACCGCCGAGCTGGAGCGTCTGTACAACCACAAGGTCAGCGCGCCGGTCAGTTATCGGGTGACCCTGGAACAGGGCGAGCTGCGCTGGCACGACGATGCCGCAATGCCGCCGGAAGTGTGGTCGCGCGAGCCGGCCGCGAGCGTGTGGCGGCGTGGCGCGGCAACGGTGATGGGCTGGTTCCCGCTGGAGTCGCAGTTGTAGCTGGTTGGTCGCCGGTTGCCCTCATCCGCCCTTCGGGCACCTTCTCCCGCGGGCGGGAGAAGGGAGTGTGGCGGCCTTGTTGGATCCGTTCGCGCGTGACGCGGACGTCCGTTGGTTACTGCAACTGCGTGACGATCTCGCGTGCCATCGCGCCCAGCGGAAGGATACGGTCGGCGCCGCCGCGCTTGATCGCTTCCTTTGGCATGCCGAACACGATGCTGGTGTGTTCGTCCTGCGCCACCGTGCGTGCGCCGGCCTGGCGCATTTCCAGCAGGCCGGCGGCACCATCGTCGCCCATGCCGGTCATGATGATGCCCAGCGCATTGCTGCCGGCCGCGCGTGCGGCCGAGCGGAACAGCACGTCCACCGACGGACGGTGCCGGTTGACCGGCGGGCCTTCCATCACTTCCACGAAATACTGCGCGCCGCTGCGCCGCAGCAGCAGGTGCTTGCCGCCGGGCGCGATCAGCGCACGGCCGGGCATCACCCTGTCGTTGTTGGCGGCTTCCTTGACCGCGATCTGGCACAGGCCGTCGAGGCGCGCGGCGAAGGCGGCGGTGAACTTTTCCGGCATGTGCTGGACGATGACGATGCCCGGGCACACGCGCGGCAAGGCGGTGAGCACTTCTTCCAGCGCCTGGGTGCCGCCGGTGGAGGTGCCGATGGCCACGATGCGCTCGGTGGTCTGTGCCAGCGCACGGCCGCTTTGCGCGGGGAGGATCACATCGGCGGTGTGCTTGACCTCGGCTTCCAGCGGCGCGGCGGTGACGCGTGCGGCCAGCCGCTTGACGTTGGCGCGTGCGGCGCTGCGCACCGTGGCCACCAGCTCATCGGCCGACTCGGTGAGGAATTGCTTGAGCCCCAGCCGTGGCTTGGTCACCACCGCCACGGCACCGGCAGCCAGCGCATCCATGGTCACGCGCGCGCCTTTTTCGGTGAGCGTGGAGCAGATCACCACCGGGGTGGGGCGCTCGCTCATGATCTTGCGCAGGAAGGTGATGCCGTCCATGCGCGGCATTTCCACATCCAGCACGATCACGTCGGGCCATTGCTGGCGCATCTTCTCGATCGCCAGCAACGGGTCGGCGGCGGTGGCAATCACCTCGATGCCCTGCGCATCGTTGAGCACGCCCACCAGTACCTGGCGCACCACCGCCGAATCGTCGACCACCATCGCCTTGATGGTGTTGGTGGCAGGGTTGGCGGCGGGGCGGTTGAACGCAGTCGGCACGGCGGATCCTTGGCTCACGCTTTGCGGAAGATCGAGGGTGCCACCTGGACCAGATCGATGTCGAGTTCGCTCAGGCTTTCCGAATGGCCAATACAGAAGTGTCCGCCCGATTTCAGGTTGGCGAGCACGCGCAGGATCACCTCGCGCTTGGTCTGGCCGTTGAAATAGATCATGACATTGCGCAGGAAGATCGCATCGAAGCTGCCCAGTGACGGCAGCGCGGTGTTGAGGTTGGCATGCACGAACTGCACGCGCTCGCGCAGGCGCCGCTCCACCAGCAAGGTGCCGGCGTACTCGCCCTGGCCGCGCAGGCAGTAGCGCTTGAGATACGGCTGCGGAATGCCATCGATGCGCTGCAGCGCGTAGTGCCCGGTGCGCGCCTTGGCCAGCACGCGGGTGCTGATGTCGGTACCCACCACCTCGAACGGGCGCCCCTGCAAGCTGTCGTCCAGCACCATCGCCATGCTGTAGGCCTCCTCGCCGCTGGAGCTGGCCGCGCTCCAGCAGCGGAACGGCAACCCGCCGCGATGCTCGCCGGCCAGCTTGCGCAGCAGCTCGAAATGCTTGGGCTCGCGGAAGAAATAGGTCTCGTTGGTGGTCAACAGATCGATGGCGGTTTGGATCTCGGCGCGGTCCTGGCGGCTTTCCAGCAGCTGCAGGTACTGCGTGTAGCTGTCGAACCGGTGCTCGCGCAGACGCCTGCCCAGGCGGCCGCACAACATGGCCTTCTTGCCGGAGGAAATGCTGATGCCGGCCGCTTCGAAGATGAAGCGCTGGAAGCGGCCGAACTCCTGTTCGGTGATGGCAGTGGCGGTACTCATGGTTCAGGCCACGTCCGCATCGGCGGAGAAGGCGCCTTCGCTCAGGCGCGCGATGCGCACGGCGTGTTCGCGCCACCAGTCCGAGAGCATCGGCCCAGGCATCGGCGAACCCATCAGATAACCTTGTGCCAGATCGCAGCCCAGCTCGCGCAGCAGGCGCCAGTCGTCCGGGGTTTCCACGCCTTCGGCCACTGCGGTCAGCTCCAGCCGGTGTGCCAGCTCCAGCGTGGATTCGAGCACGGTGCGCTGGCTGCGGCTGCGATGGGCGGCCTGCACGAAGCTGCGGTCCAGCTTGAGTTCGGTGAACGGAATGCTGGCCAGGCGCTGCAGCGACGAGAAACCGGTGCCGTAGTCGTCGATGGACAACCCAAACCCATGCAGGCGCAGGCGCGCCAGCATGCTCAGCGCATTGGCCGGCTCCACGATGGCGCTCTCGGTGAGTTCCAGCACCAGGTCGGCCGGGCTCAGGCCGTTGTCGCTCAACTTGGCGCACAGTTGCTCGAGAAAATCTGCTTCGCCCAGCAAGCGGGGCGACAGGTTCAATGCCAGGCTCAGCTCGAAGCCTTCGGCGCGCCAGTCGACCAATTGCGCGATGGCCTTGTCGATCACCTGTTGGGTCAACGCGTGGATCAGCCCTTCGCGTTCGGCCAGCGGGATGAAGCGGTCCGGGCCGATCATGTCGCCCTGCGGGCGGCGCCAGCGGGCCAGCGCTTCCACCCCGCGCAGCCGTCCGTCCTTCAGGTCGAGCTTGGGTTGATAGGCCACGCGGATTTCGCCGCGGCGCATGGCGCGGTCCAGGCGCGAGGCGGCTGCGCCACCACTGGCCATCAGCGGCGAGATCGCCGCCGGCAACGCGGCCGGCACGGTGGCGCTGGTGTCGGGTTCGCACTCCAGCACCGTGGCCAGATCCTGCAGGTTCATCGGCTTTTCGATGCCGCCCAGCACGCGCACGCCGGCGCTGCGGCTCAGCTGCATCACCGCATCGATCAATGCGCCGCCGCGTTGCGACACCACCACCACCGGCACGCCGTACTGGCCGCGTGCCAGCGCATCGAGCAGCTGTACGCCGTCCATGCCGGGCATTTCCAGGTCGAGCAGCAGCAACGACGGCGCACTGGCGCGGCTCAACCACTCCAGGGCGGCATGACCGTCGGCGGCGCCATCGACCACATTGGCACCCAGCTGGCGGCACAGCGCCATGGCGTGTTCGCGCTGGACCACGCTGTCATCGACGACCAGCACCGGGCCGGCCAGCGTGCAGTTGCAGGAAAGAAGGGCGGGGCGCATGGGAGTCCTTGCGTACATGCGGCTGTCAGGCCGCCAGTGCGGCGGTGGGGAGCTGGGCCAGGGCATCGTGGCCCAGCACGGCATCGGCATCGAGCAGGATCACGAAACGCTCGCCGATCTTGCCCATGGCATGGATGAAGTCGCGCGGGATGCCGGCACCGAAGCTGGGCGTTTCCACGATGTCCTCGGCTGCGATGTCCAGCACTTCGCTCACCGCATCCACCAGCAGGCCGAGCACCTGATGCCCGTCGCCATGGGCGATCTCCACGATCACGATGCAGCTGCGCTTGGTGATCGGGCTGGCGGTGCGGCCCACGCGTTGCTGCAGGTCCACCACCGGCACCACCGCCCCGCGCAGGTTGATCACCCCGCGCAGGGCCGGCGGCATCATCGGCACATCGGTGGGCACCCGGTATTCGATGATTTCCTTGATGCCGAGTATGCCCAGGCCGAACATTTCCTTGCCCAACGAAAAGGTCAGGTATTGCTGCGGCGCCGTGGGCGCTGGCGTGCCGGTGACTGCGCTGCTGTGCGGTTGCATCGTCGGCTCCTTCAGAAACTGGCGAACTGCGATTCGTCGATGGCATCGGCGGTCGCGGCCACCGCGCCGATCTGGCGCACGTTGGTGCGCCGCGCCGGTGCATGGATGGCCGTGGCCTGGCTGGCCTGCACCACCCGACGCGGGCCCGGCCGGCTGGCCTGGCTTGCACCGCGCCCGCCATTGCCCAGCCGGAAGAAGCCCATCAACTGCTGTAGCTGTTCGGCCTGCGCGCTCATTTCTTCGGACGTGGCGGCCAGTTCTTCGGCATTGGCCGCGGCCGACTGCGTGGTCTGGTTCAACTGGCCCACGGCGGTGTTGATCTGGCTGACGCCGGCGGTCTGTTCTTCGGAGGCGGCGGCGATCTCCTGCACCAGATCGGAGGTGCGGCGGATCGATGGCACCATCTCGCCAAGCACGCGGCCGGCGCTTTCGGCCAGTTCCACGCTGGAACCGGCCACTTCGCCGATTTCCTGCGCGGCGATCTGGCTGCGCTCGGCCAGCTTGCGCACTTCGGCAGCCACCACTGCAAAGCCCTTGCCGTGTTCGCCGGCGCGCGCGGCCTCGATGGCGGCGTTGAGCGCGAGCAGGTTGGTCTGGTAGGCGATGTCGTCGATGATGCCGATCTTCTTGGCGATGTCCTTCATCGCCACCACCGTGGCGCGCACGGTGTCGCCGCCGTCGGCCGCTTCGCTCGCAGCCTTGGCGGCCATGCTGTCGGTAACGCGCGCGTTTTCGGTGTTCTGCGCGATGGAGGCGGTCATCTGCTCCAGCGAGGCGCTGGTTTCTTCCACGCCGGCGGCCTGTTCGCTGGCCGCCTGGGCCAAGGATTGCGCGGTGGCGCTGACTTCCTCGGAGGCGCTGGCCAGGTTCTCGGCGTTGCGGTTGACCTCGTCGACGATCTCGGTGAGGCGGCTCATGGTGGTGTTGACGTAACGCTGCATGTCGGCAAACGCGCCTTCGTAGCGGCCTTCCACGGTGTGGGTGAGGTCGCCTTCGGCCATCGCGCCCATCACCTGGATCACCTCGGAAATGCTGCGCAGATTGCCGCGTGCGCGCTCCACGGTGTCGTTGATGAAGGCCTTCTTGCCCGGCAGCTGCGCCAGCGGCGCATCGAAGTTGCCGCGGCCGAATTCGGCCATCACGCCCATCGCCAGCTTCTTGACCGCGATGTGCGCGCCCACCATCTGGTTGATGCCCAGCGCCATGCTGCGGAAATCGCCATCGAAGCGGCTGCTGTCGATGATCACGTCGATGTCGCCGGCTTCGTGCTCGGCCGACATGTGGTTGATCTCGGCGATCAGCCCGGTGAGATTGCCGCGTACCTGTTCGATCGTGTCGTTGATGAAGCGCTTCTTGCCTGGCAGCAGCGGCAGCTGCGCGGTGAAGTTGCCGCGGCCGAACTCGCCCACGCAGGCGATGGCCTGCTTCTTGACCGCGATGTGGCCGGCCACCATCGCATTGATGCCTTCGGCCATGCGGCGGAAGTCGCCGGTGAAGCGCTGGGTGTCGATGACCACGTCGATATCGCCGGCATCGTGCTCGGCCGACATGCGGTTGACCTCGGCGACCATGCCGGTGAGGTTGCCGCGGATCTGGTCGACGATCTCGTTGATGAAGGCCTTCTTGCCGGGTAGCCGTTCCAGTTCGGCGGAAAAGTTGCCGCGACCGAACTCGGCCACACAGGCCATCGCCTGCTTCTTGACGGCGATGTGGCTGGCCACCATGCGGTTGATACCCTCGCCCATGGTGCGGAAGTCGCCTTCGAAGCGCGCCACGTCGATACGCGCATCGATGTCGCCGGTATCGTGTTCGCGCGACACGCGAATGATCTCTTCGTTGACGTGGCGGATGCCGCTCTGCACCTTGCGCAGGCCGCGCAGCACGTCACCGGCCTGCTCGTCGCGCAGCTGCGGCAGGGCCACGTCGAAGTTGCCGCGCGAGAACGCATCCAGCGTCGTGGTGGCCAGTTCCAGCGAGCCGTTGACCAGGCGAATAGCCCAGGCCAGCAGCACGCCGCTGAGCACTGCCGCCACCACGCTGGCAGCCAGCAAGGCGGCGTGCGAGAGCGTCAGCGCGAAGCCGGCGACGATCACGAGGACGGGCAGGGCAACGGCAAGCGCGGCGGTGAACCACAGCTGCGTAGCGATCGGAAGACGGTGTGACATGGCGGTAGCTTCCTGGAGTCAGGGAACAACGAAACGAACGATGCGGTTGGCGAACGATGATGCGGCGATGTGCAGCGGTGGCGCGGGCGCTCAGGCGGCCAGCGCGTCCTGCTGCGGATGCAACTGCTGGACCAGGCTGGGCACGTCCAGGATCAGCGCGACATCGCCGCTGCCCAGGATGCTCGAGCCGCTTATGCCCTTGACCTGGGCGAAGACCTTGGACAACGGCTTGATCACCGTCTGCCATTCGCCGAGTAAGGTGTCCACGACCAGGCCGAAACGCTGCGCACCCTGGCGGATCACCACGATGCTTTCGCGCGCCGGCGTCTTGCCGCCCAGCGCGAACAGCTCGCGCAGGCGCACATATGGCAGTACCCGGCCGCGCAGGTCGATGTAGTCGCTGGCGTAGTCGGGCGTGAACTCCACGCACTCTTCCACCACATCCAGCGGCACCACGAACACCGACTTGCCCACGCCGACCTGGAAGCCATTGATGATGGCCAGGGTCAGCGGCAGGCGCACCGAGATGGTGGTGCCCAGCCCGGCGGCACTGTCGATCTCGACCGTGCCGCGCAGCGCGGTGATGTTGCGCTTGACCACATCCATGCCGACGCCGCGGCCGGACAGGTTGGTGACCTTTTCGGCGGTGGAAAACCCCGGCTCGAAGATCATTGCGAATACGTCGCGGTCGCTGAGCTGGCGGCCGGGTTCGACCAGGCCGCGTTCCAGCGCCTTGGCCAGGATCTTGTCGCGATTCAGGCCGCCACCGTCGTCGGTGATCTGGATGACGATGCTGCCGGAGTCGTGGTACGCGTTCAGGCCCACGGTGCCGCGCGCCGGTTTGCCGCGCGCCACGCGCACCTCGGCCGGTTCGATGCCGTGGTCCATCGCGTTGCGCACCAGATGGGTGAGCGGGTCGCCGATCTTTTCCACCACCGACTTGTCCAGCTCGGTATCCTCGCCGGCCACCACCAGGGCGATGTCCTTGCCCAGCTCGCGTGCCACATCGTGCACCACGCGTTGGAAGCGGCTGAAGGTGCCGCCGATCTTGACCATGCGCAGCTGCAGCGCGCTTTCGCGCACCTCTTCCACCAGCCCTGCAAGGATCGAGGCCGATTCCAGCAACTGCGCATCGCCGCTGCGCTGCGCATTGGCATTGGTGCTGGCCACGGCAATGATGAGTTCGCCCACCAGGTCGATCATGCGATCGAGCTTGTCGGCATCCACGCGGATCGAGCGCGCGTCGGCGCCGCCGCGTGCGCCGCCATCGGCTGCTGCGCGCGGCGGCGTGGCAGCCGGTACCGCGGCCGGTGCGCTGGCGGGTGCAGCCGCCACCGGCGTGCTGGCCAATACGGCTGCCGCATCGGTCGGAGCCGGTACGGCGGTGATCTCCAGCGCGCAATCGTCGCGCACGAACTCGAACACGTCGTCGATGGCGGCGCGATCGGCATCGCTGCGCAGCAGGATCTGGAAGCCGAGATAGCTGGCCTCCGGATCGAGCTCTTCGAAGGTGGGCAGCTGGCTGTAGTCGGTGCTGATCGATTCCACCGAGCCCAGGCTGCGCAGATTGCGGATCAGCTTGAGCGGCGAGTTGCCGAAACGCAGCGCGTCGGCGAACAGGGTCAGGCCGATGCGCCAGTAGCCGCTCTGTTTTTCCGGCGTGCCGTGCTGCACGGTGGTGGCGGTGACGCCCCAGGCGCTGCCTTGCAGATAGGTCTGCAACTGCGCCAGCAGCGGCTCGGCTTCGGCGGCCAGCGCCGCCGCATCGGCGTGGCTGGGGTCGGCGGCGGTTTCCACCAGCGCGTGGATATGGTCGCAGCACACCAGCAACAGTGCGATCAGTTCCGAACTCAGCGTCAGCGCTTCGTCGCGTACCAGATCCAGCACGCTCTCCACCACATGGGTGAAGCCCACCAACTGCGGCAGATCGAACAGGCCGCCCGAGCCCTTGATGGTATGCGCGGCGCGAAAGATCGCGTTGACCGCATCCGGCGAAGACTCGCCACGCTCGGCTTCGAGCAGGTGGCGTTCCATGTCTTCGAGCAGGTCCCGGCTTTCGGCCAGGAAGGTCTGCATCAGCTGGTTCATGTCCATGCGTGCGTCACCGGTCCGTTAGTGGATGCGTGCGTCGAGGCTTGCAACCGCATGCGGATACAAGGCTTCGAGCAGGCCAAGCAGTTCGATCACATCGACCACGGCGCGGCTGGAATCGGTGAGCGAGAACGGCCGGCCATCGGCCTGGATCGCCTGTTTGGTGGCCAGCAGCAACTGCAGCCCGGTGGTGTCGATCTCGCTGACCGCGCCCAGGTCCAGATGCAACCCGCCCGGGTGCGCCAGTGCCGGCTGCAGCAGCGGCTTGAGTTCGGCAGCGCGGCGGATGGTCATCTCGCCCTCCAGGGCAAGCGTCAACGGCGCAGGCAGGTCGGAAGATGCAAGGTTCATGGGTGCCTCAAGCGATGGCGCACGTTGGGTGGAATGACGGGGGGAGAAGGTCGCGGTGACGCGGCTGTGCGTGGCGTTGCTCTGCACGCAGGCCCATGTCGGTCTATGCAGATATCGGCGCCTCGCTGAAATATTTAGGCCAAATTAAGTCGAATGACGTAAATGTGAAATCCGCTAGCAGTTTTGCCATTAACTGCTCAGGTTTGTCGCAAGCAGGCTCATAGAGCGCTTGTCCTGGACAGTCCCGGGACAATGCACGTGTATTTCAAACAAGGCCGAGCGGAGCGAATCCAGCAAGGACAAGGGCTGCAAGCCCGTTACGAATGGCGCAGATCAGCGCGACGGCGCAGACGAATCGCGCGCACGCCATGCGCGCAGGTGGTGCTCACCTACGTGCATGGCGTGCAGTGCTGTCGAGTCTGTCGTGACGCCGTCGAGGGCGGCGTTGCGCTTCAGCCCGGTGCCAATGCCGCCAACGAACCGCGTGCGGCATTGAAGCGGTCCGCGCCTTCGGGCAGCGGCAGCTCGACGCGCAGCTTGTCCGGGCCGTCCATGGTGTAGATCCGCAGTCGCTCCTGGATCATCACGGTCATTCCGAACCCTACGCAAGCTGCCACCAGCGCCGATGGCGTGACCAACCCCACCGCAACGCCCATCGTCGCCAGCTACCAAAAGGCGCGCGAACTCAATTACCAGGCCACCGATGCCGCCGCAGCACTCGCTCTCAAATGCGCCATCTATACCCAGACCGACCGCCAGGGCACCCAGTGGTCGTTCGATGGCCGCGCCTGGGCGCGCGAGGGCATGGCCGACACCACCAATGATGGCGAGGACAACCCCACTGCCACACAGATAGTTGCCAGCTATGAGAAGGCTCGTGAGCTGAACTACCAGGCCACCAATGCGGCCGCCGCATTGGCGCTGAAGGATGCGCCCGCACCACAGGACCCGTATCGCCTACCGGCCAGCGACACCGATCCACCCAGCCTCAGCACGGCCGACTGGACGCGCGATCCCGGCGATGGGCAATGGCGGCGCACTGTGCAAAGCGGTGTGCTCGCAGACGCCGACAGCGCTGTGTATCGCACCGATATCGCAACGCCACTGCGGGCCGCAGAGCTGGAAGCACAGGCGCAAGCGGTCATCGCGCGCAACATCGCCAACAGCCCCGGTGCCATCGCCGCGCGCTATGAGCTTGCCCACCACCGCAGCGGCTGGGCCGCTGATGGCCTGCCGATGTCGCCGGCCGTGCAGCAGGCGCTGCCCGATCCGGATGCCTTGACCGCCTCAGATGGTCAACGCTACTACCGCACCATCGAGGGCCGGTGGACCAGCAACGGTGCCCAGCCCGACGGCAATCGCGTGCTGGAACTGAAGACCACGCGCGCACTGCTGCAACCGGCGCTTGCAGAGCAGGCGCAGGCGATTGCGGCCCTCCGGCAATCGCCGCAGGAGGTTCAGGGCGAACAGACGCTCTACCGCTACCGCATCGTCGGCACCGAACTCCAACCGGCTTGGCGCGAAGCGATCGAACTGGCGACCCAACGCACGCGCGAGGCAACGGGACTTACTGGTGATAGCGCGCAGAAGCTGCAACGTGGCCATGGTGACCATGGTGGCAACTTTGGCGCCGATAGCAGAATCATGCAGCTGCGACACCGAGCAACCGGCCGGAAGCGGTATGCTGGTAGCGTCCGTCTAGCGAGAGCGGCGACCGCCTCTCGACGACATGCACCGTCTATCGGAGGGCAGCAATGAAACAAACCGAGCAAACGCAAACGATTCATCACAATGCGCCGAAGAAGGGCGAGTTCTACATCATCAGGTCCGACGTGCGTGGCGGGGGGCGCGGGCATGGCGTGGAGTTCGAGAACGAAGATGCGGTGCCGTTTTCCATTGCTGACAGCCTGCCTGGAGAGGACGCGGGCTTGGCCGCACTGAAAGAAACCCCGCGCCTGCGCTACGACAGCCGCATCGGCGATATGCCCAATGACATGCACAGTGGATTCAAGAGCTACTGGCTGGTCTCAGAGCCACTGAAGCAGGTCCTCGAAGCTGCAGACCCGAAGGGTTTTGCCTTCGCGCTATGCGACTTCCGATTGGAAGACGGTACGCCCGGGGCACCGCACTATCTCTGCGAGGTGGTGCGGATTATCGATGCCATCGACGAGGAAGCATCCACCGTCAAGATCTTGACCGGATACCGTAATGGCAAGCACTACAGTGTTGCGGGTGGTGCAGAGTTCGGATTCAGGAAAGACGTTGTCGGCGCCGCGCATGTCTTCAGGACACCTTATACGTCAGATGCCTTTTGTGATCGGTTCCTGCGCGACACCTTGATCGCGCAGGGATTTGGTAAATCACCCAAGACGCGCGGCGTCTGGCTGATAGACACTTTCGGTTGCTGAGCGATGAACCTTTGACCGTTTGATGGAGTAAGAGCAGATGCCGTCCGGTAACGTCATCCTTGAAAGTCATCATGTCATTGAAAACACCGTCTTTCGCGATCATAGGTTGCTCAAGAAATTGCGTGAGCATGGCCTGATCGACAAAGACGTATCGACCAATCGCCTGTATCTGCCGGTAGATGGCACGCTAGCTGACGAAATCGAAACATCCCCCCACCGAGGACGCACGCGCAGCTCTTACACGAAAGCAATCTTTGGTTATCTTGACGATCTCACTGATTCCCCGGATGGCGAAGCCGCTATGCGCAACGACGCTGCCGCATTAAAGCGCGTCGCCGCCCAGGTCCACGACCTGCAGGACACCCTCAAAGTCGCGCTGAGCAATGGGGATATGTTCGCAACGACCCCGGATCGTTTGACCAAGACCGAGACCAACGCGCAAAACCGCAGGACGCTCTCAGAGTACGAGCAATACCGCACCGCCCATGCCGACCAGCTCAAGACGCTGCGCTCGATGAGCAATGTCGAATCCGAATGGTTCGCCATCACCCGCACCGAGCAGCGGATCGCCACGGTGATCGACGCCGCACGCACGACCGGCAAAAATCTGGTCGCTGTCCCGGATGAACGCGATGCCGTCATCCGCGAAATCGCCGGCCGCGAAGAATTCCGCATGGTCATCGCGCACGCCCAAGATGCCGGGCGCGTGAGGTTATCCGAGTCCAACGCGGCCTTGGTCCAGCAGGTATTGGATGACACGCCAATAAGCATCAGCGGTGCTGCGCGCAGCATTCGCCAAGGCTCAGGCGCCGCACCGCATCCGGCGTACACACCAGTATCCCAGCGCGGCTTCACCACCGCCGAGTTGTTGGCAGGCGATCTATCTGCAGGCCAGGCGCTACGCACCGCCGGCTTGCTCGCCACCGCCGCCGACACGGTCATGACCGGCCAACGCGCCACGCATTTACTCGGCCGGGACAACCCACTCGCAGCGCAATCAGAACTCGCCCATTTCGCCGGCCGCAATGTCGGTGGCTGGGCCGGCGGCACGACGGCCGCCTACGCGCTTGGCGCGTCCGGCGCCGGGCCGATGGCCTTGATCGCTGCCGATGCCTATTTCATGAGCGTGGCCGGCGAAAAAGCCGCCGCACTGCTCGACAACCGCGCCATCTATACCCAGACCGACCGCGATGGCACGCAGTGGTCGTTCAACGGCACTGCCTGGGCGCGCGAGGGCAGGGCCGACATCACTAATGATGGCGTGGACAACCCCACCTCCACCCCCATCGTCGCCAGCTACGAGAAGGCCCGCGAACTCAATTATCAAGCGACCAACGTCGCCGCCGCATTGGCGCTGAAGGATGCGCCCGCACCACAGGACCCGTATCGCCTACCGGCCAGCAACACCGATCCACCCAGCCTCAGCACGGCCGACTGGACGCGCGATCCCGGCGATGGGCAGTGGCGGCGCACTGTGCAAAGCGGTGTGGTCGCAGACGCCGACAGCGCTGTGTATCGCACCGATATCGCAACGCCACTGCGGGCCGCAGAGCTGGAAGCACAGGCGCAAGCGGTCATCGCGCGCAACATCGCCAACAGCCCCGGTGCCATCGCCGCGCGCTATGAGCTTGCCCACCACTGCAGCGGCTGGGCCGCCGATGGCCTGCCGATGTCGCCGGCCGTGCAGCAGGCGCTGCCCGATCCGGATGCCTTGACCGCCTCGAACGGTCAGCGCTACTACCGCACCATCGAAGGCCAGTGGACCACCAACGGTGCCCAGCCCGATGGCAATCGCGTGCTGGAACTGGACACCATGCGCGCACTGCTGCAACCGGCGCTTGCAGAGCAGGCGCAGGCGATTGCGGCCATCCAGCAAGCGCCGCCATCGCCACAAGATCGGCAGCGCGAACAGACGCTGTACCGCTACCGCATCGTAGGCACGGAACTGCAGCCGCAATGGCGCGAGGCGATCGAACTGGCGACCCAACGCACGCGCGAGGCAACGGGACTTACCGGTGATAGCGCGCAGAAGCTGCAACGTGGCCCGGGTGGCACCTTCGGTGCCGATAGCCCCATTGCACACCTGCAACGCGGTGCCGATGGGGTAGAGCGCATCGTGGCGCTCACCAGCACCGAAGACATCCGCCAGGCGTTGCAGGAGGTGCGTGCGCAACAGACGCAGCCGTCCTTGCCGGACCAACCAGCACTCCACCTCACCGCCACGGCGCCCACATCGGACGGGGCGGCCAGCGGCGACGCATCGAGCGCCGACGCATCATCCAGCCCGCAGCTGGTGCTGGATATGCGGGTACAGCTGCAGGCCGCACGCGCGGCGCAGGCGCGGCAGGAACGCGACCAACAAGAGCGTGTTGCGCACGAGAAGCATGCGACCCAGGTACGCGAACACCTCCAGCAGGCAGCGCCTGAGCACAGACATACGTCGCACAGCGAAGACCCATTGCAGGCACATGCATTGCTTGAGCGTCAAAGCCGGGCCCAACAGCGTGAATACGAACAGCGTGATGTGCAGGAGCGCCAGGCACAGACCAGCTTGCAGCGAGAACAGCAGCAGCGTGAGGAACGGGAAACCCAGCAACCTCAGAGGCAGGAACGCCAGGTCCAGGACAACCAGCAGCGCGAGGAGGAAACACATCAGGCCCAGCAAGCGCGGCAGCGCGTGCAGGAGCGGCGGGCGCAAGACGCTGACGGTCTTGAGCAACAGCCGCTGCAGGCCAAGAGCGCTGTACCACCCGAGCAGGAGCCGCGCGCGCACCAAGCCGCGCCGCCGCCGCTTCAAGCGCCGGGCACACAAGCGCATGAAAGGCAGGCGCATCCGGGCCAGGAAGTCATTGCCCAGCACGCGCAGGCGCAGCAGATACCGCACGGCCAATCGCCTGCAGCCGAGAGGGTGCAGCCGCATATGCTCGGCCAACAGGCGCAGGAACACCACGCCCACGACAGACAAACCAACGCAGCGCATGAGGTTGCGCTGACGCATGCGCCGTTGGCGTATCCGCAGCCGGATGCCGTGGTGCACGAGCAGCAACTGCCGACGGCACATGCCGCACAGGCGGCCCACGATGCGCCTGCGCAACAGTCTGAGGAACCGACAAACGCGCAGCTGGCGGCCGCGCCACCCGCGGTATCGCGCACTGCCACGGTCGTTGCAGATCGCAGTGACGCGCAACACACGTCGATGCAGCAGACGCGAGTGCCGGAAGCGCCGGGTGATCTTGCTGTCTTGTCATCGTCTACCGGTCTTGCGCAAACGCCACTGCTGGAAGCGTCTATCGCCGAGCACCCGGCCGGCTTGCCCGACAGCGAATCTGCTGAACGCGATGCGGCCTCGGTCACCCGGACTGTGGAGCAGGAAGCACCCGCTGCCCCAGCGCCTGGAAGCGCTGAATCGTGGCAAGCAACGCTGCAGAAAATGCGTGCGCTGCGAGAACAGCTCGAACAGGATCTTGCACTGGAAACCCGCATCTCTGAAGCGCGGCAAGCGCGAGCCGCGCGCGGTGAGCAGCAGTTTACGCAGCTTGAATTGCGTGATGGATACGATCCGGATGGCCCCTCGGCGTTGAGGAATACCCCCTCCCGTCTTCAAAGCGCAGTCTCCCCTACCGACGCCGATACCGCCATTGCGCGCACAGGCAATCCGCAGGACGATGGGCAGCCGCCCATGCGCAGGGCGATCAGCAAGGACCCGGATGTCAACGATCTGATCTACGCCATCGACTCCAAGAACGACCTGGCGATCAATGAAGCCTTGAAGCGGATCGCCAACAGCGCCAACACCCATGCGTTGATCGAGCGCGGCCGCGAACATCTGGAAGCCAAGGCCATGCAGGAAGCACAGGAGCAGGTCGCCGCACGCCAGGCATTGGCACTGGACATGCCGGCGGAAGTGCAAACCAGTCGTGGCCCGGTGATGGTGATGACGCTGCCGCAGTTCGCCCATGGACCGATGATGCAGGGCGGACCGCAGGGTGACGGCGGTGGTGGGGGCGACGGTGGAGGTGGAGGCGGCGGAGGCGGTGGTGGGTGAATCGGCCGCTTGTGCAGCGCATCGAATCGTTGAGGGGAACACCACGATGGAGATGCAGGACCGAGCCGCCTTCGCTGACGCCGATGCCGCGTTGAGGGCCTCCAATCAGGCATTGCAGGAAGCGATCGATGTCCTGGCCACCTTGATTGCCGTGCAACAGCGAGGAGAGCAGGGCCTGGAAGATCTGGTCCTGCAGCAACTGCAGCTCTTACAGAGCGCGGTCAACAGCGCCGATCAACGTATCAACCGGGTGGTGGAGAACGCGCTTCCGCGTCTGACGCAGTTGAGCGATCAGGCGTTGACGCAAACGCTGGAACCGGCCGCTGCTCGGTTCACCAAGAAGATGGTCGATGCAGGGCAGACGCTGGCGCATGCCACCCATCGGTATGCGCAGGCACAACACGGCCTGGAAACGACGGCGGCGCGACGCATGTGGATCGGATTGGCTGCGATGGCGGTCGGGGCAATCATGTGCCTTGCGGCAGTAGGCTACGCGGTCAAGGCAGCCCAACCCATTCTGGCCGACGCCAAGCAGCGCCGCGCGGAGATCGCCTATCTGGACCGTGTGGCCCGCGCAAATATCGTTCCCTGCGGCGAAAACAGGCTGTGCGCCGAGTTGGAAAAGAAAGGGCGGCGCTATGGTGATCGCGGTCAGTATCGTGAAATCACGCTTCGCAAATCTACTTCGCAGTAAACGCCGACAAAGATATCGATTGCCGCGAGGTCGGATCGATCTGCATCTGCATCTGCATCGTCTCTTCGATGGTGTGCCCGGGTTGCTCCCTGCGGACTGCGTGCTGTTGCGCCAACCGCCAGCGTTCGCGTGCCGCCCAGGCGAGTGATTTCTCAATCGTTGGGCCGGCTGCGCACGTGCAGCCGTCGTTGCAGGCGCGACGCCGGCGCTACCCCGGTGCCAACGCCGCCAACAGGCCGCGCGCGGCGTTGAAGCGATCCGCGCCTTCGGGCATCGGCAGCTTGATGCGCAGCTTGTCCGGGCCATCCATGGTGTAGATCTTCGGTTGCTTCTGGATCATCTGGATGATGGTCATCGGGTCGATGGCCGGCTTGGCCTCGAACACCAACCGCCCACCGTTTTCGCCCAGATCCAGCTTGCGCACGCCCAAGGCGTTGGCCCGCAGCTTGAGCTCGGCAATGGCGAACAGGTGTTTGACCGGGTCCGGCAGCAGGCCGAAGCGGTCGATCATTTCCACCTGCAATTCACGCAAGGCCTCGGCATCGCGCGCACTGGAAATGCGCTTGTACAGAGTCAGGCGCGTATGCACATCGGGCAGGTAATCCTCGGGAATCAGCGAGGGCACGTGCAGTTCCACCTCGGCCCCGCGCACTTCCTCGCCGGCATCCAGGTCGGGCAGCTTGCCCTGGCGGATGCTGCGCACCGCGCGTTCCAGCAGTTCGGTATAGAGGCTGAAGCCGACCTCGGCCATCTGCCCGCTCTGGTCTTCGCCCAGCAACTCACCGGCGCCGCGGATTTCCAGGTCGTGCGTGGCCAGGGTGAAGCCGGCACCGAGCTCGTCCATCGAGGCAATCGCTTCCAGGCGCTTTTCTGCATCGGAGGTCATCGAGCGCCGGTCCGGCACCACCAGATACGCGTAGGCGCGGTGGTGCGAGCGGCCCACGCGTCCGCGCAGCTGATGCAACTGCGCAAGACCGAAACGGTCGGCGCGGTTGATGATGATGGTGTTGGCGTTGGGGATGTCGATGCCCGATTCGATGATCGTGGTCGACAGCAACACGTTGAAGCGTTGCTTCTGGAAATCCAGCATCACCCGTTCCAGTTCGCGTTCGGGCATCTGCCCGTGCGCGATACCGATGCGCGCTTCCGGCACCAGTTCGGACAACTCGCGCTGCATGCGCACGATGCTTTCCACATCGTTATGCAGGAAGTACAGCTGCCCGCCGCGGCTCAACTCGCGCTGGAATGCTTCGCGCAGCAGCGTGTTGTCCCAGGCGGTGATGAAGGTCTGCACCGCCAGCCGGTTCGGCGGCGGGGTGGCGATGATGGACAGGTCGCGCAGGCCGGCCATGGCCATATTGAGCGTGCGCGGGATCGGCGTGGCGGTGAGCGTGAGCAGGTGCACGTTGGCACGCATCGCCTTGAGCGCTTCCTTCTGGCGCACGCCGAAGCGCTGCTCTTCGTCGACCACGACCAGGCCGAGATCCTTGAACTTCACATCCGGCTGCAACAAACGGTGCGTGCCGATGATGACGTCGATATCGCCGCTGGCGACCTTCTCCAGTTCGGCCTTGATTTCCTTGGTGCTCTTGAAGCGCGACAGCACTTCCACCTTCATCGGGTAATCGGCGAAGCGGTCGCGGAAATTGCGGTAGTGCTGTTCGGCCAGCAGCGTGGTGGGCACCAACACGGCGACCTGCTTGCCGGCGCTGGCGGCAGCGAATGCCGCACGCACCGCAACCTCGGTCTTGCCGAAGCCCACGTCGCCGCAAACCACGCGGTCCATCGGTTGGCTGCTGGCCAGGTCGCGCAGCGTCGCATCGATGGCCGCCAGCTGATCGCCGGTTTCCTCGAACGGAAATCCGGCCGCGAACGGCTCGTACATCGCGCGGTCCACTTGCAACGCCAGGCCGGCGCGTGCACGGCGACGTGCCTGGATCTCCAGCAGTTCGGCGGCCACGTCGCGCACCTTCTCGGCGGCCTTGCGCTTGGCACGGGTCCATTGCTCGCCGCCCAGCGAATGCAGCGGCGCGGTCTCGGCCGAGGCGCCGGAGTAGCGGCTGATCAGGTGCAGCTGCGCCACCGGCACATACAGCCGGTCGCCCTTGGCGTATTCGATTTCCAGGAACTCGCCGGGCATGCCGCCGGCATCGAGCACGATCAGGCCGCGGTAACGGCCCACGCCGTGATCCTCGTGCACGATCGGCGCGCCCTCGGACAATTCGCCCAGGTCGCGAATGATCGCTTCCGGCTCACGCCCGACCCGGCGCGTGCGGCGCGGCTGGGTGGCCCGCTCGGGAAACAGCTGGCGCTCGGTGAGCACCGCGATCTGCGGGTCATCCAGCGCAAAGCCATCTTCCAGCGGCGCCACGGTAATGCCGAAACGCAGCGTGGCCGCGGCCAGGAACGCAGGCAGGTCGGCGACCACTTCCGGCTTGAGCTGTGCGGCGGCCAGCACTTCCATCAAGGCCTCGCGACGGCCGGCCGAATCGGCCGCCACCAGCACGCGGCCCGGGTAATGGCCCAGGAAAGACGCCAGCGCCTGGCCGGCGGGTGCGTCCTTGGCGGCCACCGGCAGCGGCGGCAACGGTTGGTCGCCGAGCGCGGCGGCGTCCTCGATGCGCGGGTGATCGGCTGGCCACACTTCGATGCGGGCCAGCTTGTTGAGCCGCTCGCGCAGCGCATCGGGCGACTGGTACAGCTCGTCCGGCGGCAACAGCGGCCGCTCCACATCGTGGCGACGCTGTTCGTAGCGGTGTTGCGCCTGGATCCAGAACGCATCGGCGGCGTTGGACACGCCGGTGGCGATCAGCGGCAGCACGCGCTTGTCCAGGTAATCGAACAGCGTGGCTGTCTTGCTGAAGAACATCGGCAGGTAATACTCGACGCCGGAGGGCGCGATGCCGGATTTCAGGTCCTGATACAGCGCGCTGCGGCGGGTATCCACGTCGAAACGTTCGCGCAGGCAGGCCAGTACGCGGTCGATGCTGGCATCGTCCATCGGCACCTCGCGGCCGGGCAGCATCTTCACCGCGTCCACCTTGTCCAGCGAGCGCTGCGATTCCGGGTCGAAGGCACGGATGGAATCGATGTCCTCATCCAGCAACTCGATGCGCAGTGGCGTATCTGCGCCCATCGGAAACACGTCCAGCAGCCCGCCACGCACCGCAAAATCGCCCGGGTCCATTACCTGCGGGACATTGCGGTAACCGGCGCTTTCCAGACGGCGCTTTTCGGCCTCCAGATCCAGCTGCTGGCCGACGGTGAGATCGAAGCTACCGCCGACGATATAGCTCAGTGGCGCCAACTGCTGCAGCAAGGTCTGCACCGGCACGATCACCACGCCGCGGTTCAGGCCGGGCAGGCGATGCAGCGCAGCCAGCCGCTGGCTGATGATCTCCGGGTGCGGGCTGAACTGGTCGTAGGGCAGGGTTTCCCAGTCGGGAAACGGCACCACCGGCAGCGACGTCGATTCACCCAGCAGGGCATGCAGATCGGCTTCGATCTGGTGTGCGCTCTGGTTGTCGCGCGCGATCACCAGCAGCGGCCCGGCATGCGCCTCGGCAGCCCGCGCGATCGACCAGGCCAACGCAGTGGGAGACGACGGTGCGCGCCAATAGGCGCGGAGCTGGCCAGACTTGGGCAGCGGCGGAGAGGGGTAGGTAGGCGAGGGCATCAGCCGGCGATTTTATCAGAGCCCCCGCAGTGCCCGGTCCATCTGGCGTGAAAGATGGCCTTGGCCCGGCTGTGGCGCAAGCCCTGCCTTACGTGTTGCCAGTGGAAGGCCTTGCCCAAGGAGTGTTTTGGAAGCGCCAGCGCGGTTCATCGGCGCTTTGTTGAATGGCCGGCCGCAGGCTTCTTCGAAGCGCTGTGCAACGCGGTCCGGCCGAGTACGACCAGATGCAGGGCATCTCATCCAGCCGCTCGCCTTCGGCGCGGGCGATGTCGGCGGGCGAAGGCAGTGTCAGCGTGATGGGCAGCGGCAGCTCTCCCCGCAGCCCGGCAGGCGCAAGAGACCGCCGATCATGCCTGGGTTCGCACGTGGCCCAATGCGTTCGTGCAGCAGGCGGGCACATTCGCATCCCCCGCTATCTTGGGTATCAATCGTCGCATTTACGCTGCGCGTCAGGTGTTTTTTAGCAGGAGACAGTTACATGCAGAAATTGACCGCGCTCTTCCATTCAAGCACGCCCCAGCACGATAGCGCCGATGAAGCGACCAGCTCCAGCCCATCGCGTCAAGGAGCGGCGTCCAGCGACAGTGCATCACCTGCCCTGGCTCCCCTGGCCGCCTTGGCAGAAGCAGGTCCGAGACGTCCCGGTGGCAAGGCAGGCACTCGCCCCCGGACCAGCCACTTGTCCGCTCACTCGCGCCCGCCGCCGCAGCCCTCCGTGTTCAGCAGGATGCGGGGATGGGTGGCGGAAGCGGCGTCGAACAACATCCTCGAACCCAGCGCCTGGATCGATGCCAACTTCCCGCATGCACGGGCTGCCAGGATGAGCCTGCTCGACACGGCAGCCGCAGTGACCCGCTCATTGGAATTCACCTTGCCCGCACGACAAGGCGGGCACCAGTTCCATATGTACCTTGCAGCCGATGCATCCGGCACAAATACGCTAACCCTGGCCCCAGGGCAGGAGCTGATCCCCGGGCTATTGCGGTCCGACAGGATGATCGAGCTTTCGTCGAGCCACCTGGATCAGCTCAACGCACTCGCCACCAGGCATCCAATCGTCAAGACGCAAATGCCGGACACCAAACCATGCTTGCGGGTGATCACGCCCGCAGTCGCTGCCAATCTGGCAGCGGCACGCGAGGTCATCGATCTGGTCAAGGCACTTCTTCCCTACGGGGCTGGCAACCAGATCAAGGACATCGCAGCGACAGAGGGAGAGAGTGTGCTCCACTCTTCGTTGGCGTTCAGACATGGGGGAAGACCGGAGTTCCGGGCTTTGGCCGCAATCCGGGCGCAAGGTGGCTACTGCGACGCGCAAGCTGGCCTGGCGTACCAACTGCTGTCGCAGAATCCTGCGCTGAGGGACTGCAGGATAGACATGGTGAGCGGAGAAGACCACGTGTTCGTGGTGATCCGGGGGCAGACGCCGGATCACGATATCGTGGTGGACCCGTGGGCGCCTTTCGCCTCACCCACGCTTGTCCAGGATGCACTTCCCATGCATCGGGCGATCCTGCGCGGCGCAGAGCTCGACTACACCAAACCTGCCGGCACCGTTGCGCCGGCCCTGAACATCGAAAGGGCGCTGAGGCTGCAGGCTATGGACCGCAGTGACTACCCATCGATACGCGACAATTTCGTCGCTGAAAAATTTCGCGATCCCGATAGCGCCATCGCGGACCAACTGGCAACTCCGGTCGATCAATGGGATGTACCCTTCAGCGGCAATCCCAACGTGCGCTATGAGGTGCGTGACGAATCCGGCCGCCAGTTGATCTCCGGCCCGCTCAGGTTCGACATGCAGCGTATCGCGTTCGCGCCCGGGCCCTACCAGACGCAGGAGGCATGACGCCCGCTGTCGCAGGACCTGACTCGACATGGATGCCGCGCCGGAGCTACAAGGACGTACCTGCAGCATGTCCCGCGATGGTGAGCGGGCAGGGGCCTTGCAGCCAAGCCGCAGATCGCCAGCCCTAAGCCGAATCCCGAATCCCGATTCCCGAATCCCAGCCCCTCAGGCATCCAACTCCAGCACCATCCGCACCAACTCCGGCGACTCCGGATGCGCCTGCGGCTTGAAGCCCAGCGATTCGGCCAGCTGCAGCATCGGCACATTGCTCTGCAGCACGTCGCCGAACAGGCAGTCGAGGTATTTGCGGCGCGCCCACTTGACCAGCTTGCGCATCAGCTGCCGGCCCAGCCCCTGGCCGGCGACGAAGCTGCTGACCAGGATGGTGTACTCGGCCTGGCGGGTGCCCGGCACCAATGCTGCGCGCGCCACCGCGCCGACCAGGGCTTCGCCCGGCGGCAGCTGCTCGGCGGCAACCAGCACGATCTCGCTCTTGGGGTTGGGATGGGTCAGGCTCTGCACCATCTCCGGAGTGATTTCGGTGGAGGAACGCACGAAGCGCGCGCGGATTTCCTCCGGTCCCAACAGGCTGAACGCCCCTTGCAGCGGCGGGCCGTCCTCGGGACGGATCGGGCGGAGCAACAGGGTGCGGCCATTGGGCAGGCTGAAGTTTTCATGCCAGGGAGGCATGCGATTGCGAATGGCCATGACCGGTATTCCTTAAAGATCGGAAGATTCTGGCACCAGCTCGGCGCGCAACCGTGAATGAATCCGGTGCGTCGCCAAGGACCAACAGGGGGTGGCAGTGCTTCCCACGCAACTGTAACGAGCCGAGCCGTGAGCCAGTCGTGAGAGTGTCGGGACAGGCGCCGGCCGGGCGCTGTCGATCCACCTCCGGGCGGCGAGGTGGCAGCCGGGCGACCGAGCGCGCCATCCCGGCGAACGGGCAGTCACTCCAGGACCAGCCCGTTGCTGGCATGCAGCGAGTCCGCATCGAGAGGCCTGGCGCGGTGGCAGTCAGCGGCTTGCCGCTACCTATCGTCCTGCTGCTTGGCCGCCATCGGCCATGGTGACGGCCGGCGGCGGATCAGGCGTCCTGCCGCAGCCACTCCAGCCGGGTCGAGGCGCCGGGTTCGCCCAGGTGCTTCTTCAGCACCGGCAAGGCCGGCGCCAGCACCTGGTCGAACTGCCAGGGGGCGTTGACGATCAACAGCCCGCTGCCGGTCAGGCGCAGCGGCGAGTCGTCCGGGCGCACCTGCAGCTCGGCGACCAGCACCGACTTGGCGGGCAGGGTGGCGGCCTTGCGCATGAACGGCTGCAGGCTGCGGCGCAGCTTGATCGGGTACCACACCATGCAGATCGCCTGCGGCCAGCGCGCCAGGGCCTCGCGCACGCTATGGATGATCTGCGGGTACTCGGCATCCTGCGCTTCGTAGGGCGGGTCGATCAGCACCAGCCCGCGGCCGATCCTGGTCTCGCCCGCGCGCGGCGGCAGGAAGGCGCGGATCGCCGCATAGCCGTCGCCGGCGTGCACGCGCACGCGGCTGTCGGTGTCGAACAGGTGCTTCAGTGCCTGGGCTTCGTCCGGCTGCAGTTCGCAGAACGCCATGCGGTCCTGCGCGCGCAGCGCCTGGGCCGCCAGCAGCGGCGAGCCGGGGTAATGGTTGAGCTGGATGCCGGCAGTGGGGCGGCCCGGCTTCTGCCCGGGGGCGGCGGCGCGCGCGGTGGGCTGGTTGTCGGCCTGCACCGCGCGCAGGTAGCGCTCGACCACCTCCGGCAGGGTGGATTCGGCCATCAACCGCATCACCCCCGCATCGGCTTCGCTGGTCTTGCGGCTTTCCTCGCCACCGAGCTGGTAGCGGCCGCGTCCGGCGTGGGTGTCGAGCACGAAGACCGGGGTGTCCTTGCGCTTGAGCGAGTCGATCAGCGCCAGCAAGGCGATGTGCTTGAGCACGTCGGCATGGTTGCCGGCATGGAAGGCGTGGCGATAGTTCATCGCGGCAGTGTAAGCGGGCGCGGGGGTTTGCGCTGGGGTGCGCGGTCGCTTGCGGTCTGCTGCTGCCGGTGCGGGCGGCGCCAGCGATCAGGCCTGCGCTGCCGCGGACCCTCGCGCGCGCTGCCGCGGCGCCACAGCGCCACAGCGCTATAGATCGTGCACGCCTGCGGCTATGCTGCGCGCCATGTCCGACACTCCTGTCCGCGTGCTCG
Source organism: Xanthomonas campestris pv. badrii (assembly GCF_012848175.1). NCBI lineage: Bacteria > Pseudomonadati > Pseudomonadota > Gammaproteobacteria > Lysobacterales > Lysobacteraceae > Xanthomonas > Xanthomonas campestris. The sequence continues at coordinate 2,763,362 of NZ_CP051651.1, read as the reverse complement.
TCGTCGAAGACGAAGCCGCCATCGCCGATACCGTGCTGTACGCGCTGCGCAGCGAAGGTTATGCGCCCGAACACTGCCTGCTGGGCCGCGAGGCGCTGGCGCGGCTGCGTGCCGAGCCGGCCGATCTGGTGGTGCTGGATGTCGGCCTGCCGGACATCAATGGTTTCGAGGTCTGTCGCAGCCTGCGCAGCTTCAGCGAGGTGCCGGTGATCTTTCTCACCGCGCGCAACGACGAGATCGATCGCGTGCTGGGGCTGGAACTGGGCGCCGACGATTACATGGCCAAGCCGTTCTCCCCGCGCGAGCTGGTGGCACGGGTGCGCGCGCGCCTGCGTCGCCGCAGCGCGGCAGCGGTGGCCGAACCCGGCTGGCAACCGCATGGCGGCTTTGCGATCGACCGCGAAGGCAGCCGCATCCGCTATGGCGAGGCCCTGTTGCCGCTGACCCGTTACGAATACGCAGTGCTGGCCGCGCTGCTGCAGCGTCCCGGCGCCATCCTCAGCCGCGCGCAGCTGATGGACCGTGGCTGGGATGCCGGCGCCGACAGCGCCGACCGCACCGTCGATACCCATATCAAGACCCTGCGCGGCAAGCTGCGCCAGGCCGGCGTGCCGGCCGACCCGATCCGCACCCACCGTGGCCTTGGCTACGCGCTGGAGCTGTAGGCGATGCCCTCGCGCAGGCGCGTATGCATCACCCGGGCGGCGCGCTGAGATGCGGCTCGGGCTCAAGCTGTTCCTGGGATTTTTCCTGATCGTCGGGCTGGCCGCGTTCTTCGTGATGCGGGTGTTCGTCAACGAGGTCAAGCCCGGCGTGCGCCAGGCGATGGAATCGACCCTGGTGGATGCGGCCAATGTGCTGGCGGAGATGGCCAGCCCCGAGCTTGCGCAGGGGACGCTTGCCAGTGGCAGCTTCGCCCGCCATCTGGCGCAGGCGCAGCAGCGCGATCCCAAGGCGTGGGTGTGGCGCTTCCGCAAGAACACCGTGGACTACCGCGTCACCGTGACCGATGCGCGCGGCGTGGTGGTGTTCGATTCGCTGGGCCGCGATGTGGGCCGCGACAATTCGCGCTGGAACGATGTCTACCGCACCTTGCGCGGCGAGTATGGCGCGCGTTCCAGCCCCGAGATCGATGGCGACCCCACCGCCACGGTGATGCATGTGGCCGCACCGATCTATGCGCCGGATGATCCGAACAAACTGATCGGCGTACTGACCCTGGCCCAGCCCAATCGCAGCATCGATCCCTTCATCCAAGCCAGCCAGCGCAACATCCTGCAGCGCGGCGCCTGGTTGATCGGCATTTCCGCATTGATCGGCATCGCGATGACCTGGTGGCTGATGCGCGGGATCGGCCGGCTCAATCGCTATGCGCAGGCGGTGAGCGCCGGCATCCCGGTGCCGCTGCCCGAGCCGCGCGGCGATGAAATCGGCGACCTCGGCCAGGCGCTGGAAACCATGCGTCGCAAGCTGGAAGGCAAGGCCTACGTCGAGCAGTACGTGCAATCGCTGACGCACGAGATGAAAAGCCCGCTGGCCGCGATCCGTGGCGCCTCCGAGCTGCTCACCGAGCCGATGCCGGACGCCGACCGCCAGCACTTCGTCGCCAGCATCCGTGCGCAGGAGCAGCGCCTGACCGAAACCATCGACAAGCTGCTGGCGCTGGCCGAAGTGGAACAGCATGGCTGGCTGCAGACGCGCGAGCGCATCGCCGTGTCCGGCTTGCTGCAGGCGGCGGTGGATGCCGTGGCGCAACGCGCTGCCAGCGCCGGGGTGCAGGTCGAGATCGATGCCGCAGGCCTGACGGCCGGCGGTCAGGCCGTGCATGGCGATGCGTTCCTGCTGCGGCAGGCGCTGATCAACCTGCTGGAAAATGCCATTGCGTTCTCACCCGCGGGCAGTCACGTGCACTTGCGTACGCAGGTGCAGGGCGCGCAGCTGCACCTGATGGTCGAAGACCGCGGCAGCGGCGTGCCGGACTACGCGATCGAACGCGTGTTCGAGCGGTTCTACTCGCTGGCACGCCCGCAGACCGGGCAACGCAGTTCCGGTCTGGGCCTGCCGTTCGTGCGCGAAGTGGCGCGCCTGCACGGCGGCGAGGTGGCCTTGCGCAATCGCGAAGGCGGTGGAGCGGTGGCAGCACTGCGCCTGCGCATCGGCTGACGCGCCTGGCGTGCGCTGCGCGACAGGCCTGCAGCCGAATGCTGCAGCAGGGCAGATGCGGCATGCGCCGTGGCACATGCCGCAGCTGGATCATCCGCAGATCAAATCGCGTGGCGTATCAGTGCACCACGTCGGCCACCACGACGTCCTTGGCCACCACCGACCACGCCAGCTTGCCAAAGCCCTTGTTGCCCGACTCGGTGCCCCAGCTGTTTTTGACCGGCGCGGCGGCTACTTCACATTCGCTTCAACTTCGCCTCAAACCCCCGCCACCGACACGGCGCAGCCTGAGCACCTCCCAGACTGAGGACGGTCGATGAAATCCCTGAAACTGCTGTTGCGCTTTGCCACCATCGGCGGGCTGATCCTGTTGTTGCTGATTCCCTTGTTGCTGATCCGGGGCGCGGTGCAGGACCGTGCCCGCTACCGCGACGAGGCGATGGAGCGGGTGGCGCAGGGCAAGGCCGGCGAGCAGCAGTTCATCGCGCCGGTGCGCGTGCTGCCGTATACCGAAGAGGTGCAGGTGGCCGAGCCGGACGAGCAGGGCAACCAGCGCAACCAGCGCAAGGTGTGGCGCAAGCGCGAGGGTGCGCTGTTGCAGACCCCGCGCAGCCTGAAACTCGGCGGCGACATGGTGCCGTCGGTGCGCGAAGTGGGCCTGTACCGCGTACAGGTGTATTCCTGGAAAGCGACGCTGCACGCCGAATACGAACCACTGGACTACGCCGCCGTACCCACCCGCGTGTATGGCCAGCCGCATCTGGCGGTGGGCATTTCCGATGTGCGCGGGCTGGTCGGCACGCCGCGGTTGCAGGTGGATGGGCGTGCAGTGGCACTGGAAAGTGGAGCCGGCGCGCTGGCGGATCGGTCGGCGGGCGTGCATGCCGAGCTGAGCCCGCTGGCCGATCCGGTGGCCGGGCGGCTGCAGGCGGGCAATGTGGTGGACATGCAGTTCGTGCTGGACGGCACCCGCCGCCTGGCCATCGCACCGATCGCCGACAACAACGAGATCGCCTTGCGTTCTGCCTGGCAGCACCCGTCCTTCGGCGGCCGTTTCCTGCCCAACGCGCCCAGCATCGGCCCGAAAGGCTTCGATGCCAGCTGGTCGCTGTCGTCGCTGGCCACCGGCGCACAGACGCAGTTGCAGTCCAGCCAGTCTGCGCTGGACATGCTGGAGGTGCGCCTGGTGGACCCGGTGGACGTGTATACCCAGGCCGACCGTGCCAGCAAGTACGGCATCCTGTTCGCGGTGCTGACCTTCGTGGCCTTCGTGCTGTTCGAGCTGATCAAGCGCCTGCCGATCCATCCGTTGCAGTACCTGCTGGTGGGCCTGGCGCTGGCAATCTTCTTCTTGCTGCTGCTCAGCCTGTCCGAGCACATCGCGTTCTGGCAGGCCTACCTGCTGTCGGCGGCGGCCTGTATCGGCCTGCAGTTCTTCTACTTGTCCGGAGTGTTGCGCAGCTGGCGCCGCGCGGCGGGATTCTCGGTGATGCTTACCGCGCTGTATGGCGTGCTCTACAGCTTGTTGATCTGCGAAGACAACGCGCTGCTGATGGGGTCGTTGCTGCTGTTCGGCATCCTGGCCAGCATCATGTGGGTGACCCGCAAGCTCGATTGGTACGAGCTTGGCAACAGCCTGCGCTGAGGCCGGCATGAGGACGCAGGGGCAGGTGGTCCGGCGGGCGCAGCGGCTGCTGCCCGCCGGGATCGAGACGGTGGCGCTGCTTCCCGCAGCGCCACCGCACCATTGGGAATGTTCGGCGTTGTCGGCCTTGGCGTTGGCCGGGCAGGGGCGCCGCGGCGTGATCGGCCTGCGCCTGCACGAGGGTACGGCGCAGGCGCTACGTAGCGGCGGTTGCGCATTCTTGCAGGCGTCGCGGCGACAGCTGCAGGCCGGAGCCGCGGCACTGCGTCGTTACGGACCATGGCAGCGGCTGAGCAATGGCAGCTATTGGGCCCGCAGCAGCGATGCGCTGCTCGGGGTGCTGGTGGCCGCAGAAGACGCCGCGGTGTGGTTGATGTGGCAACAGCCGGTTGCCACGCAGCGGCGCCACCGCAGCTGGTTGCGCTGAGGTGCGGTCGCGCAGCAGCGCAATGCAGCCGGCTCGCTTACCATGGCCGGCATGACGGGTTCCCTGAGTGTTGAAGCGGTGAGCGGCAACGCGGTGTTGCCGTATCTGGACGCGGTGGCGCAGCTGCGCATCGCGGTGTTTCGTGCATGGCCGTATCTGTACGACGGCGATGCCGATTACGAACGCAGCTATCTGGCGGCATATGCGGCGTCGCCGCAGAGCGTCTTCGTGCTGGCACGCGATGGCGATGCGGTGATCGGTGCCTCCACCGGCCTGCCGCTGCTCGATGACAGCGATGCCTTCCATACGCCCTTCCGCGCAGCCGGCATCGACCCGGCCTGCGTGTTCTATTTCGGCGAGTCGGTGCTGCTGCCCGCGTATCGCGGGCGAGGCATTGGTCACGCGTTCTTCGACCACCGCGAGGCGCATGCGCGCGCGCTGGGCGGCGTTGCGCTGACCGCCTTCTGTTCGGTGGACCGTGCACCCGACGATCCGCGCAAACCGGCCGACTATCGCCCCAACGACGCGTTCTGGCGCAAGCGCGGCTATGCGCCGCAGCCGCACATGCAGGTGCGGCTGGCCTGGGCAGAGTTGCAACACGGCGAGATCGACCACAGCTTGAGCGTGTGGACACGCACGTTGGCAGACTAGCCGCGCTTGCACCGTCTGCGTTGTCGCTGGCGGCGACCATTGCCCGCCCGCGTGTCTCCACTGCCGCGACAGGACCCAGCCCATGAATGCGCCGCTCACCATTGCCGTTGCCAAGTACCCGATCGGCCGCCCGGCGGATTTCGATGCATTTGCCGCGCGCGTCTCGGCCCTGGTCGGCGAGGCTGCGTCGTCCGGTGCCCGCGTGGCGGTGTTGCCGGAATACCTGTCGCTGGAGCTGGGCGCGACCTTCGGCACGCAGGTGTCTGCCGGCCTGCCGGAATCCTTGGCCGCCATCCAGGCCTTGCGTGCGCCATGGCTCGACCTCTTTGCCGGCCTGGCGCGCCAGCATCGGCTGCACCTGATACCCGGCAGTTTCCTGCTGGATCTGGGCCAGGGCCGCTACCGCAATCGCAGCGACTGGTTCACCCCCGATGGCCGCCACGGTTGGCAGGACAAGCTGCAGCTCACCGGCTTCGAAAAGGCCACCGGGCTGATCGAGCCGGGCGATGCGCTGAAGGTGTTCGAGGTCGATGGTGTGCGCGCGGCGATCGCCATCTGCTACGACAGCGAATTCCCGCTGCCGGTGCGGGCGCAGTACGAGGCCGGTGCACGCCTGCTGATCGTGCCCAGCTGCACCGACACCGCCGCCGGCGCCACCCGGGTCCGCATCGGCTGCCTGGCGCGCGCGCTGGAAAACCGCATGTTCGTCGCGCAATCGGTCACCGCCGGGCAGGCGCCCTGGAGCCCGGCGCTGGACATCAATACCGGCGAGGCAGCGGTGTTCGCGCCGATGGATGTGGGCTTCCCGGATGACGGCGTGGTGGCGCAGACCCGGGGCGAGACGGTGTGGGCGTATGCGGCGCTGGATATCGCTGCTTTCGAGGCCAGCCGTGCGCAGGCGCAGGTGGCCAACGACCGCGATTGGCCCGGGCAGTGGGCGGCCGGCCTGGCGCGTGCCCGGCCGGCAGCGTGGGAGTGAGCCTGCGTTGATCGCGGCCAGGGAGCAGGCCGGCGAGTCGCGCCAGCACCGCCGTGCTGCTGTCCGTTGCGTCAGCACAGCGTCCATCGGCGCTGTGGTCGTGGTGTACTGGCGGTCTTCTTCCGGACGGTTGCCCACCTGCTCATGGCCAAGAAAACCCTGATCCCGCATAGCGTCCGGCTTGAGTTCACCCCGGGCGCCCTGGTGCACAGCAATCTTTCCGGCGCGGCGTTCACCGACGACTGGCTGTGGGTCGCCGGCGACGAAGCCTGTGCGGTGGACCGGTTGCGCAAGCTGCCGCCCGGCCAGCGCGAGGCCTTGCGCTTCGGCCAGGGGCAGAGTTTTCCGCTGGCCGAGCTGCTGGATCTGCCCGGCGAAGACGCCGAGGAAGCCGACCTGGAAGGCATGGGGCTGTCCGACGGGTACCTGTGGGTGGTGGGGTCGCATGGGCTGAAGCGCAAGAACGCCAAGCCCGACCGCGACGATGCCGACAACGCCAAGCGCCTGACCAAGCTCAAGCTCGACGCCAACCGCCGCCTGCTGGCCTGCCTGCCGATCGAGCGCGACGACGATGGGACGCCGCGGCTGGTACGGCAGGCCGCCGACGGCCGCCGCGCATTGCGCCTCAAGGGCGATGCCAAGCACAACCAGCTCACCGAGCTGCTGGCCGACGACCCGCATTTCGGCCCGTTCCTGAAGATTCCCGGCAAGGACAACGGCTTCGATATCGAAGGCATCGTGGTGGATGGCCAGCGCCTGTTGCTGGGCCTGCGCGGGCCGGTGTTGCGTGGCTGGTCGGCGCTGCTGGAAATCCGGGTGGAGGCGCATGGCGACCATCTGCGCCTGGCGCCGCTGGACGACGACGGCACGCTGTTGCGCAAACACTTCCTGCAATTGGGCGGGCTGGGCATCCGCGACCTGCATTATTCCCGGGACGACCTGTACCTGCTGGCCGGGCCGACCATGGTGTTGAATGGCGAAATCCGCCTGTTCAAATGGCCGGACGCGCGCAAGCAGCTGGCCGCCAATCAGGAACCGGTGCGTTTTCAGCACACGCTGCTGGAGTCGGCGGTACTGCCGCACGGCAGCGACAGCGACCGCGCCGAGGCGATCTGCAACCTGCCTCCGCAGCTGGCTGGCAAGACGCCCAGCTGGCTGGTGCTGTACGACGCACCCGGCCCGGCGCGCAGCGGTGGCGAATGCGTGGTGTACGGCGACCTGTTGCGCAACCGCTGAACCGGCGGGCCGGGCAGGGCCACGCTGCGCAAGGTAAAATCGGCCCATCCCACGTTTGCCCGAGCGCTCCATGACCTGCCGCACCCGCTTTGCCCCCAGCCCCACCGGTTACCTGCATATCGGCGGCGCCCGCACCGCCCTGTATTGCTGGCTGGAGGCGCGTCGTCGCGGCGGGCAGTTCGTGCTGCGCATCGAAGACACCGACCGCGAACGCAGCACCCAGGCGGCCATCGACGCGATCCTGGAAGCGATGGACTGGCTGGGCCTGGACTACGACGAAGGCCCGATCTACCAGACCCAGCGCATCGCGCGCTACCAGGAGGTGGCCGAGCAGCTGTTGGCGCAGGGCAAGGCGTATTACGCCTACGAGACCCGCGAAGAGCTCGATGCCATGCGCGAGGCCGCCATGGCCAAACAGGAAAAGCCGCGCTACAACGGCGCCGCGCGCGAGCAGCAGCTGCCGTACCGCGACGACCCCAATCGCGTCATCCGCTTCAAGAATCCGGTCGGCGGCAGCGTGGTCTTCGACGACCTGATCAAGGGCCGCATCGAGATCGCCAACAGCGAGCTCGACGACATGGTGATCTTCCGTCCGGACGGCTATCCCACCTACAACTTCGCGGTGGTGGTGGACGACTGGGACATGGGCATCACCGAGGTGATCCGCGGCGACGACCACATCAACAATACCCCGCGCCAGATCAACATCTACCAAGCGCTGGGTGCGCCGGTGCCGCGTTTCGGCCACATGCCGATGATCCTGGACGAGGAGGGCGCCAAGCTCTCCAAGCGCACCGGCGCGGCCGATGTGATGCAGTACAAGGACGCCGGCTACCTGCCGCATGCCTTGGTCAACTATCTGGCCCGCCTGGGCTGGTCGCATGGCGACCAGGAGCTGTTCAGCCGCCAGGAGCTGCTGGACCTGTTCGACATCACCGACGTCAATTCCAAGGCTGCGCGGCTGGACATGGCCAAGCTCGGCTGGGTCAACCAGCATTATCTGAAGACCGACGACCCGGCCAGCATCGCGCCGCAGCTGGAATACCAGCTGGGCAAGCTCGGCATCGACGTGACCCAGGGCCCGGCTGCCGCCGACGTGGTGGTGGCGCTGCGCGAGCGGGTGCAGACCCTCAAGGACATGGCCGAAAAGGCCGTGGTCTGGTACCAGCCGCTGGAGGTCTACGACGAAGCGGCGGTGATCAAGCACCTGAAGCTGGGCGCCGAAGTGCCGCTGGGCAAGGCGCGCGAGCTGCTGGCGGCGCAGCGCGAATGGACCGTGGAAAGCGTCTCGGCGGCGCTGCACGATGCCGCCGCGGCGCTGGAACTGGGCATGGGCAAGGTGGCCCAGCCGCTGCGCGTGGCCATCACCGGCACCCAGGTCAGCCCGGACATTTCGCAGACGGTGTACCTGGCCGGCCGCGAGGGTGCCTTGAAACGCATCGATGCGGCACTCATCAAGATAGGAGCGGCCTGACGCCGGAGCCTGTATGACCAAGCACACCCACGCACAAGACCACGCCTGCACGGCACCGCATCACCACGTCGACGACGCCAACAGCTTCGTGCGTGCGGTGGAGCGCGCCTGCAGCGAGCGCGGCCTGCGGCTGACGCCGATCCGCGCCAACGTGCTGCGGCTGATCGCCGACGCCGGCAAGCCGGTCAAGGCCTACGAGCTGCTGGACTGGGTGCGCGAAGGCAAGGGCGTGGGCGCCGATGCCCCGCCCACGGTGTATCGCGCGCTGGATTTTTTGATGGCCAATGGCTTCGTGCACAAGCTCGAATCGGTCAATGCCTTCGTCGCCTGCCACCACCCCAACAGCGCCCAGCACTCGGTACCGTTCCTGATCTGCGACCGCTGCCATAGCGCAGTGGAGCTGGAAGACCGCGACGTGGTCTCGCAACTGGAAGCCCGCGCCAAGGCGCTCGGGTTTCAGCCGCAGGCGCAGACGCTTGAGGTGCATGGCCTGTGCGCCAAGTGCGCGGTGGTGGAGTCGCCGTCGGCGGCGTAGCGCAGGCTTGGCACGCGTGCCGGCTGGCCGTGCTTACGCCAGTTCGGCAGCACCGGGCATGTTCGCGCGCAGCCGCTGCGCATCGCGTGCCGGCGGCTTGCCGAGGATGCGCGCGTAGTCGCGGCTGAACTGCGAGGCGCTTTCGTAGCCGACCCGGAAGCCTGCATCGGCGGCGGTCAGCGCCTCGGCCACCATCAGGCGGCGGGCTTCATGCACGCGCAGCTGCGAGCGGTATTCCAGCGGCGTCATCGAGGTCACCGCCTTGAAATGCGCATGGAAGGTGGAACGGCTCATCGCCGACAGATCGGCGATCTGCTCGATGCTGAAGCGCTGCGCATAGTGTTCGCGCAACCATACGATGGCCTTGGAGATCTGGTTGAGCCGGCTGTCGGCGATCGCCATCTGGCGTACCACCGCGTTGGCGGGGGCGGCCATCAGGCGATACAGCAGCTCGCGTGTCACCAGCGGGGCCAATGCGGCGATCTCGTGCGGTTGGTCGAGCAGGCGCGCCAGCCGCACCGCGGTGTCCTGCAGCTGCGGCGTGCTGCGGTTGAGCAATAGCCCGGCCGGCGCGGCGTCGCGCTGGTGTTCGGTGAGTTCGGGATGCTGGATGGCCAGCTCGCTGAGGATTGCCGTGTCCAGGTCCAGGCAGAAGCACAGATAGGGATGCTCGGCACTGGCCTCGACCACCGAGCCGACGATGGGCAGGTCCACCGAGGCCACCAGATACATCTCGGGGTGATAGTGAAAGGCCTGCGCGCCCAGCATCGCCCGTTTGCGCCCTTGCGCCACCAGACACAGCATCGGTGTATAGACGGTGGGAATGGACACCGTCCGGGTGGCACTGCGCATGATCTGCAGCCCGGGAATCGGGGTGGCATGCATCCCGTCGGCCGGCGCATGGCGCAGCAGCAGGGTGCTCAACTCGCTCAGCGAAGACATGCAGAACCCGTCAATGGCATAAGGCGGCCTGGCCGCGATGGGCCGATCGTACAAGAGCGCCGGTCACGCAGCCGCCAAGCGACCAAGCGGCAAGGCGGGCACGCGGCCGGTGTCAGTGACCGGTGTGGCCAGTGCAGTGGCCCGCCGCGGCGATGATAGGGCGCTCACGTTCGGGCCGTATCATGGGCCTCCAGCCAGTGCCTGCAGCGCCCCATGCCCGCCAAATCCTTGATCCTGCCGACGCCGACCAGCCCCGCCGAGTGGAAGAGGCTGGAAGCTGCCGCCACCGCAGAGCTCGCCCGTCGCACGATGCAGGCGCATCAGCAGATCCTGGGGCTGTTGAGCACGCATGGGCATCTGTTGAGCGATGCGCAGCGCCGCAGCCTGCACAAACGGCTGCACCGCGCCGGGCGCTGACGGCTCACGCAGGACCGGTGCGCGCCCGCGATGCTGTCCCCGGTGCGAAACCTCGCCTTGGTTCAACCCGATGCACTCTGCGATGTCATCGCAGTAGTCGTCGGCCAGGCTTATCGCAGCCACACCGTGCAGGTGTGCCTTACGCATCAGAGATCCGTTACACGTGCTGCATTACCCGCTTGCGGTTGCAGCAGCGACGCTGCCATCGCGTATCGAGCGCAGCGCGCTGACCACGGCGCGACAAGATAACGGTCGTGTATGCGGGAACAGTGCAATCGGCGCTAGGTCGCTTGCTCCCACGGCGGTCGCTCGCCCAGGCGCTCCAACAGGAATTCCACGAAGGCGCGTACGCGGGGTGGTTGCAGCGCCTGGGCCACCGATGGTGCTGCTCTTGCCGTCGTAGACCTTCCAGCTGGTGTCCTGCTGCGCAGGGAGCGCAGTGAACCGCATGGCGCGTTCCACTGCTGCGGCACCGTCTAGCAAACCGAATCCGTACCAATTGCTGAAATGGTGGCCCGCTGCATTGGTGATCCAGCCAGGGTCGATCACGGTGCCGTTGTAGCGTGCCTTGGGCTGGTGGGGATCGATCTGGAAGGCAGTGGTGGCAAGAATGTATTTGATATCGCGCAGGGTCAGTTGCGGATCGGCGCTCAGCATCAACGCAGCGACGCCTGCCACTGTCGGTGCGGCAGCAGAGGTGCCATTCATGCGTGCATCGTAATTGCAGGATGCATCGATCTTGGAACGGCCGGTGTCGAGCGCATTTTGCGGTGGGCGCGAGCGCTCGCGGTTGCTGCCCGCGGTGCAGCCGCTCAGATCGGTGGTGAAAAGAACGGCCGTGGCCCCTGTGCATCGAGAAGTCCTTAGAGCTCCTTGAAGGTTTCCGGATGTGCATCGAAGCGGCGCTGAAACCCGAACTCACCCGAGAGCCCGGAGACCGGTTTCATCTCGATGCCTTGTTGAAACGGACGGGATCGAAAGGGACGGGCGGGGGCTTGCTGTCGCCGTGAAGCGCTATAGCGCGCAGGGCCGCGTTGCGTGGATATCCATGCATCAACCGGGCTTGCGCGGCCATCCATGGCAACGACCGCAGACATCACCAAGCCGGAAGCGTTGCGTTCGCGTCAGTGCCCCACAATGCGCAGCTTGAAGTCCTGCAGCACTGCAGTGGCGTTCAGCCCGGTCATGTCAGTGACTTCCAGTGTCCAGCTCCCTTGCGCCCGCTCGTCCAGAAATGCATTGCTGGAGGTCAGGTCGATATAGAACCCGGTCTTGGCATAGGCGCTGGCATCCAGCGCCGAGAACGGCGTAAGCACATAGCTGCGGGTGCCGCTGGGGGACTCGAGCACCACCCGCAGATCGGTCGGTGTGCGATGTGTCGTGGCAAGCGAAAGTTGCACCGCTTCGACCTTCATATCCTGCGTAATGCGGATGCGCTGCTTTGCCGGGCGGGTGGGAGTGCCGATTCGGCTTGCTGCATCGGTGGATGCGCGCCACTGCGTATCGCGCAGTGGGGGTAATGTCTTGAAGTCGATCGCCTTGTAAACAGCGGCTGCGCCGTCGGCCAGGCCGAAGCCATACCAGTTGCTGAAACGGTGCCCCGCCGCATTGGTGATCCAGCCTGGGTCGATCACGCTGCCCTGGTACGTCGCGCGTGGCTGCCATGGATCGACCTGGCGCGCAGTAGTGGCCAGGATGTATTTCACATCGCGGGCGCTGAGGCTGGGATTGGCGCTCAGCATGAGGGCGGCGACGCCGGCCACGGCTGGCGCGGCGGCGGACGTACCGTTGAAGGTGGCGGCGTAATTGCAGGAAGGGTCGAGCTTCGAGGCGCTGGTATCCAATGCGTTCAGTGCAGGCCCGTCGTGGTCGATGTTTGAACCCGCAGCGCAGGTGCTCGGATCGGTCGTGACGATGGCCGGGTCGTAGGCGTAAGGCGCCCGTTCAATGCCAAGATCTTCCGCTGCAGTCGGATAGTAGGCGCGCTGGAATCCAATCAATCCGCCCAGCCCGGACACCCACAGCGCCGAACCGGTCGAGGAATAGACGGCGCGCTTGCCGGTCGCATCGACACTCGCTACCGCTATCGTGCCGGTCAGGTTGTTGAGTAGGTCCTGGTTGCTGAGCCCACAGCCGACGCCAAATCGGCCGGCGCGCTCTCGGCAGACGTTGACGAAGTTGCCTTCCGGATCCGGCGCGTACATGCTGAGGAAGCCGTTTCCGGCCGACTTGACGTAGATCGCCCCCAGCCCGTGCCGGCTGGATTGCATCAACGCATCCCATGCACGCAGATCCTGTGGGCTGGTGTCTTCATAAAACGGTATTGACGAGCCCCAGGAAAAATTGAAGACATCCAATGCTGCGGATTGAGGGCCGTCGCCCCACGCATAGCGAACTGCCGCATACGTCACCACAGACGGATCCGGACCAAAGGCGAAGCCTGCCAACGAGGCTTCCGGCGCAACGCCTCGGCCGCCGCGCCCATTCCAGCCGACGGCCGCAATCACGCCTGCGGTCTGCGTTCCGTGATAATCGTCAGGCACGGTCGGCGTCGGGTCGTTCGAACCGTCGCCGAAATTGTAGGAGCCGTTTGGAATGACGTTCGCCGCAAGGTCCTCGTGCCTGATCTCCACGCTGCTGTCCACGACGCCTACACGCACGCCTCTGCCACGAATGCCAAGGCTGTGCAGGATGTCCACGTCCATATCGACGCCTGCGATTGGCCGACTGTCGCCAATGACATGCTGCCCGCGATTCAAGATGTGCCATTGATACCGCACCAGAGGATCGTCTGCGGTCGTACGCGCAGGCGCAGCAATTGCCACGGAAAGCGGGGCGCCGATCAATTGTGCGCCAATGATCAACAAGCCAAGGCGGTTGCGGACAGCAGTCATGCAGTTATCTCCGGTCGATGATAGGCCCGCGCTGATGGAAGCGCGGGCTTTTCAACGGTGCTGTGTTGACGAACGACGCGCTGTTGCTCGCTGCGCATTTGCGCAAGGGCTGGGCCAAGGCCGCTACATCGGCTGCATCACCGACTGTTGCACTACAAGCGCCGCTTGCGTGCCAGGCGTGTCGGCACGCAACTGACGCAAGGCCTGCTGCGTCTTCTCGATCGACGGATAGGCGATCACTGCACTGTGATCGATCGTCGAGGCGTAGACGATGCGCCCTCCGGAGCTGTTCGCAAGTGCAGTGGCAGCGCTTGGCGTTGTCGCGGTCAGCTTGAGCTGCGGTTGCACGAGCACCACGCGTCCATTGCGTTCGTTCAATGCCGCAGCGATGACGCGTTCCCCAGAGGCCGTCGATGTGGACGCGAGCGTGGAGGCGCTACGCGCGGCACTACCTGACGGAAGCACCACAGCATAAGGGCCGACCCGCGCGGCAACCTTGCCATCGATGTTTGCTGCGCTGCTTGCGCGCACTTTGGCGGCAGACGCCGAAGCCGTAGTGGGCCGGTCGCTAGGCACCGGGTCGGAAATCACCACGCCGGGCAACATACGATAGGTGTCGTTTCCGGACTTGAATCGCTCGCCGGTAGCGGCAGCGCCGAGCGCTTGCGCATCCATGTATTGGCCGGCGTGTGCGAACCCGCCTGCGGTCAAGGAAGCAACGAGTGCCGACGCAAGTAGAGTGCTTTTCATGTCAATGTCCCAGGATGCGAAGTTTGAAGTTCTGAAGTGCCGCGGTGGTCTTAGGCTCGGTCATGTCGGTCACCTCCAGGGTCCACACGCCTTGCGCGCGCTCGTCGAGAAATGCGTTGCTGGAGGTGAAATCGATATAGAACCCGGTCTTCGCATAGGCGGATGGGTCCAGTACCGAGAACGGCGTGACGACATAGCTACGCGTTCCGCTGGGGGATTCCAGCACCACGCGCAAATTGGCCGGAGTGCGATGCGACGTGGCGAGCGACAGCTGCACGCCTTCCACCTTCATGGCCTGGGTGATGCGGATGCGTTGTTTGGCTGGTCGCGCGGGGCCGCCAATCTGGCTCGCGGCAGCAGTGGATGCGACCCATTGGGTATCGCGGACCGGAGGTAGCGGCTTGAAGTACCTCGCTTCATAAACGGCGGCGGCACCATCGGCCAAGCCAAACCCGTACCAGTTGCTGAAATGGTGTCCGGCCGCATTGGTGACCCAGCCTGGGTCGATCACGCTCCCCTGGTAGACCGCAGCAGGCTGCCAGGGATCGACCTGCCGCGCGGTCTTTGCCAGGATATATTTGACCTCGCGCGCGCTCAGGCTCGGGTTGGTGCCCAACATTAGTGCCGCGATGCCGGCGACGGTGGGCGCCGCTGCAGATGTGCCGTTCATGGTTGCGCGGTAGTTGCAGGACGCATCGATCCTGGACTTGCTGCCATCCAGGGCATTTTCGACTATGGGGCTATCAACGTTGCTGCCTGCCGCGCAGCCGCTGAGATCGGTGGTGACGATTGCCGGCGCATAGACGTTCGGGTCCTTGAAGCCGGGATCAAATTTGCGCTGGTGCCCATATTCTCCGCCAAGCCCGGATATCCACAGTGCCGAGCCGGGCGAGGAATACGACGAACGTACGCCCCTTGCATTGACGCTGCCGACCACGATGGTGCCAGCCAGGTTGTTCAACGGGTCGATGTTGGTCAATGTGCAGCCCACATTCAACGCGCGCGTTGCCGCGCTGCACAGATCGACGTCGTTGTCTTCTGCATCGATGCCAGGCATTTCCCCGAACTCGTTGCCTGCCGCCTTGACGTAGACGCCGCCGAGGCCGCCGCGCGTGGAACGCATCAATGTCTGCCAGTGGCGCTGTTCCTCCGGAGAAAAATCGACGTAGAACGTGGAAATACCGCCCCAGCTGTTGTTGAATACATCGATGCTGCGTGCCTCCGGCCCTTCACCCCAGGAATAAAAGATGCCTGCGTCGGTGGCGGACGAGTCCCGCGCAAGAAAATCGAATCCTGCCATCTGGACCTCGGGCGCCACGCCACGTCCGCCGCGGCCGTTCCAGCCAACCGCGCCGATGATGCCGGCCACCGCAGTGCCGTGTTCGTTAAACGGATCGGCGGGCGTGGTGTCGTGGGATCCATCGCCAAAGTTGTACGAACCGTTTGGCAGGATGTTGTCGGCCAGATCTTCATGGCGTAGCTCCAGCCCGTCATCCACCACACCTACCCGCACGCCGCGGCCGCGGATGTTCAAGCCATGCAGGATATCCACGTCCAGGTCCACGCCGGGCACCGGACGGCTGTCGCCGATCACGGCCTGGCCCTGGTTGGAGAGATGCCACTGATAGCGAAACAAGGGGTCGTTGCCCCCGGATTTGGCGATGGCGGTAGTGGCATTGATTGCGTTGCTGGTAACAGCCATGACCGGTGGAGCAGCCAGCGCCGAAAGTGAGGTGCTGGCGATCACCAGGGCGCCGATCGACACTGCGAGGGGTTGCCTGCGAAAAGAGTTCATTCCGTTCGATTCCAGTCAAAGGTAGGCGCGGTCGAAGCGACACGTTCTTCCGTTCGGCCAATCGCACGATCGACCGTTGCAGCTGCGCCATTGCCTCGGGACGCGCCTGTGAAGCCCGAGTCGTTAAAGCCGGAAGATGTATTGCGGTCGAAAAGCCCGGCGCGATCGCCCGGGCCAGGAAACGCTCGTCAGGCAACCTCGCCTGCAGGTGGGTTGCACCAGGGGCCGGCCTCCGCCATGTGGCGATGACGGGGTGCGAAAAGAATCAGTGCGGCAGCGGCAGCGGCAGGAGTCATGTCCGTTTATCCCAGGAGAGCGACACAGCGCATCGCTCCGGCGATGGAGTGGATGCGGTCAGGTGGTGCGTCGGCTCCCCTGTGCGTCTGAACGCAGCCGATGTTGGCGATGCAGCTGCAGCGCCAACGCCTCGATTAAAGATGGGGCACTCATCGCCTGCAAGGCACGCGACGTACGCCATCTGCGTGATACATCGCGCAATCCATGGCTGGCATGCGGATTTACGCGTTGCATGCAAAGTTTTGCGCACAGAGGCTGTCGAAAAAATTTGCAGGAGCGAGCGTATCGATCGAAATAACGCATCGCGATGCGTCGTTCTGCTTCGCCGCGGCGACCGCTGCGAGGCGGTTGCCATCACCTAGCCGCACCGCACACGTCATGCGGAAACTGGCACACCCGCAGCGCAGGGTGTTGCGCAACGAATCAGCGACTGTCGCCGGCGTTTGGCCTACGACAAGAATGCGTGGCCAAGAAGCCAGCGCAAGGCCTGTTGCCAGGCTCCGCGCAGCAGCATTGCGCCGCTGCGCGGGCCAGTCACCTATCGCTCACCAGCGGTAGGCCACCGACATCTGGTATTGCCGTCCGGCAATCGGCCGGCCCATGAACACGCCGCCGGTCGCCGCGCCCGGCACCCGCACATTGCCTTCGGTCAGGCCCAGCGTGTCGGTCACGTTGCTGCCGCTGGCGGTCACTTCCCAATGCTCGCCCACGTGCAGGTTGGCGCCGATATCGAGCATGTCGTAGGAGGGCAGGCGCTGGCTGTTGGCCAGGTCCGCGAAGCGATCGCCGATGTAGGAATAGGTGGCAAATACCTTGAGATCGCCGAATGGCAGCATCCAGTAGTAGCTTGGCGTCAGCCGGAACTGCCGCTTGGGCTGGCGCATCACCTGGTTGCCGGTGAACTCGCGGTAGTTGCGGTAGTTCGCATCCAGCCACACGCCGGTGCCGGCCAGCTCGAAGCCACCGAACGGGCGGATCGCCCCTTCCACTTCCAGGCCGCGTGCGCGTGAGTCGCCCACCGCGGTGAAGTTCTCGCCATTGGCCAGGAACGCCTGGAACGGGGAGTTCTTGAAGGTGTTGTAGAACGCGGTCAGATACAGGTCGTAGCTGCTGGCGCCGGATTTGAGGCCCAGCTCGTATTGGTCCACTTCCTGTACGCGGTTCTGCCCATCGCGCAGATTGTCGAAGCCGGGAAACTTCACCCCGGAGTTGACGCGTGCGAACAGGCTGTTGCTGTCGTCGAGCTTGAAGTTCAGGCCTGCCGTCCACGAAAACGCTTCATCGTCCTGATCGATGCGGCGGGTGGTTGCCAGCGCCAGCGATGTGGCGTTGTCGTAGAGCGTGGCCGGGTTGCCGTCCAGGTCCACCGTGCTGGTGTCGTGCACATTGCCGGTGACGCTCTGGCGCTCGTAGCGTGCGCCCAGGTCCAGCCGCAGGCGTGCGTTGAGGTCCCATTCGTCGGCAACGAAGGCGGCAAGGTTCTCGCCGTCGTAGTTGGCGCGCAGGTTGAAAAACGCAGTGCTGGTGAAGCCCTGGCGCGTCGGCTGGCGGCCGTCGGCAAGATCCACGTCGATGCGGCGCGCGTTGTTCTGCGCGGTGAGCAGCATGGTATTGCCCAGGTACCAGGTGTCGGCGGAGGAATACCTGGCGTAATAGGTGCCCACGGTCAGTGTGTTGCCGCTAAACAACTCGCGGCTCAGGCGCAGATCGTTGGTGACCGAATTCAGGCGCTTGTCCACCGACCACCAGCCTGCTTCCAGCACTTGCTGATTGGGGTCCACCGCGCCGCCGCCGTTGGTGAATCTGCCGCTGCCGGTGGTGCCGTAGCCGGCAATGAAGTCGCTCAACCGCTGCGGTGCGTCGCCGGTGAACAGCGCGTAGGTCGGCGCACTGCCGCTCATCACGTTGAAGCGATCGGCGATGGTCCAGTCGCCGATGTCCCAGTTCAATTCGCCGCCGAACACGTCGATGTTGACGCCACGCCCATCGGCCAGGTCGCGTTGCAGGCTCTGGCCGTTCGGGCCGACCTGCAGCTCCACATTGCGGAAATCGCGGCCGAGCAGGGTGCCGGTTTGCGCGTTCAGGCCGGGAAAGCTGGACAGGTCGTTGCCGTCGTTGCGCGACAGCAGCGGAATGGCGGTATAGAACGCGTTGTTGTCGTCGGTGTGGCGCGCATGGAACGACAGCTCGCCGCTGTCCCAGCGCTTGCTCAAGGTGGCACTGAACTGGCCGCCCTTGTCGGCGGAGAACTGCGGGTCGCGTACGCCGTCGGTCTCGCGAAAGAATCCGCCGACGCTGTAGTACCAGCCATTGCCCATCGGGCCGCTGTTGAACACATCGATGCGGCGTAGCGCGTTGTTGCCGCCGGTCAGGCGCACGCTGCCCTCCGCCTCGTCCTGGCCCTTCTTCTGGATGAAGTTCACGGTGAGCCCGGGTTGGCCGTTGGAGAAGATCGGGCTGGACCCGCCACGCAGCACTTCCATGCGCTCGACGGTGTCATCGACCCGGAACAGCGTGGAATTTTCCAGGAACGACAGCGTGGGTGGCGGAAACAGCGGCGAGCCATCCAGTTGCATGGTCACGAATGGCGCATCGCCTTCGGAGGGCATGCCGCGCACGAAGATATTCGCGCCGGTGCCGCCACCGCTGGGCTCGGCCCACACGCCCGGCACGATCTTCAACAGGTCGGCGGTGCTTTGCGGGACGGCCTGTTGAATCTGCTCCGGACTGGCGGTGGTGATCGAAAAGCTGGCGTCGCGCTTGGCCAGGCCCTTGAAGCGTGCGGTACCGCTGACGATCACGGCATCCAGGGTGGTGGCATCCGGCGTGCCGGAGGCGGCGGGCGATGTCTGGGCACGGCCATCCGGCGCCAGCAGCGCGGCGGCAACGGCGAGCGAAAGGGTGTAACGGGGTGCGGGAAAACGCATGCGCAAGGCTCCTTGTCTCACTGCGAGAGGACTGCCGTGACGCGTGTGGTGGCGCATGGGGCGGCAGGCAGTGCACGCGCAAGTGCGCGCCGCATCGGCGCATCACTGGCGCCCCCTGTCAGCGCATTGCACGGACGTTGTACCGCAGATGCGCCAGCGCGCGTTGTGCGACGCAGCAGCCAGCGGCTGCGCACGCATGCATGTATTGCCTCGCAAGCGCTCGCAGCCGTGCGGGGTGGCGCATGTATCGATATGCACAACCTTGGCGCAGGCGATGACTGCAGCAACTCCAGTGCAGCGACCCAGACGACTGTTCAACCGCCAGGCGGGCGCTGGCGCTGCCAATCATCTGATCTCGTTCTCGTTCTCGTTCTCGTTCTCGTTCTCGTGCGCTGCACCTGCCAGCTGGCGGTTGCGCGCCAGCTGTTGTCAGCCACGCAAAAAACAAGAGGCCGCCCGAAGGCGGCCTCGCTTCTACTCGGCGGGGGAGAGAGACCGCCGTCAGAAGAACAAGCGCACGCCGAACGAGGCGTTGCGGCCAGGAAGCATCACATCGTCCTTGAGGAAGGAGGTGTGCACGCGTGCGTCCTGGTTGGTGAGGTTGTTGCCGTCCAGGAACACTTCCCATGCCGTGCTGCCGTGGTCCATGTGATAGGCCAGGTGCGCGTCGACAAAGGTATAGCCGTCGGTCGGGGTTTCGTTCACCGCTACCTTGTCCTGCTTCATGGTGCGGGTGGCGCCGATCGAGGCGCGCCACTGGTCGGCATTCCAGCGCATCTGCGCACCGAAGCGGCCCGGTGCGATGCGCGGCAGGTTGCCGCCGTCGCTCAGGCGCGCACGCACGGTGTCGCCGAACACGCGCAGATCCCAGGCGCCGGTGTCGTTGTTGGCCAGGTGGAAGGTCGCTTCGCCTTCGAAGCCGTGGAAGATCGCATCGGCCTGCGTCCACTGGCGGATCGGCAGGAAGTCGTTGTCTTCTTCGTTGAACCACTGGCCGCCGGTGTCGACGATGTAGACGAAGTCGTCGTAGCGGTTGTAGTACGCCGCCACCTTGGCATCCACCCATTCGTTCTGGAAGTTCAGGCCCAGCTCGGCCTGGTTGGCCTTTTCGGTCTTCAGATCGGCACCGCCGATCTCGAAGGCGAGGGTGGCGATGTGCGGGCCATTGGCGAACAGTTCCTCTTCGGCCGGTGCACGTTCGGCGTGGTCCAGGTTGGCGGTCAGGCGCCACTGCTCGTTGAAGCGGAAACCGCCGCTGGCCGAGAAGCTGGTCGGGGTGAAATCGCGGTCCGCACCGGTGTCGGTCTTGTACTTGACCTTGTCCACGCGTGCGCCGACCTCGGCGCTCACCCGTTCCCAGCTATTGCGCGCCACGGCGAAGGCGCCAAGCGAGCGGGTATCGGTCTTGGGCACGAAGGATTCTTCGCCGATCGCCTGGAAGGTGGAGTCGCTGCCCTGCAGGCCGAACGCGGTCTGCCAGCCGCCGCCGAAGGTGAAGGATGCTTCCACGCGGCCTTCGTTGGCGCGCTTGGTGAACACGGTGCCCACTTCGTCGCCTTCGAACTCGGTATGCGCGTAATCGGTGTGGCCGAAGCTGTAGCGCAGCGCGCTGCCTTCGCCCCACGGATCGGTCAGCCCGCCCTTGAGGTCGTAGCGGTCCTGCTGCAGCTTCAACGACACCCCGCGCTCGCCGATGGACGGGTCACCCGGTTCGCCCGGATTGCCGTAGTTGTCGCGGAAGCGCGAGGCCGACACGCCGACGAACCCCCAGTCGCCGGACAGCGATGCACCGATCGACCCCACCTTGGAATCGATCCAGCTATTGAGCTGGCGGCCCTGCGGGGTGTCGTAGTCGTTCTGGTTGCGGTACACGCCATCGGCATGGATCGACAAGCCGCTGCCGTTGCCGGCATCGACGCGGAACATGTCGGTATTGCCGTCCTTGTCGCCGCCGTCGAAACGCACTTCGGCGCGCCCGCTGAAGCCGTCCACCGGCGTTTCGGCGATGCGGCCATCGACCACGTTGACCACGCCGCCGATCGCTCCGGAGCCATACAGCAGGGTGGACGGACCCTTGAGCACTTCGATCTGGTTGGCCAGGAACGGCTCGATCGCCGGCGAATGGTCCTGGCTGACGGTGGACACGTCCTGGGTGGACAGGCCATCGCGCAGCACCGCCACGCGCGGGCCGTCCAGGCCGCGGATGATCGGCCGGCCCACGCCGGGGCCGAAGTTGGAACTCTGCACGCCCGGCAGGCTGGCCACGGTTTCGCCCAGGCTCTCGCTGCGCACTTCGTCCAGCCGCTCGCCGGCCAGCACCTCGACCGGGCGGCTCAACTCGCCGGCCGCATCGCGCAGCGGGCTGGCGGTGACCACCACCTTGTCCAGGTCCTTGATGTGGCGTCCGCTGGACGGCGTGGCGTCATGGCGAGTATCGGACGACGGCGGGGTCTGCGGGTCGGCAACGGCCGGGGCGTCTTCGGCCATGGCCAGCGCAGGTGTCAGCAGGCTGGCCAGCGCCAGGGACAGGGTGGAGCGGCGCAAGGAGATAGCGAGGGAGGGGGACATGTCGACCGGGCTCTCTGAATTGTTACTATATATCAATAGGATGGCGCAGCTTGCCTGCTGTGCCGACGGCAAGGCCCGTCCTGCGCGATGCAGTGGTGCGGGCCTGGAACAAGCAAGATGTTATATTATTCCACGTTGCCGCGAGCACCTGCTGGAAGTCATGCCTCTGCCCACACTTCGCCATTTGCTGGACCGCTTCGGTGCGACCGGGTCGCTGTTGTGCGCCGTGCACTGCGCGGTGTTGCCGCTGGTGCTGGCCCTGGCCCCGTCGCTGGGATTGTCGTTCTGGCTGGGCGACGGGGTCGAACAGGCGATCGTCGTCTTCGTGACCCTGCTGGGGCTTTTCAGCCTGGTGTTGGGGTATCGCCGCCATAAGGCGCTACATGCGCTGGCGTTGCTGCTGCCGGGCCTGGCGCTGCTGTGGCTGGGCCTGTTGTACGACCCGTTGCACCACTCGGTGGTGCCGCACGCGGTGGTGATGACGCTGGGTGGCGTCTTGGTAGGGATCGCGCACCTGGTCAATCTGCGCCTGAATCACGGGCATGGGCACGTCCACGACGCGAGCTGCGCGCACTGACGATGCGCCGACAGGCAGCTGCGCGATGGTTGCAGTCAGCGACTCAGAAGCCTGTTTCATGCCAGCGCCAGGCCGGCCCGTTCGCTGGCCGCCGGGCACCGCCGATGGTGGATCTGCTCCAGAGGCGACTGGTTCACAGCCTGGCAGGCCCCCACCGCTGCGCGGTCCCGGGCCGACGTGGTAGGCTTGCCGGCCTTGCGCGAGGGCGCCGCTCGGTGCAAACCTCGCCAGACCTGTGCCAGCACGGGAATTTGTATTCACATTCAGGAGTCGACGAAATGGGTAAGGGTGACCGTAAGACCGCCAAGGGCAAGCGCTACAACGCCAGCTACGGCAATGCGCGTTCGCACGCGGTGAGCAAGGTTGTCGTGGGTGCAGCTGCCCCGGTTGCCAAGAAGGGCGTGGTCAAGGCGCCGGCCAAGAAGGCTGTTGCCAAGAAGACCGTCGCCAAGGCCAGCTGACCCCAGCCCGCTGTGCGATCTGAAAACGCGGCGCTTGCGCCGCGTTTTTTTATGTCCGGTGTCAGCGCAACAGGCTGTCGGTCTGCCTGTTGATGTGACGCTGGTCCGCGCGGACCAAGTGGCGCGTCACCGCCATCGGTAGCGGCTGCAAATCAAGGCAAGACACTCAACGGTGGCTTGCGCCATGGGATCCATCGGCGTTGTCCGTGATGGATCGGAGACAGCCTGCGCGCCTCGATGGTGCAACGTCTCTAGTGCGCTGTGTTCGCCGCCGGTGCGGTGTTCTTCGCCGCTGGGGTCAGCAACTGCTCGGCCAGCCCACGATAGATCGGCGTTTTGCACACCAGCCCCGATACCGCGCGTGCAATCAACACGGTGGCCAGGATCGGCAGCAGCATCTGGCTGGTGTCGGTGAGCTCCAGCGAGATCACCGCCGAGGTCAGCGGTGCCTGGGTCACGCCGGTGAGATAGGCGCACATGCCCAGCAGCACGAAGGTGCGCGGGTCCACGCCCGGCATCAGCACCGACAGGTTGTGGCCGATGCCGGCACCCACCGCCAGCGCCGGCGAGAACAGGCCGCCCGGAATGCCGGCCAGGTACGAGACCAGATTGGCGAGCAGCTTCATCAGGCCGAATTCGTGGCCGACCACGGCATGCCCCTGCACCAGGCTGCGCGCCTGCTCGTAGCCGGTACCGAAGGCGCCTTGCCCGAACACCACCGCCAGCCCGACCAGGGCGACGCCGCACAACGCGGCCAGCAGCACCGGATGCCGTTGGCGCAGTGCACCCAACCAGCGCGGTTTGCCGCTGACGCTGGCCAGTACCAGCCGCGCGATGATGCCGCCGAGCAGGCCGGCCACACTGCCGCATAAGGCAATCGCCACCCATGCACGGCCCAACGGCAGCGCCACCGCCACCTTGCCGAAATACGTGTAGCTGCCCAGCAGGCCCAGCGACACCACGCCACCGACGATTACCGCGGTGAGCAAGGTGCCGGAGAAGCGGTGCTCGAAGCGCCCGCTCAGTTCTTCGATCGCAAAGACCACGCCGGCCAGCGGGGTGTTGAATGCCGCCGCGATGCCGGCCGCACCGCCGGCCAGCAAAAAGTGCGAGAGCTCGCGCGGATCATGGAAGCCGAACCAGCGCCCGAACACATGCATCAGGCTGGCGCCCACATGCACGGTGGGGCCTTCGCGGCCCACCGAGGCGCCGCCCAGCAGCGACAGGGTGGTCAAGGCGAGCTTGCCGACCGAGACGCGCAGCGACAGGTTGCTGTCGCGAAATGCCGGGTCCGGATGCTCCAGCGCAGCGATGACCTGCGGAATGCCGCTGCCGCGGGTGGGCCGCAAGGCGCCGGAGGTGAGCCAGGCGAGCAGGGCGAAGATGCCCGGGGTCAGCAGCAGCGCCCACCAGATCGAGTGAGCGATGATGCGCTGGAACAGGTGGAAGGCGGCATCGCTGGCCTTGGCGAACACGATGGCGACAAGGGCCACCGCGATCGCGCCGCCCCACAGTGCGGCACGGCGACGCCAGCCTTGGCTGGACAACAACGGCCGCAGGCGACGCGGCAATGGGTCGGGAGCAGACATCGCCCTATTGTCGCACCGACGTGCCGGTGTTGGGTCAACGCACCGTCGCTGGCTGCACGCGCAATGCCGGCAGCAGGGTGGCCGGGTTGCCATCGTTGGGCGCGGCCTCGATGCCCAGCAGGCGCGTCATCAAGGCATACACGTCGACATTGTCGAAGCCCGGCAACGTCTTGCCCTGCGCCAGATCCGGGCCTTGCGCCACGAACACCGCGCGCATCACCGGCAATGCCGGATCGAAGCCGTGCGAGCCGCGCATGCCCTGCTGCGGACGCCTGGCCAGTTTGTCGGGGAACAGTGCATCCCAGCCTTCGTGCATCTGGCACACGATGGGTGCAATGCGCGGGTGGGTGCCGTAATGCCAGCGCGCCGGCAGCTGCGCCTTGCGCCAGCAGTCGTAGTGCGCATGCGCGCCGAGCAGATGCGCTTCGGCCTTGGCCTGCTGCCCGGGCAGTGGCACGAACCCGATCACCTGGCCGTCGGTGGTGGCGGTGGCAAGCCCGGGCGGCGCCATGGATTCCACGCTTATGGCATGGCCGGGCGGCACCTGGGCCATGCCATGGTCGGAGACCACGATGATGTTGGTGCGCGCGCGGGTGCCGTCGCGCTGCATGCCGTCCAGCAGCCTGCCGATGGCGGCATCCACCGCGCGCACGGCGTCGGCATAGTCGCGCGATTCCGGGCCGTGGTCGTGGCCAGCTTCGTCCACATGTTCGAAGTACAGCGTGACCAGGCGATTGCGCTGGGCGCCGTCGGCCTTGAGCCAGCCGCGCACCGCGTCCACGCGTGCGTCCAGGCTCACACCCTCTTCGTAATGGCGCCACTGCGAGGGGCGCACGCCCTGGATCGCCGCTTCGCTGCCCGGCCATGACCAGGTGGCCGCACGCAGGCCGGCGCGTTCGGCGCCCACCCACAGCGGTTCGCCGCCCCACCAGCGTGCATCGCCCACTGCCTCGGGCTTGCTCAGCCAGAAACCACCCAGTGCCGGGTCGCGCATGCTGTTGTGCACGATGCCGTGGTGGTCGGGCCGCAGGCCGGTGATCAACGTGTAGTGGTTGGGAAACGTCAGCGACGGGTACGAGGGCGTCATCCAGCGCGCACGCACGCCATCGCGGGACAGCTGCGACAGCGTCGGGGTGATGCCGCGATCGAGCATGTCTGCACGCAGGCCATCGATGGAGATCAGCAGCAAGGTGTGCGGGGTATCGTCCGCTGCTGCCGTGGCGGCCGGCGGGGGGGATGCGCTGGCGGAGTGCGCCTGGGCACTGGGCTGGAGGGGCTGGCTGGTACAGGCGGAGAAAAGGGCCGCGGCTGCCGCGGCAACCACACAACGTCGGTCGATCATGTGGCCCAGTGTACGGGGCAGCGATGACGCCGCGAAGTCATCGCGAGCCTGCGGTGGGGGCATCGGCGAACAGATCGCTGGCGCGTGCGATCGGCTGCGGCGACCAGCCTTCCAGTTGCAACAAGGCCCGTTTGGTCGGCAGTCCGCCGCCGAACCCGGTCAATGCCCCGTTGGCGCCGATCACGCGATGGCAGGGCAGCACGATCGGCAGTGGGTTGCGTCCGTTGGCCGCGCCCACCGCGCGGCTGGCAGCGGGGCGGCCCACCGCCTGCGCCAGCTGCGCATAGCTCCAGGTCTGGCCGAACGGAATCTGCGCCAGCGTGTGCCAGACCTCGAGCTGGAAGGGTGTGCCCACCGGTGCCAGCGGCAGGTCGAACCGGCGTCGCCCGCCATACAGATAATCGAGCAATTGCTCGCGCGCCTGCCGCACCAGCGCGGCGTCCGGATCGTGCACCCAGCGTGCGCGTCCGGCCGCGTCGTAGCGGTTCTGCGCGAACAGGATATGGCGGACGCCGGTCTGGTCGGCGGCGACGGTCAGCGTGCCGATCGGCGAGGGGAAAAGGTCGTAATGCACGGTGCTCATGGGCGGGATTCCTTGCGGTCGGTGGCCAGATGCCACAGGTGCAGCACGGCGTAGGCGCGCCAAGGGCGCCAGGCCTGCGAGCGCGCCTCGGTGGCGCGTTCGCTCAGCCGCAGCGGTGCGCCGAGTACCTGCTGCAGGATCAGGTCGCCGGCCGGAAATGCGTCCGGATGCGAGAGCGCACGCATGGCGATGTAGTGCGCCGTCCACGGCCCGATACCGGGCAGGGCGACGCACGCGGCGACGAACTCGGACAGGCGCTGGCCGGCGCCGAAGTGCAGCCGGCCCTGTGCGCAGGCGCAGGCCAGTGCGCGCAGGGTGGCGGCGCGTGCGCCCGGCAGCCCGAGCTGTTCCAGCGGCGCCTCGGCCAGTTGCTCGGGGGTGGGGAAACTGCGATCCAGCCCTGGCGGCATCTCGGCATGCCGGCCGCCGTGGCGCTCCACCAGCCGCGCCGCCAGCGTGGCCGCGCCGGCCACGCTGATCTGCTGACCCAGCACCGCACGTACCGCGGTCTCGAAGCCATCCCAGCCGCCGGGCACGCGCAGGCCGGGCCGGCGTTCGATCGCCTCGGCCAGCAGCGGCTCGGCCGCAAGCGTGGCGTGCACCGCATGCAGGTCCGCATCCAGATCGAAGACACGGCGTACCCGGCGCACGATCTGCGGAATCCGGCGCGGATCGGTGGCGCCGATGCGCAGCAGCAGTTCTGCGCGCTGCGGCGCCGGCGCGACCTCGATCAAGGTGGCGTGGCCGGGGGCGCCGATCACCCGCCGGTAGCTGCCGGCATCGACCTGCTCGATCCCCGGGATCGCCCGGCGTTGCAGAAATGCCAGCATCGCCGGCCAGTCCAGCGGCGGCCGATAGCTCAGGCGCAGCGTGAGTTCGCCGCCCGGCACCTCGGCGCGCTGCTTGCGTAACGCCGACGGCGGCATCCCGCACCCTTCCAGGAACGCCGCGTTGAAGCGACGCAGGCTGTTGAAGCCGGCCGCCAGCGCGACTTCGGTCACCGGCAAGGCGGTCTCGGTGAGCAACTGCTTGGCCAGCAGCAACCGGCGCGTGCCATGCACCTGGATCGGGGTGGCGCCGAGCTGCTGCACGAACTGCCGTTGCAGCTGCCGCGCGCTGACGCCCACCGCATCGGCCAGGCGCTGCACCGGCTGCTCCTGCAACACGCCTTCGGCGATCATCGCCAGGGCGCGTTGCACGCTCTCTTCGCCCAGGTGCTGCTGCGCCTGCGGCGACAGCTCCGGCCGGCAGCGCAGGCACGGCCGATAGCCGGCCGCACTGGCCGCCGCAGCCGTGGGGTAATAACTGACATTGGCCGGCTTTGGCGCCGGTGCCGGGCACACCGGACGACAATAGATCCCGGTGCTGCGCACCGCGGTGAAGAACAGCCCGTCAAAGCGCGCGTCGCGCGCCAGGCGGGCGCGGTCGCATTGGGTCCGGTCGGGCGTGAGCATCTGCATGGCGCCAGTCTATGCCCTGGCCACGGCACCGGCTGGCCGTTTTCGGACAGGGTTGCACAAGCGGGTGCATGTTCATGGCGCGGTCAAATCCTTGACCGCTTCAGCCATAGACTGAAGGTGATCTCCGTCGCGCTCCCACATTCGCCCATGCTCAAACCGCTTTGTCTGTCACTTGCCTGCGTGTTCCTGCTGGTTGCCTGCGACCGCGGCGGTACGTCCGCCGATGCTGCCGGGGCGCAGCAGACTGGAGTGGCGCAGGTCGGCGATGGCGACCATATGGTGTCGGTGGATACGCCCGATCCGGTCCCGGCGCCACGCCCGCGTGCGCAGGTTGGCGAGGCAGGTTGGCCGCAGGCGGAACTGGAAGCGGGCCAGGCCTGGATCAGTTGCGCCACCGATTACGGCAAGGAAGCCGGCGATGGCACTTTGCTGCCGGCATTGGACCGGGCCAGCGTGGAGGCGGCGCTGGCGCCGTGCCGCGAGACCGGCCTGGTGCGGGTGCGCTACGCGGGCAAGATCAACGCTGGTTTCGCGGCGCTGGTGTGGCGGCTGGCCGCAGTGGCCGAGCAGTGGAAGTTGCCGCATCGCATCCTGGATCTGGATTCCAGCGGTGGCCAGGTGGAGGCAGCGATCCGCGCCGGCGATACCATCGGCGAATCCAACTGGACCATCTGGGTGCGCGAAGGCTCGATCTGCCATAGCGCCTGCGTGTTCGTACTGGCGGCCGGCGACAACCGCCTGGTGGCCGGCAAGGTGGGCATCCACCGGATGATGCGGATCAGCTCCAAGGCGACGTCGCGGGCGGAGCTCAATCGCGAATTGCGCGAGGTCTATGGCAACGTCAAGGATTATCTGGAGCGTAACGGCGTGGCGGTGGCCGTGGCCGACCTGATGATGACCGTGCCCAACCGCAGCCTGCGCCTGCTCACCATCGAAGAGCTGCGCGAATACGGCCTGGACGGCACCAATGCCGTGCAGGACGACCTGGAACGCATCCGCCAGATGCGCAAGTGCGGTGATGCATTCGTGCGCCGCAAGGACGCGTTTCTGGTAGCGTTCGACCAGAAGTGCAAAGGCGAGG
Source organism: Xanthomonas campestris pv. badrii (assembly GCF_012848175.1). Taxonomy (NCBI): domain Bacteria; kingdom Pseudomonadati; phylum Pseudomonadota; class Gammaproteobacteria; order Lysobacterales; family Lysobacteraceae; genus Xanthomonas; species Xanthomonas campestris. Next base: position 2,734,569 of record NZ_CP051651.1, on the reverse strand, counting down.
GTGCGGATCTGGATGCGGTCAACGCCTGCGGTCTGGCCTTGAAGCAGCGCTTCGGTTTTCCGGATGCGGCCTGCCCGGAAGAAAGCCCGCTGGCCGAAACCGATGCGGCGGCCCTGCCGGTCACGCCGGCGCTGGATGCGCAGGATGGGGCGCCGGCCGACGCCACGCAGCCGCTCGCGCCGGCGGCCGAACCGGCCCGGGATGCTGCGCAGGCCGATGCGTCGGCGCCTGCGCCCGCCGACGGTTGAGGCCGCTGCAGCTTTCACGCGTATCGCACTGAACGCTGCCTATGGTCGCCGCATACAACCGGGTCAGGGGGCAGTATGCGAGGCAAGACCAAAGGCGTTTTACTGGCGTACCTGCCATCGGCGTTGCTGGTGCTGGTGGGCTTCGGCGTGGCAGAACTGCTGCGCCTGGCCGCCGAGGCAATGCGCGAGCAATGGCCGGCCACGCTGGCGATGTGGCTAAGCCTGGCGGCATTGATTGCAGCCATCGCGCGCGCGTTCTGGGTGAGCTGGCGGCTGTGGCGGCCGCGCGGGGCAGCTGCGGTGCCCCCAGCGCCTGGTGGCGAGGTTTAGGGCGATAGCCATACCGACTGCACAGCCTCAGGGCCGGCGCGGCGGCTGCCTGGAATCGTCACCTATCACCGTGCGTGCGGCTCCCTTTGCGTCGCCCACGCACTGATGACTGCTGGCGATGGTTCGTCAGCCACGTTTGAGTCCCTGCAGCGGCAGTCCCACTCGTTGCGCGGCTGCATTGTTCCTGGGGACGCCATCTGTTCGATTCGATCAGCGATCTTCCCGGCGTCTCGTTGCTTGTTTTGCACAGGGCGCGGCATAGACTGCGCCACTGGCCGCACGGTGTGCGGCTCACCCTTCCATCCGATCCAGTCAAGGTGCCTGTCCATGCGTCATCCTCGTTTGCTTGTTGCGCTGGTGTTTGCTCCAGCGCTGGTGTTCGCGCAACAACCGCCGTCTTCCAATCGCGCCGCCACCGCACCTGCGGCGCAACCGGCACCCGTCACGCGCACTGCGGCGACGGCGCAACCAGCGGCTGCGGCGCAAAAGCCGGCGGCGCCGGCACTGAGTCCCGCTCAACAGGCACAGGTGGCCAAGCAGGACATCGAGATGACCCAGGCCGCCTTGCGCGTGGCGCAGATGGTCGACACCTACAAGGCCGCGGCGATCTGGGATGGTGCCTCCCGCGTGGCCAAGAGCGCGGTCAAGCGCGATGCCTTCGTGGCGCAGTTGGGCGGCGAGCGCGCGCGCCTGGGTGCGGTCGTCGGTCGCGGCCAGAGCTCGGTGACGCGGGTCAAGTACGGTCCTGGCGCACAGGTGCCCGAAGGGCTGTACGTCAACGTCAGTTTCCCGACCCGGTTCGCCAATGCGCAGCAGCCGGTGCGCGAGCTGGTGTCGTTCCGTCTGGACGAGGACAAGACCTGGCGTGTGGCGGGCTACAGCCTGCGCACGGCGGTGAAGTGATGCAGCAACCGGCCGGGAAACGCGCATGCAACTGACGATCGAACTGAAGATGCTGGGCTGGGCCATGGTGCTCGGCCTGGTGCAGCTGCTGGCCGCCTCGGCCAGCATGACCGCCCAGCGCGGCACCAAGTGGAACGCGAGCGCACGCGATGGCGATGCCAAGCCGCTGACCGGTGTGGCGGCCAGCCTGGACCGCGCATTCCGCAACTATCTGGAGACCTTTCCGATCTTCGCGGCTGCGGTGCTGGCGGTGAGCGTGGCGGGGCGTACCAGTGCGGAGACTGCACTGGCCGTGCAGCTGTACCTGTGGGCGCGCGTGGCCTATGTGCCGGTCTATGCGGCCGGTATTGCCTACCTGCGCAGTGCGATCTGGGTGGTGTCGTTCTGGGGCATCATCAAGCTGGTGCGTGCACTGCTGGGTCTGTGATCGGATACCGATGGCGATGCCGGTGCTGCCTGGCCAACGCTGGCGGCATGACCCGGCAGATCACAAGCACGCCTGAAAGACGCAGCGCTTGATCTGGATCAAGCGCTGCGCAGTCTGCCGGCTCTAGACTGCCTGCATCGGCAATCACGGATGCACGGCATGCAGAGGGTGGATATCGCGATCGTTGGTGCCGGGCCGGTGGGTCTGAGTCTTGCGCGCACGCTGGCTGGCACGGGCCTGTCGATGGTGTTGGTCGATCAGCAGCCGCACGCGCAGCTGGCCGACCCCGCCTTCGATGGGCGCGAGATCGCGCTGACCCATGCCTCGCGCGCCTTGCTGGAGCAATCGGGCATCTGGCAGCAATTCCCGGCCGAGGCAATCTCGCCGCTGCGCGATGCGCGGGTCATGGACGGACGGTCTGCATTTGCGCTGACCTTCGCAGCATCTGCACCTGGCGTGGCCGATCTCGGCTGGCTGGTGCCCAATCACCTGATCCGGCGCGCCGCCTGGAAGGCGGTGCAGGGCCAAGACGGGGTGGAGTTGCGCTGCGGTTGCAGCGTGCGGGCGATCGAGTACAGCAGCACCGACGTGCAGCTCCAACTGTCCGATGGCCGGCGGCTGTCGGCGCATCTGCTGGTGGCTGCCGACAGCCGGTTTTCCAGTACCCGGCGCCTGCTCGGTATTGGTGCGCAGCTGCGCGACTTCGGCAAGACCATGCTGGTGTGTCGCATGCGGCATGCGCTGCCGCATCACCATGCGGCGTGGGAGTGGTTCGGCTATGGCAAGACGCTGGCATTGCTGCCTCTGCATGGCAATCGCGCCGGCGCGGTGCTGACCTTGCCGCCGCGACGGATCGAGGCCTTGCTTGCGCTCGACGCCGTGCGGTTCGGCGCCGCGATGACCGACGCATTCGAGCACCGCCTGGGTCCGATGGATCAGGACGGCAGCCGGCATGCGTATCCACTGATCGCCAGCTATGCGCAGCGCTTCGTGAGCGCGCGTGCGGCGTTGATCGGCGATGCGGCGGTGGGCATGCATCCGGTCACCGCCCACGGGTTCAACTTCGGACTGCAGAGCCAGGCACGCCTGGCCGAGCGCGTGCGTCGAGCCGCGGCCAGCGGGCGGGACATCGGCAGCGCCGCGCTGCTGCACGACTACGAGCACGCGCATCGCGTCGCCACACGTCCCTTGTACGAGGCCACCAATGCCCTGGCGGCGCTCTACACGGACGATCGCCTGCCGGCACGGCTCGCCCGAGCGGGAGCGCTGCGGGCCGCACATGCGGTGGCACCATTCAAGCGGGCGATTGCTGCGCATCTGGTCCAGCGGGGTGTCTGAGGCGCCAGCTCGTGCAGGGCCAGCATGCTGCAGCCGCCACGCTCGGCATGGCCGCCGCGGATGGAGTGCTCCAACCAGAACGGCGTTGCCGAACCGATGGCGATCGAAAACACATGGACGTCGTGCTCCGGGTCGTCGGCCGAGGGTGCGGTGTTGCGCTGGCCGATCTCCACCACCTTCATTCGCTCGGTGCCGCGTCCGGGCCCATCGCCATCACGCGAATCTCCACGTCCTCCAGCTGCACCACCTGGCCGGGACGGATCTTGGCGGTCTTGCGCAGCTCCTGCGCACCGTCGACGTTGACCGCCCCGCTGGCGACGATCGCCTTGCCCTGGCCGCCGCTGTCGGCGAGGCCGGCCAGCTTGAGCAACTGATGGAGCTCGATGTACTCGCCGTCGATGTCGAATTCCAGGATCTGCATGCTGCGCTCGTTGACCAAAAGAGGGCGATTATCCGCCCGCGGCAGCCGGCAGCACCACCACCGATCGCGCCGCAATGGCGCACGCCGCCGGTGGTCCTGGCCCGGCCACTGTCCGGGCCAGGAGGTGCGCATTCGACGCAGCTGGGCACACGCTCACTTGCACGGTTGTTGCGCGATGAAGGCGTAGAGCGCACGCACCTGCTGCTCGCGGACGGGGTCGTGTGCCAGCGGATCGGCGATGCGATCGACCACCGCATCCAGCGCGATCGGTTCGCCGGGCATGCGGCTGCGGCCGCGCAGGTCGCTGATCGCCACCTTCAGCGCGATGCGGTACATCCAGGTGGAAAAGCGCCGGCCCGGGGCGTAGCTCGGAAAGGCCCGCCACAGCTGGGCAGCGATTTCCTGGGCGAGCTCGTCGCGGTCGTCGCGGTCGCGGCAGTAGCTGGACGCGACCTTCAGCACGATGCCGCGGTGCTGCTGCAACAGGCTGCTGAAACGGGCCTGGAGGTCTGTGTCCAGGGGCATGGGGCAGGGCGTGGGGAGGAGAAAAGGTTGGCTTGAGGGGATGATTCGCTGGCGCGGGCAAATCCTCACAACCTGAACGGACTGTCACGGCCCTTCGACAGCAGGGGGGGGAAGGGCGCACACTACGCTGCTTTGCGCCTGCCGGCTCCGTGCGGCGCCTCCGGAGTTACCCATGACCCAAGAATCTTCCGCGCCGCTGCTGTTTGCAGACCTCGGCCTCTCGGACGCTGTGATGAAGGCCGTTGCCGCCGTCGGCTACGAGACCCCTTCGCCGATCCAGGCCGCCACCATCCCGGCGCTGCTGGCCGGCCGCGACGTGCTCGGCCAGGCCCAGACCGGTACCGGTAAGACTGCCGCGTTCGCGCTGCCGGTGTTGTCCAATGCCGACCTGCGCCAGGTCAAGCCGCAGGCGCTGGTGCTGGCCCCGACCCGCGAGCTGGCCATCCAGGTTGCCGAGGCGTTCCAGAAGTATGCCGAAGCCATTCCCGGCTTCCGCGTGCTGCCGGTCTACGGCGGCCAGCCCTATGCCCAGCAGCTCAGTGCACTCAAGCGCGGCGTGCATGTGGTGGTGGGCACGCCGGGCCGGGTGATCGATCACCTGGACCGCGGCACCCTGGACCTGTCGCAGCTGAAGACGCTGGTGCTGGACGAAGCCGACGAAATGCTGCGCATGGGCTTCATCGACGATGTCGAGGCCGTGCTGAAGAAGCTGCCCGAGCAGCGCCAGGTGGCGCTGTTCTCGGCCACCATGCCGCCGGCCATTCGCCGGATCGCGCAGACCTATCTGAAAGACCCGGCCGAAGTCACCATCGCGGCCAAGACCACTACGTCGGCCAATATCCGCCAGCGTTACTGGTGGGTGAGCGGGCTGCATAAGCTGGACGCGCTGACCCGCATCCTGGAAGTGGAGCCGTTCGACGGCATGATCATCTTCGCGCGCACCAAGGCCGCCACCGAAGAGCTGGCGCAGAAGCTGCAGGCGCGCGGCATGGCTGCCGCCGCCATCAACGGCGACATGCAGCAGGCAGCGCGTGAGAAGACCATCGCCCAGCTCAAGGACGGCAAGCTGGACATCCTGGTCGCCACCGACGTGGCCGCGCGCGGCCTGGACGTGGAGCGCATCAGCCACGTGCTGAACTACGACATTCCGTACGACACCGAAAGCTATGTGCACCGCATCGGCCGTACCGGCCGTGCCGGCCGCAGCGGCGAGGCGATCCTGTTCGTCACCCCGCGCGAGAAGGGCATGCTGCGTTCGATCGAGCGCGCCACCCGCCAGCCGATCGAAGAGATGCAGCTGCCGAGCGTGGATGCGGTCAACGACACCCGCGTCGCGCGCTTCATGACCCGCATCACCGAGACCCTGGCCGGCGGCCAGATCGAGATGTACCGTGATCTGCTGCAGCGCTACGAGGCCGAAAACAACGTGCCGGCGATCGATATCGCCGCCGCGCTGGCCAGGTTGCTGCAGGGCGATGCGCCGTTCCTGCTGACCCCGCCGGTGCGTGGTGCGCGCGAGGACACTGCACCGCGCGAGCGTCATGAGCGTGCCGACCGCGGCGATCGTCCGCGCTTCGAGCCGAAGTTCGAGCGCGGCCCGCGTGCCGACAGCGACCGCGCACCGCGCCCGCCGCGTGGCGAGGATGCCGGCAGCGAGCGTCCGCGCCGTGAGCCTGCCCCGCGTGGCGAACCGGAGTTCGGCATGGAGAGCTATCGCATCGAAGTGGGCCACAGCCACGGCGTGAAGCCGGCCAACATCGTCGGCGCGATTGCCAACGAGGCCGGTCTGGAAAGCCGTTACATCGGCCGCATCGACATCCAGGACGATTACTCGATCCTGGACCTGCCGGCCGACATGCCGCGCGAACTGCTGCAGCACCTGAAGAAGGTCTGGGTGTCCGGCCAGCAGCTCAACATGCGCAAGCTGGAAGACGGCAAGGCCGCCGCGCCGTCCAAGCCGCGCTTCCCGCGCGGTGGCAAGCCGTCCGGCCGTCCGAATGGCCCGGGGCGTCCGATGGACCGCGCCGGCGCGCCGCACCGCAAGGGTCCGCCCAAGCCGCGCGGCGAGTAGCGCGGGTCGGATACCGGCTGCGTCGCCGCCCGGCGCGCGCGGCCGGTGCCCTGAATCGGCATGCACCGTGCGTGCCTTTCGGTTTCCGAATTTACCGGCCGTATTCACCTGAAGGCTGCTTGCGACCTGGTAGGGACCGCCCCAGGCTGCCGGCATTGCCGGCAAGTCTGCATCCTGTGACCGGAATCGTTATGTTTTCAAGGGTATAGCAACGCCGGCACGCCGTCCCTGGTTTCGAAGCGGTCGCGCGGACCCGGGAGCGACCGGCGCCGCAACCGATACCCGCGTTCCGATGAAGTGGACCCGGCCATACAGAGTGCGCCGTTGCGGCCGTTACTGCCTTCAGGCGCCCACTGGGCGCCTGAATCGCACTGGGGCGGTGAAGGGCACATGGCAATGGCACAGGCAGCACGCAAGCGTGGTGGGCAGACCCTGCACCTGGTCCGCGGCTGGCTGACGCTGCCCCTGGCGCTGCTGATCGGCATGGCGGTGGTCATGGCAGTGGGCTCGGCGCTGGTGATCGAAACCCAGTCCGGCGCAACCGCCTGGATCGTTGGCGAAAGCCAGTGGTCCAAGGCCCAGCAGGAATCGGTGTACTGGCTGGAACGGTACCTGGGCAGCGGCGATCCGGCCGACCTGCAGGCCGCCTGCCGCGCGCTGGAAGTGCCGCTGGGGGATCGCTCGGCGCGCATCGCGGTCGAGCAGCCGGTGATCGACTGGGGCGCGGTGCATGCCGGTCTGGCCGCTGGCCGCAATGCCCCTGAGGACATGGCGCAGATGGTGCGGCTGTACCGCTATGGCCAGGGCGTGCCGTACCTGGGCGAGGCGATTGCGCTGTGGAAGCGCACCGATGCCGACATCCTGCAATTGAGTGCGCTGGCCGACCGCGCCGCCTCGGCACAGGCCACCGGCAAACCGGACCCGCGCACGTTGCAGGCGCTGCGCGACGAACTGCATCTGCTGGATGCGCGCATGCGCAGCGATGCGGCCGAATTCCTGGTGTTGCTGACCCGCTGCGCGCGCCTGCTGCACGACGTGATGGTGGTCTGCAGCCTGGCCACCTTGCTGCTGGTGCTGACCACCTGCGTGCTGGCGATGCGCCGCATCCGCGATTACCTGCTGTCGCACGAGGGGCGCTTTCGCACCGCGTTCCAGCAGGCCGCGCTGGGCATGGTCAAGTTCGACCTGCGTGGCCATGTGCTCGATGCCAACGCGTCGATGGCCACTATCCTGCGCTACCGCCCGGACGAACTGCCGGGCTGCACGCTGGCGGACGTGATGCATCTGGACGACATCGTGCTGGACGACCGCGGGATGATCGACTGGCCGCGCCTGATGCAATCGGGCGAGCTGCGCTTTCTGCGGGCCGATGGCGGGGTGATGTGGGGCCGCTGGAGCGCTTCGCTGGTGGAGCCTGGCCCGGAAGAGCCCACGCTGGTGCTGGCGGTGATCGAGGATGTCTCGCACGCGCACGAACTGGCCGACGAGGTCGCCTTCCACGCGCGCCACGATGCCCTGACCGGCCTGATCAACCGCCGCGAGATCGAGCGCCGCCTGCTGCGGCTGATCGAGCCGCCGCAGTCGCCGCAGCTGTGCCATGCGCTGTGCTTCGTCGATCTGGACCATTTCAAGCTGGTCAACGACACCTTCGGGCACGCGGTCGGCGACAAGTTCCTGTGCCACTTCGCCGATGTCATCACCATGCAGCTGCGCCCGGGCGATTGGCTGGGGCGGCTGGGGGGCGACGAGTTCGCGATCCTGCTGGCCAATACCGACCTGGCGCAGGCGCAAGCGCTGCTGGAGCGCATGCATGGCGTGCTCGGGCAGCCGTGGAGCCACCAGGACGGCCGGCCGCTGACGCCCAGTTGCAGCTTCGGAGTGGTGGAGATCCGCCAGGGCGCCAGCGACGTCAATGCCTTGATGACCGCGGCCGACCTGGCCTGTTTCGCGGCCAAGGAAGAAGGCCGCAACCGCATTCGCTGCTTAGGCGAAAGCGATCTCGCTCTGGCGCGGCGGCGTCACGACGGTGGCTGGATCAGCGCCGTGCAACAGGCCATCGCCGAACAGCGCCTGCTGCTGTATGCGCAGAAGATCCAGGTGCTGAACGACCCCGGGCGCCTGCAATACGAAGTGCTGGTGCGCATGCGCGCGCGCGACGGGCGGGTGCTGAGCCCGGGCGAATTCCTGCCGGCGGTGGAGCGCTACGGGCTGGGGCGCATGGTCGATGCCTATGTGCTGGAAACCCTGTGCGCGCAGCTGGCCGCCAGCCCGATGCATGTGGCCACGCTGGACCTGTGCCACGTCAACCTGTCCGCGCAATCGATCGCGCAACCGGACTTTCTCGATTTCGTCTGCGCCCTGTTCGAGCGTTATCCCGCGCTGGTGCCCAAGTTGTGCATGGAAATCACCGAGACCGCCGTGATCGGCGACCTGGAACATGCGCAGCGCTTCGTGCAGAGCGTGCGCGCGCGCGGCTGCCATGTGGCGCTGGACGACTTCGGCAGCGGGCTGGCCTCGTTCGGCTACCTCAAGCAGTTCACCGTGGATGTGCTGAAGATCGATTGCGGCTTCGTGCGCAACTACGCGCACGATGCAGTGGATCGCGCGGCGGTGCATTCGATCGCCCAGGTCGGCCTGGCGCTGGGCATCGAAGTGGTGGCAGAAGGCGTGGAGTCGGAGTGCGATATTCCCGGCCTGCGCGAGGCGGGGGTGGGCCAGGTACAGGGGTTCAGCCTGCATCGCCCGTGTCCGCTGGAGGACCTGATCGCGCCGCAGCCGCTGCTGATGGTCAACGGCTAGGGTGGGTCATTGCCGTCGCCAGCGGGGCATAAGGCCCTGAGACCCTGGCGGCGTGTGGGGACGCGTTGTTTGCCGGATGCGCCACTGCTGCGCAAGCCGCTCGGCACGCAGGTGAGGCGCTACCGCCTGCAGGCAACGGCGCACGGCCACCGAAATCGCCGATAATTGGCACATGACCAACCGACTCAACAAGCATATCGCCGAGACCGGCTTTTGCTCGCGCCGCGAGGCCGACCGCCTGATCGGCGAGCGCCGCGTCACCGTCAATGGCGTGGTGGCCGGCACCGGTGCGGTGGTGGGCGAGGACGATACCGTGCTGGTGGACGGCCAACCGCTGCGCGCACGCGAGGCCAGGAAGCCCGGCGGCCGCAAGCATGTCTACATCGCGCTCAACAAGCCGGTAGGCATCACCTGCACCACCGAGAGTTCGGTCAAGGGCAATATCGTGGAATTCGTCGGCCACGAGCAGCGCATTTTTCCGATCGGCCGTCTGGACAAGGATTCCGAAGGGCTGATCCTGATGACCAGCAACGGCAACATCGTCAACGAGATCCTGCGCGCAGAGAACCGCCATCAGAAGGAATACCTGGTAGCGGTCAACAAGCCGGTCACCGATGAATTCCTGCGCGGCATGGCGCGCGGCGTGCGCATCCATAACGAGACCACGTTGCCGTGCCGCACTGCGCGGATCGCCAAGTTCGGGTTCCGCATCGTGCTGGAGCAGGGCTTGAACCGGCAGATCCGCCTGATGGCCGCCGAGTTCGGGTACCGGGTGACGCAGCTGCGCCGGGTGCGGATCGACAACATCAAGCTGGCCGCGCTCAAACCGGGGCAATGGCGCAATCTCAGCGATGCGGAGCTGCGTGGGTTGCTGCCGCAGCGCACCGATTTGTAACAGCGGCCAAGAGAACGGAGCGAGCGGTCGTGAGCTGGGTGTGGACGACGCGCGCAGAACCCGAGTGGACGAGCGGTACATGCCGCGCCGCGCATCGGCCGCGCCCGCCTGGCGGCTGCGCACTCATGTTGTCAGTCGGCGAGCTGTCAACCGGCGAGTTGTCAGCCGGTCCCAGCCGGCTGGCTGGATGAACCGCAAGCTATGCGAAGACGTGCGAAGTCGCGCATGCATGGCCCGCCCAATGCGGCTCCGGCATACTTGCGACGATAACCAATCAGCAGGGGGGCTGACTGCGTGATCAAACCGCAATTGCCGGGAAACGAAGCCGAACGGCTGATCGCCCTGCGTCAGTACGACCTGCTGGATTCGCCACCCGAGCGCGCCTTCGATGACCTCACCCTGGTGGCCTCCACCGTCTGCCAGACGAAGATGGCGGCGGTGGTGCTGGTGGACGCGCACCGGCAGTGGTTCAAGGCTGCCCATGGCGTGCCGCGCAGCGAGGCGCCGCGTGACATCTCGTTCTGCGCGCACGCCATCCTGCGCCCGGACGAAGTGATGATGGTCGACGACACCTTGCTGGATCCGCGCTTCTTCGATAACCCGATGGTCACCGGCGAGGGCGCAGTGCGCTTCTATGCCGGCGCGCCGCTGGTCACCAGCGAAGGCATGCCGCTGGGCTCGCTGTGCGTGTTCGACCAGGCGCCGGCGCACCTGCGCGATGACCAGCGCGCTGCCTTGCAGGCCTTGTCGCGGCAGGCCTCGCATCTGCTGGAACTGCGCCTGGCCGGCAAGCAGCTGCGCCAGCAGTTGCGCGAGCGCGAATGGTACGAGCAGCAGATGGCGCAGTATTACGCGGCAATGGAGGCGGTCAATGCCGACCTGGTCGAGCAGACCCGCACCGATCCACTGACCGGCCTGCCCAATCGCCGCGCCTTCACCGCCGCACTGGCGGCCGCCACCCAGCAGACGCGGGTGGCCAACCAGCCGCTGTCGGTGGCGTTGCTGGACGTGGATCACTTCAAGGTGGTCAACGACGTGCACGGGCACGACCAGGGCGACGCGGTGCTGCGCGAGCTGTCCACGCTGCTGCGTGCGCATGTGGCCGGTAGCGGCACCATCGCGCGGTACGGCGGCGAAGAGTTCGTGTTGTTGCTGCCCAATGTGGACCTACAGCAGGCGCGGCTGCAGTGCGAATACCTGCGGCAAAGCGTGGCGACCATGACGATTGCCTTGCCGGTCACGGTGAGCATCGGTGTGGCCATGCTGTATCCGCACGAAAGCGTGGAGGCGGTGATCAAGCGCGCCGACCAGGCCTTGTACGCCGCCAAGCGCGGTGGGCGCGACCGGGTGGTGGCGCTGGACTAGCGGCGCTTGGTGACGAGTTGTCGTGTCTGCCGCGGGAGAAGACGGTTCGGGCGCGGCCTCAGTCGACGATGGTCTTGGCTTCGGCGGTGCCCAGCAGTTCCGGGTGCACCACCTTGCGCCGCCGTTCCAGCACCGGATGCAGGAACACCGCGCCGAGGATGATCGCCACGCCAAGATAGAACTGCAGGGTCAGCTCGCGCTGCTCGCCCAGCAGGGCGATGGCCAGCACGATGGCGTAGACCGGTTCGAGGTTGGTGACCAGCTGCACCGAATACGCGCTCAGATGGCGCAGCGCGACCAGCGCCAGGGCGAACGGCAGCAGGGTGCAGGCCAGCGACAGGGCCAGCAGCAGAATGCCATCGTGCAGTCCGGGAATGACCAGCAGATCGCCATGCAGCGATGGCAGCAGCAGCGGCATCGCCGGCGCCAGCAGGGTCAGGGTCAGCGTGCCGGCGCCCAGCTCCAGCGCGGTGACGGTGAGCGGGTCGGCATGCGCCACCATGCGCTTGTTGAGCGAGCCGAACAGCCCGACGAAGACCGCGGAAACCGCGCCCACCAGCACGCCTGCGTGCATGCCGTCCGGCACGCCGCCCACCACCAGCGCCACCCCGGGCAGCACCGCCAGGCCGAACAGCAATTCGCGCGGGCGGAACGGCCGCTGCGTTACCCAGGGCTCGATCACCGCGGTGAATACCGGCGCCAGCGCGATGCAGGTGGCCGCCACCGACGCATTGGCCAGTTTGATGGCGCCATAGAAGGTCAGCCAGTGCAGGGCCACCAGGGCGCCGATGCCGCAATAGCCCAGCACCACCCGCGCGGACAGGCCCCGCAGCCCACGCCAGACCCGCGGCCACAGCGCCAGCGCCACCACCACGATCAGCATCCGCCACCACACCAGCGGCAGCGCCTGCAGCGTGATCAGCTTGCCCAGGATCGCGGTGATCCCCCAGAGCAGGACGCAGAAATGGATTTGCAGTTGCGCCTTGCGCAGGTCGGAGGTGGGCATGGGCCATTGTCGCCGAAAAGCATCGTACCGGCGCCGGGCGGCGCGGCAATCCTGCTGCGACAAGCCCCGCGCACGGAAGCCGCACCGAACCCGCTCTCCTGCCGGGCGAGGAGCTTGCCGCTGCATGGGTCCTGATGCAGGCGACCTGCTGCAGGCGAACGAAGGACTGCAGCTTTCCCTTCTCCCGCGCGCGGGAGAAGGTGCCCCGCAGGGGCGGATGAGGGGACGCCTCGCAAAGTTGTTACCGCCTGCGAGATCGAACGCGTCGCTACGCGCCTCCAGAAATGACACACCCAGTGGCTGGCCTCATCCCCTACAACCGTGCCGCAATGCCATGGGTCACGCACAGCACAAATCCCCGTAAGCACGCCGCACGGTCCGCCCGGCAGCAGCGACCACACGGAGCAAGGGCGAGCCGCAGACGCGTGCAGTCGTCGCATCCGTCCTCAATCCGCCACGCACCATGGTTGAAAACGGTTGCCGCACCCACGTCAACGACGTGCCTGATCTGCCGACAACGCCTCCAACAGCGCCATCGCCGCTGCCGGATTGCGCTCCTTCGCCGCACTGATGAAGAACACGAATACCTCGCGCGCCGCACCGCGCGCGTTCGATGGCTCCTGGATGTGCGGCAGATCGTTCGGATCTTCCCCGCGCCGCCAGGCGTGGATGCGTTGGGCCCAGCGTGCGAGCGCGGGCGCGGGATAACCCGCATGCAGGCGCGCCTGGCTGCGCATCAGTCGTGCGTAGACGAAGTCGGTGGACAGGTCGGCGAAGGACGGGTGTTCGTCCGAATCGGTGAACACGGTCGCAACGCCGTGGCGACGCACCAGCGCCAGCAGCGATGCATCCACCGCCTCCGGATCGCGGATCTCCAGCACGTGACGCAGGCGGCGATTGCCCGCGCGCCTGGGCAGCAGCGCAAGGAATGCGTCCAGGTCGTCGACCTGCAGGCGATGCCCCTGCTCGAACTGCCACACCAGCGGGCCCAGGGTATCGCCAAGCTCGACAATGCCGCCGATGAAGTCTTCCACCTGGGCCTTGGTGCCGGCCAGTCTGCGCGACTGGGTAATGCGTCGCGGCGCCTTGGCCGAAAACACGAACCCGGGCGGTACCTCGTCGCGCCACTTCGCATAGGTTGCCGGTTTCTGTGCGCCGTAATAGGTGCCATTGATCTCGATGGCGCTGACGTGGCGGCTGGCGTATTCCAGCTCGCGGCGCTGCACCAGCCCTTCCGGATAGAACATGCCTGCGCGCCACGGCGCATACACCCAGCCGCCGATGCCGACGTGGATGCCTTCGAGGACGGGTGGGGTGGAGGCGAACAGGTCGGTCATCGCGGGGGGCTCGTTGGCAGGAGGTGCACGATTGCGGCGGTGCTGCACCAGGCCGCGATTGCGGCGTACAGCCTCGCGTACCGGCACTGCATGGCGGGTGAGAATGATCGCGCCCAGCGCTGACCATGGCGAGCGCAACCATCTCCTCGCCCACGCCGGGTGGCTCGTCGCTACGGCCCGCGCGATCGCGCGCTTCGCCGCGCACCGCCACAGTGCGCTAGCCACTGCCGCACGCCAGCGCAGCCGGCTACCATGCCTGCATCGCCGTATGGGAGCGTATCGATGACCTGGACCACGCCCGATCTATGTGACCGTTTTTCGGAGGTCAGCGTCGCTGAGCCGCTGTTCCGGCACTTTGGTGGGCGCGATACGTTTTCCGGCCCCATCGCGACGGTGCGCTGCTTCGAAGACAACTCGCGCGTGCGCGAGCTGGTCGCCACGCCGGGCGATGGTCGGGTGCTGGTGGTGGACGGGCAGGGCTCGTTGAAGCATGCGTTGCTGGGCGATCAGATCGCAGCGCAGGCGGTGGCCAACGGCTGGGCTGGCGTGCTGATCCACGGCTGCGTGCGCGATGTCGAAATCCTGGACAGCCTGCCGTTGGGCGTGCTGGCGCTGGCGGCCTGCCCGCGGCGCACCGAGCGGCGCGATCTGGGCGATGTGGATGTGCCGGTGAATTTCGCCGGGGTGGCGTTCGTGCCGGGGCATTGGCTGTACGCCGACCGCAACGGGGTGCTGGTGACGCCGCTGCCACTGTCGCTGGACAGTGCCGGCGGCCTGGTCTGATCGATCTCAGGGGAATGGCAATGCGTGTGAATCAATGGCTGACGGGAGGCGTGCTGATGCTGGCGACCCTGGTGACAACGACGCAGGCGGCGGAGCTGCCTGCCGGCATGCAGCAGTTCGATGCGCAGATGGAGCGTGTGCGCAAGCAGTTCGACGTGCCCGGCATCGCGGTGGCCATCGTCAAGGACGGGCAGGTGGTGCTGGAGCGCGGCTATGGCGTGCGCGAGATCGGCAAACCCGAGCCGGTGCAGGCCGACACATTGTTCGCGATCGCCTCCAACACCAAGGCGTTCACCGCGGCTTCGCTGTCGATCCTGGCCGACGAGGGCAAGCTCTCGCTGGACGACAAGGTCATCGACCACCTGCCGTGGTTCCGCATGTCCGACCCGTACGTCAGTGGAGAAATGCGCATCCGCGATCTGCTGGCCCACCGCAGCGGTCTGAGCCTGGGTGCGGGCGACCTGTTGTTCTGGCCAACCACCAGCTACACCACCGAAGAAGTGGTGCAGCGGCTGGCCAAGGTGCCGTTGAAGGGCGGATTTCGCGATCGCTACGCTTACGACAACATCCTCTACGCGGTGGCGCAGAAGGTGATCGAGCAGGTGTCCGGGCAGAGCTACCAAGCATTCCTGCAACAGCGCATTTTTACGCCGGTGGGCATGCGCGGCACGCGCTTCAATGCCGACCACCTGCAGCCCGGCGACAATGCCGCAGTCGGGCACGCCAAATACGATTTCAGCCAGCTGCGGACCGTGCCGCCGTTGACCTGGTCCAACAACTCCGGTGCCGGCGGCATCTACTCCAGCGCGCACGACATGGCGCTGTGGATGAAGGTGCAACTGGCCGGCGGCGTCTTGCCGGATGGCAAACCGCTGTTCAGTGCCAAGCGGCAGCAGGAAATGTGGTCGGTGATCACCCCGGTTGCGATTGCCGAGGCGCCGGTCCCCGAACTGGCGGCCGCGCGGCCCAATTTTGCCGGGTATGGCGAGGGCTGGGGGTTGAGCGATTACCGCGGCCACCGTCTGGTCTCGCATACCGGCGGCTGGCCGGGCATGGTGTCGCGGCTGACGCTGGTGCCCGACCAAAACCTGGGTGTGGTGGTGCTGACCAATCAGGAAGTGGGGGCAGCGTTCAACGCGGTGACCTGGCAGGTGCTGGATGCGTTCTTGCAGGCGCCGCCTACCGACTGGACCGCGGCTTATGTGAAGGCGGTGGACAAGGCGGCCGGTGATGCCGATACCAGCTGGAAGCAACACCAGGACGCGCGCGCCGCGCGTTCGACGCCGTCGTTGCCATTGCGCAGTTATGCGGCCACCTATCGCGACCCGTGGTACGGCGATGTGGTGATCCGCCAGGACGGCACGCGCTTGCGCCTGCAGTTCTCCAAGACCGCGCAATTGGTCGGCACGCTGGAGCACTGGCAGCACGACAGCTTCATCGTGCGCTGGGACGACCGCTCCTTGAATGCCGATGCCTTCGTCAACTTCGCGCTGACACCCGATGGTGCGGTGCGCGAGATGCGCATGGAAGCGATCTCGCCGCTGACCGATTTCAGCTTCGATTTTCAGGATCTGGTGCTGACCCCGGTCGAGGCGGACGCCGCAGCGCCGAAGTGAGGTGATGCTCGGCCGGTGGTGTGCCGGGCGTGATTGAGTGCGCTGGTGGCCGAATTGCCGGCAGCGGTCGGTAAGCGCGCCGACAGTCCGCTCAGTGGCCATCGTCGACGCCTGATCCACGCCCGCCCGGGCCGTGGTTATCGCCACCGTGCGGCTACCGCCTGGTGCCGCGTGTGGTTATGATCCGCGCACTTCTCAAGGATGTCGCCGCACGCATGACCACTCCGCAGATGTCGGTGTATTTCTTTCTGCAGGCCGCTGCGATCCTGCTGGTGTGTCGGTTGGTGGGCAGGCTGGCCAAGCGTCTGGGGCAGCCGCAGGTGGTCGGCGAGATGATCGCCGGCGTGATGCTGGGGCCGTCGCTGTTCGGCCTGCTGGCGCCGGGCGTGCAGGCGGCGCTGTTCCCCAAGCAGACCATGGACGTGCTGTACGTGTTCGCGCAGTTCGGCGTGGGCCTGTACATGTTCCTGGTCGGCACCGATTTCCGTGGCGATCACTTCCGCGCGCGCTACCGCAGCGCGATGAGCGTGTCGCTGGCCGGCATCGCGGTGCCGTTCGCGCTGGCCTTTGCGATGTGCCCGTGGCTGCTCACCGTGGATGGACTGTTCTCGGACAAGGCCAAGCTGATGGAGGCCTCGCTGTTCCTGGGCGCGGCCATCGCGATCACCGCATTCCCCATGCTGGCGCGCATCATCCACGAACGCGGCCTGACCACTAGCCCGCTGGGCACGCTGGCGTTGACCGCCGGCGCGTTCGACGACGCGGCAGCCTGGTGCATCCTGGCCGTGGTGTTGGCCAGCTTCGGCGGCAGCTGGGGCAGTGCGTACCTGGCCATCGGCGGCGGCGTGGCGTACGCGGTGTTCATGCTCTTCGTCGGCCGGCATCTGTTGCGCCGGCTGGCCGACCACGTGGCGCCGGACCAGCCGCTCGACAACAGCATGCTGGCGATCGTGCTGATGCTGTTCTGCGTCAGCGCCTGGGCGATGGATGCGATCGGCATCCATGCGGTGTTCGGCGGCTTCCTGCTCGGCGTCTGCCTGCCCAAGGGCGCGCTGACCGAGAAGCTGCGCGCGATGATGCAACCATTCGTGGTGGTGTTGCTGCTGCCGTTGTTCTTTACCTATTCGGGCCTGAAGACCCAGCTCAGCGTGCTGCTGCAGCCGCAGATCATGCTGGCCGGGGTGGCGATCCTGCTTGCCTCGTTCGTGGGCAAGGGCGTGGCCTGCTGGGCCGCGGCGCGCGCCACCGGCGAGAACAACCGCGACGCGATGGCGATCGGGTCGCTGATGAACGCGCGCGGGCTGATGGAGTTGATCATCATCAACATCGGCCTGCAGGCCGGGGTGATCGAACAAGGCCTGTTCTCGGTACTGGTGCTGATGGCGATCCTGTCCACCTTGATGGCAACGCCGTTGTTCAACTGGATCATGCGCCGGCATGCCCACGTGAGCGATGCGGTGCCGAGTCTGCAACGGCGTTGAAGGCTTGCCGCCGTGTAGTGGGTGGCCACGCTCGGCGGGCGTTTCGACCCGGCGCAGTTCGATGTGGCGGAGATCAACCGGCTGCTGCTGCGTATCCGCGACCAAGAGCGGTTAGCCAGGGTCGGCTGAGCAGGCACCGCACCACGGCTTGACGCCCGATCGGCTAGCCTGGGTGCCCGGCGTCTGACGATGTGGCTGCAATGTTCCGCTGGTTCGAATCCCTGATCGATATCTTCCCGCCCATCGAGCGGGAGATGCCGCCACGCAATGTGTGGCGGTTCTATCTGCATTACCTGCGGCCGTTGTGGCCGATCCTGCTGGCCACGCTGATCGCCGGGCTGTTGCTGGCGCTGGTGGAAGTGGCGATGTTCGACTTCCTGGGCCGCATCGTCGACATGCTCACCGAGCGTCCGGGGCCGGACTTCTTCCGCCGGCATGCCGGCGAGCTGGCGTGGATGGCCGCGATCACCCTGATCGCGCGGCCGTTCTTTACCGGGCTGCACAACCTGCTGGTCAACCAGGCCATCGTGCCCGGCCTGAGCAACCGCTCGCGCTGGTTGATGCACAACTACGTGGTGCGGCAGAGCCTGGGCTTCTTCAACAACGACTTTGCCGGCCGCATTGCCAACCGGGTGATGCAGACCGGTACCTCGTTGCGCGAATCGGCGGTGCAGATGGTCGATGCGCTGTGGTACATCGTGGTCTATACCGGCAGTGCGCTGTGGCTGTTCGCCCAGGCCGACCCGTGGTTGATGGCACCGCTGCTGATCTGGCTGGTGGTGTATGTCGCCTTGATGGCGTTCTTCGTGCCGCGCATGAAGGCGCGTGCCTGGGTGGCGTCGGACGCGCGTTCCAAGGCGACCGGGCGCATCGTCGATGGCTACACCAATATTTCCACGCTCAAGCTGTTCGCGCATGCCGGCCGCGAACAAGCCTACGTCCGCGATGCCATCGACGAGCTGGCGGTCAAGCATCGCGGGCAGACGCGGGTGACCACCGCGATGGATACCGCCATCGCCATGGCCAACGGCTTCCTGATCGTGGGCACCTGCGCGCTGGCGCTATGGCTGTGGAGTCGCGGCCAGATCAGCGTGGGTGCCATCACCCTGGCCACCGGCCTGGTGATCCGCATCCACAACATGTCCGGCTGGATCATGTGGACGGTCAACGGCATCTTCGAAGATATCGGTACCGTGCAGGACGGCATGCAGACCATCTCCCAGCCGGTGCAGGTCCAGGATGCGCCCGATGCGGTGCCGCTGCGCGTGACGCAGGGGCAGGTGCAGTTCGAGCAGATCCATTTCCATTACGGCAAGCGCGGCGGCGTGATCGCCGGGCTGGACCTGCAGGTGCGCGCCGGCGAGAAGATCGGCCTGGTCGGGCCCTCCGGCGCCGGCAAATCCACCCTGGTCAACGTGCTGCTGCGGCTGTACGACCTGGAACAGGGGCGCATCCTGATCGACGGGCAGGACATCGCGCGGGTCACGCAGGAAAGCCTGCGCGGGCAGATCGGCCTGGTGACGCAGGACACCTCGCTGTTGCATCGCTCGATCCGCGACAACCTGCTGTACGGGCGGCCGCAGGCCAGCGAAGCGCAGATCCTGGATGCGGTGCGCAAGGCACGCGCGGAAGCGTTCATCGAGACGCTGGTGGATGGCGAAGGCCGGCGCGGCTTCGATGCACACGTCGGCGAGCGCGGGGTCAAGCTGTCCGGCGGTCAACGCCAGCGCATCGCCATCGCGCGCGTGCTGCTCAAGGACGCACCGATCCTGATCCTGGACGAGGCGACTTCGGCACTGGATTCGGAAGTGGAGGCGGCAATCCAGGACAGCCTGGACGCGCTGATGGGCAACAAGACGGTGATTGCCATCGCGCACCGGCTCTCGACCATCGCGCGCATGGACCGGCTGGTGGTGATGGACGGCGGCCGCATCGTCGAGACCGGCACGCATGCGGAGCTGATCGCACACGGCGGGCTGTATGCGCGCCTGTGGGCGCGGCAGACGGGTGGGTTCGTTGCGGCGGATGCGTGAGGTGACGTTGTGTGCGAGAGCTGCGTGACACTGGAGTGTGCGTTCCCCGCCTGCCAACGCAAAAAGCAATGATGCAAGCCCCTCTCCTGCGGGAGAGGGGTTGGGGTGAGGGTACGGGGCGAAGCCACTTGGTGTGTTCTCTGGAGACGCGTGGCGATGCGTTCGACCGCGCAGGCGGTGACAACTTCGCGGGGCGCCCCTTATCCGCCCCTGCGGGGCACCTTCTCCCGCGCGCGGGAGAAGGAAGCACTGCAGTCCTTCGTTCGCCTGCAGCAGCAAGCCCCTCTCCTGCGGGAGAGGGGTTGGGGTGAGGGTACGGGGCGAAGCCAGCTGGTGTGTCATTTCTGAAGGCGCGTGGCGACGCGTTGGACCTCGCAGGCGGTGACAACTTCGCGGGGCGCCCCTTATCCGCCCCTGCGGGGCACCTTCTCCCGCGCGCGGGAGAAGGAAGCACTGCAGTCCTTCGTTCGCCTGCAGCAGCAAGCCCCTCTCCTGCGGGAGAGGGGTTGGGGTGAGGGTACGGGGCGAAGCCACTTGGTGTGTCATTTCTGAAGGCGCGTGGCGACGCGTTGGACCTCGCAGGCGGTGACAACTTCGCAAGGCGCCCCTCATCCGCCCCTGCGGGGCACCTTCTCCCGCGCGCGGGAGAAGGAAGCACTGCAGTCCTTCGTTCGCCTGCAGCAGCAAGCCCCTCTCCTGCGGGAGAGGGGTTGGGGTGAGGGTACGGGGCGAAGCCACTTGGTGTGTCATTTCTGAAGGCGCGTGGCGACGCGTTGGACCTCGCAGGCGGTGACAACTTCGCGGGGCGCCCCTCATCCGCCCCTGCGGGGCACCTTCTCCCGCGCGCGGGAGAAGGAAGCACTGCAGTCCTTCGTTCGCCTGCAGCAGCAAGCCCCTCTCCTGCGGGAGAGGGGTTGGGGGGAGGGTACGGGGCGAAGCCACTTGGTGTGTCCTCTGGAGGCGTGTAGCGGCGCATCGGACCGCGCAGGCGGTGACAACTTCGCGGGGCGCCCCCTCATCCGCCCCTACGGGGCACCTTCTCCCGCGCGCGGGAGAAGGAAGCACTGCAGTCCTTCGTTCGCCTGCAGCAGCAAGCCCCTCTCCTGCGGGAGAGGGGTTGGGGTGAGGGTACGGGGCGAAGCCACTGGTGTGTCATTTCTGAAGGCGCGTGGCGACGCGTTGGACCGCGCAGGCGGTGACAACTTCGCGGGGCGCCCCTCATCCGCCCCTTCGGGGCACCTTCTCCTCCATAAAGGAGGACAATGTCCCGATGGGAGAAGGGATTCATCACTCGATCGGCTGATCCAGCATCAGTTCGCGCGCAAAGCGCACCGGCGGCGCACCATAGGACAGCATCTTGTCGTGGTAGGCCTTCAGGTTGAAGTCTTTGCCCAGCTTCTCCTGCACCGCCTTGCGCGTATCCAGATGCTCCTGTACGCCGACGAAGTAGGTCGGCAGCTGCGCCGACGACAGCTGTGCGCGCACCCATTTACCGGAGGCCTCGCTTTCCTGCTGGAAGGTGTCGTGGGTCATCAGATGCATCGCCTTGTCGCGATCCCAGCCGTCCACATGCACGCCCTGGTCGAGGATGGCATTGGCAATGGTGCGCAGGTAGAACTTCAACTGCACCAGGTGGAACAGCGGGTCGTTATCCAGATAGCCCTGTTCCTGCATCATGCGCTCGGTGTACACCGCCCAGCCCTCGGCGAACATGCCCGAACGCAGCACCGCACGCAGCGTGGACGGGAACTTGGCCGAGTGCCAGCCTTCCAGGTAATGACCCGGCGTGCCCTCGTGGATGCTCAGCAGGTGGATCATGCGGGTGTTGTATTCGCGCAGGAACGAGTCGACCTGCTTGTCGTTCCAGTCGTCAGGAATCGGCGACACCGCGTAGAAGGTCTTCAGATTCTTGTCCAGCGGGCCGGGCGAATCGCAATAGGCCACTGCCACGCCACGCTGGAATTCCGGCATGAGGATGATGTCCACCGGCGAATCGGGCAGCGTCATCAAATCCTTCTGGCGCACGAATTCGGTCGATTGCGCCAGCGCTGCCTTGGCTTGGTCCACCACCTTGTCGCGCGCCGGCTTGTCGGCATAGGCCAGTTCCAGCGCCGCTTCGATCGCGGCCTGCTGCTGCGCGTCGTTGGGCGATTCGGGCAGCTTGAGAGCGCCGGGCTTGTCCTTGAGCACGGTGCGCGCAATGCCGTACATCTCGCCCCGCACGCGCTTGAGTTCGGACTCGGCACGCTGCTTGATGTCGGCACGCGACAGCGACGACAGCAGCGCGAACTTCAGCTTCTGGTCGTACTTTTCCGCTCCGATGCGGAAGTCGCCCTTGGCGTTGGGCACCAGCACGGTGTCCAGCCAGGTCTGCTGCTCGGCCACTGCCTTCTTCAGGTTGTCGATGGCCGCTTGCGCGCGCGCCGCTTCGATCGGGCCCAGCTGGCTGATGTTGGGCGCGATGAAGGTGTCGACGATGCTGAGGATGCCCTTGTTCTGCTTGGCCACCGTCTCTGCATGGATCTTCGGTACGCGTGCCGGGTCAAGGTTGGCACGCGCCTGCGCAAAGATGCTGGGAATTTTTTCCATGCGTTGAGTAGCGGCGCTCAGGCGCTCGGGCAGCGGCGCGAACTCGCGCGCCATCAGACCATACAACGCGCTGCCGGCCAGGCCGTTATAGACCTGCGGGTCCCAGGCCCAGCTCTGCAGCACCTCGGTATTCCAGATCTCCGATTGCAGCTGATTGCGCAGGATGGCGGCGTCCACCTGGTTCTCGCGCGAGAGCTTGGCGACATCGACCGCGTCCAGTTCGGTCAGCAAGGTCTTGTTGGCTTCCAGGCTGCGCTGGCGGCCGCCGTCGCTGAGGTCGTCGATCTGCGCATCGAAGCGGTGGTCGCCGGTCTGCGTGGCAGTGACCGGCGACAGCTGCATCCAGGTGTCGAGTGCACGCTTGGACAGCGCGGCAAACCGCGCATCCGGGCTCTGTGCATCTTGCGCGCCGGCAGCGGGTGTGGCATCGGCGCGCGGGGATTGGGGCTGTTGCTGGCAGGCACCGAGGCCGGCAAGCAGGGCGAGGACAAGCAGGCGTTGACGCATCGTGGATCCTGGTCAGAGCAAACCGCCAGCATAGGCATCTGTGCGCCCGTTCGCATCCGCCATTGGTTTAGAGTGGCCACCGAGCGGTACCCGATCAGGCGGGCGCGACCGCATGCTGTTGCCGCAGCGGCACTGCAGCTGGCCTCACCCAGGGCCGGTGGTGCATCGGCAACGGTCCATGGTTCCTGAGTCATGTACCAATCGCACTGTTTTCCAAGGAGCAAACCCATGCAGTACGCCGGCAGCTGCCATTGCGGACGCATCGCGTTCGAGCTCGAGACCGATGCGCCGATCACCGAAGTCTACGATTGCAACTGCTCGTTCTGCCGCCGTCGCGGCGGGCTGCTGTGGTTTGGTGCGCGCTCGCAGCTGCAGCTGCACGGGGCCGCGCAGGAGATGGGCAGCTACCGCTTCAATCGGCAGCATATTGCGCACCACTACTGCGCAGCGTGCGGCATTGCGCCGTTCAGCGAGGGCGCCAACCCCAAGACCGGGGAAGCCAATGTTGCCGTCAACGTGCGCTGCATTCCCGACCTGGATCTGTCCACGCTCAGCGTGCAGAAGGTCGATGGAGCCAGCCTGTGAGGCGCGGCCTGCCGCGGTATGCGGCGCTGTTGCTGATCGGGTGGATGCTGGCGGGCTGCGCGCGGCCGCAGGGCGACATGGCGGCCGATGGCGGCGCTGCGGCACCGCCGGCGCCGGTACCATCCGGTGCGGCACTGGCCTATGAACACGATGTCCGCATCGAACTGCCTGCCGATCAGATCGGCGAGCGCATCGCCGCGGTGCGTAGCGCCTGCCAGAGCGCGCAGTACGGCACCTGCGCACTGCTGACGGTGGAGCAGCACGGCGGGCGCGATCCTGGCGGCAGCGTCAGCGTGCGACTGGTGCCCGAGGGCGTCGAGCCGATGGTGCAACTGGCCGGCCAGCACGGCGATGTGGCCGCGCGCAGCACGCGCGCCGAGGATCTGGCCCAGCAGATCGCCGATACCGGGCTGGCGCAGGCGCGGCTGCAGAAGGAACACGCGCGGCTGCTGGAGCTGCAGCAACGCCGTGATCTGGCGGTGGGCGACCTGCTGGCGGTCTCCAAGCGCCTGGCCGACATCGAGGCCGAGGCGCAACAGACCCAGCAGGAGGCCGCGCAACAACAACGTCGCGTGCGCACCCAGTTGCTGACGCTGCATTTCAGCAGCACCGGGGGCGAACAGGGCAAGGGCGAGATCGCCGAGGCGGCAGCCGAGTTCGGCCAGGTGTTCGCGGCCAGCGTGGCATTCGTGATTCGTGCGGTGGCGGCGCTGCTGCCGGTGGGCGTGGTTGCCGCTGTGGTCGGCTGGCTGGCGCTGCTGGCCTGGCGCTGGCGCCAACGGCGCCGCAGGATGTCCTGAACCCGCATGCGGCGGCTGTTCCGTGGCCCCGAGATGACGTGTCATGTCGAGTAGGCCAATTGCGCTAGACAGGAGTCTTGAGACGGATGCGCCGTCTGCACCTTGCAGGCGGCGCAGGCAACATTGGATCAGGGGCTGCCGCCGACTGCGGCGCAGCGGTGCGCGCATGCGTTGGGCAGCCCCCGACGCGATGCTCAGCCTTCGTCGTATTCGTATTCGACGAACACATCCAGCTGCAGTGCCAGTTCCTGCACTGCGTCGCGCACCTTCTGCGCAGTGGCTTCATTGCCGGCATCCACTTCGAATTCGTGGCTGCCCGGGCCTTCATCATCGGAGAGGCCGGCCGAGCTGGAATCATCGTCGTCCAGGTGCGGCATCAGGTCGTCGACTTCTTCCACGTGCTCGATGCCTTCGATGCTCTGCAGCAGGTTGGCGATGGCGCGCGCGTCGTCGTCGGTACCGGTGATACGCAGGCGAAGAGTGGGCATGGACGTGTCCTGGGGATTGGGGACCCCAAGCCTAGGCAGCGCGAGGACAAAACGAGGTGATGGCGCCGCCGCAGCCGTTCACGGCGAATGCGCCAGCCAGGCATCGCTTGCCGCCTGTTCGGCATGCAGTAGGCGCTGCGTTGCGGCGCGCAGCATGCTCGGCACGATGTAGTGGTGATGCACGTGATGGATGGAGGCCAAGTACAGGCGTCCCAGCCAGTTGCGGCAGCTGACCTGCGTGGCCATGGTCAGCACGATGCGATGCTCGCCGATGCGGCGCAACCCGATCGAGGAACGAAAACGCAGATGCTTGTCGTCGGCGCCGAGGACGACCTGCACCTGCTGCCCATCGGCATCGCGACGTTGCGCCAGCACCGGGAAGCGCCCGGCGAACAGCTGCTTTGCAGACGGATCGAGCAAGGACGACACCGGGCAGCCCAGGCGCGAGGTACGCAGCCCCAGCGGCTTGACCATCAGGTTGCGCAGCCGCATCAATCCGCTCACCCCGCCCGGCGGCTGATCCACGAACGCCTGCAGCAGATCGCAGAGCACGCCCTGCAGGTTGTCGCTGCGCAACTGGCGCGTGTCCAGCTCCAGCTGGTGGCTGTCTTGGAAATGTACGGCCTCGCCGAGCTGGCCGTGCAGCAATGCATCGGCAGGCAGGCCCTTCAGCGGGCGGATCTGCGGCAAGCCCAGGCGCGTGGCGACAAACCCGGGCCGACGTACCCGCGGCAGCGCCTGCCGCAGCCGGCCGCTCCAGCGGCGCGCGCGGCTGCAGGCGCGTTGCTTCCAGCCGAGGCCGGCAGCAGCTCGGTCAGGCTGGCGATGGTGGCCTGGCCCCGGTTGACCAATGCCTGCTGCGCGTCGCTCAGTACGCCGCCGGCTTCGTCCGGGTGGCAGGACAACGCAAAGAAGGCCGAATGCATGGCATCGCCCTGCGCCGGTGCGAACTGATGCCAGGTGCCGCCGCCGAAGCGCACGGTGAACAGGCTGTCGCCGGGCAGGTTCACATAACGCAGCGCGCGCACGAACGCATGCGGGTCCGCTTCGATCTGCTGCGGCGAGGCGGTGGAAAAGCGCAACTGTGCGCCGCCGCTGCCGGTGATGGCAGTAAACACGCGGTTGCCGGCGTGGCAGTGGAAGGGGAAAGCCCCTTGCAGCGCGATTCTCTTGCAAAGCCCCTCTCCCCACGGGGCGAGAAGGCACAGCTTGCGCGCCACTGGCGCGCGTGGCTTGGAGCGCCCGCGCCGCAAGCGCGGGCCGGGGTGCGGAGCGGGGGTTGGGGTGAGGGTACGGGCGAAGCCACACGCCTACCCGGATTCCACCAGGCTTCAATCTGCTGCCAGTGCCTTGCGCGTATTCCGACGCC